>NZ_JBICVV010000004.1:0-356362 GCF_043199295.1 Streptomyces sp. NPDC048612
CGACAACGCGGCGAGCGTGCGTGCCTGGGGGCACCTCCCAGCGGTAGCTGGGGGAGCGTCGCGGGGCAGGCGGGAGTTTGACGACAGGCCCTAGGACCTGCCTGCGGGGCCGTTCCCGGTCCCGTCGGCTTCCCGGGGACCGGAGTTCCGCTCCCGTCCCCGGACGCCGGCGGTGCGCGCCGACCCCCGCGGTGCGCGCCGCCGGCCCCCGTCCCCTGGGCACCGAGGCACGGAAAGAGGCAGGCCCCATGGACACCGTGTTCCGCGACGTGCGCGTCATCGACGGGTCCGGCGGGCCGTCCTACCGCGCCGATGTCGCCCTGTCCGGCGGCCGGATCGCCGAGATCCACCGTGCGTCGGACGGCGGCCGGCGGCCGGGCGCCGCCCACGTGGTGGAGGGCCAGGGCCTCGCCCTCTCCCCCGGCTTCATCGACATGCACGCGCACAGCGATCTGGCGCTGCTGCGGGACCCCGCGCACGAGGCGAAGGCCGCCCAGGGCGTCACCCTCGAAGTCCTCGGCCAGGACGGCCTGTCGTACGCACCGGTCGACGACCGCACCCTCGCCGAGGTCCGCGCCCAGATCACCGGCTGGAACGGCGGGTGCCCCGGCGACACCTCCGTCGACTTCACCTGGCGCACCGTCGGCGGCTACCTCGACCGCCTCGACCACGGCTTCGACGGCCACGGCATTGCCGTCAACGCCGCCTACCTCGTCCCGCAGGGCACCGTACGGATGCTCGCCATGGGCTGGGACGACCGCGCGGCCACCGACGGCGAGCTGGCGCGGATGCGGCAGCTGGTCGCCGAGGGCCTGGAGCAGGGCGCGGTCGGGCTGTCCTCCGGGCTGACCTACACCCCCGGCATGTACGCCTCCGACGCCGAGCTGACCGAACTCTGCCGGGTGGTGGCCCGCTACGACGGCTACTACTGCCCGCACCACCGCTCCTACGGCGCCGGCGCCCTCCAGGCGTACGAGGAGATGGTGGCCCTCACCCGCGAGGCGGGCTGTGCGCTGCATCTGGCGCACGCCACCATGAACTTCGGCGTCAACGAGGGCCGCGCCCCCGAGCTGCTCGCGCTCCTGGACCGCGCACTGGACGCCGGTGCGGACCTCACCCTGGACACCTATCCGTACACCCCCGGCTGTACGACCCTGGTCGCCATGCTGCCGAGCTGGGCGAGCGAGGGCGGCCCGGAGGCGATCCTGACCCGCCTGCGCGACGAGGCGACGGCCGCGCGCATCCGGCACGACATGGAGGTGGCGGGCGCCGACGGCTGTCACGGGGTGCCCATCGCGTGGGACACCATCGAGATCTCCGGCGTCGCGGACCCGGCGCTGGCGGACCAGGTCGGCAAGACCGTCGCCCGCAGTGCCGCGGAGCGCGGGGAGGAGCCGTGGCGGACCGCCCGCCGGCTGCTGATCGAGGACCGCCTAGGCTCGACGATCCTGCAGCACGTCGGCCACGAGGACAACGTCCGCCGGATCATGCGCCACCGGGTGCACACCGGTGGCAGCGACGGCATCCTCCAGGGCGCCAAGCCGCATCCGCGCGCGTACGGCACCTTCCCCCAGTACCTCGGCAGGTACGTCCGTGAGCTGGGGGTGCTGTCGCTGGAGGAGTGCGTCGCGCATCTGACGGGCCGTCCGGCCGCCCGGCTGCGGCTCCCCGACCGCGGCCTGGTGCGCGAGGGCCACCGCGCCGACCTGGTCCTCTTCGACCCGGAGACGGTCGCCGCCGGGTCCACCTTCGACGCCCCGCGCACCCTGCCCACCGGCATTCCGCACGTCCTGATCGACGGCCGGTTCGTGATGGCGGACGGCAGGCGCACGGACGTCCTGGCGGGGCGCGCGGTGCGGCGGACACCCGGCCGGGGCTGAGGTCAGGCGGGCGGCGGCAGCTCCCCCTCGGCCGCGCGCAGCACCAGCCGCTCGATCTCCGGCCCGCTGCTCGTCAGATGGGCCCCCAACTCCCGGGCCAGCGCGGTCCGTTCCGGGGTGACCCGGCCCGCGTAGAAGACGACCGGACCGGTGTAGCGGCCCTCGCTCCGCAGCCGCCCGATGTGCTCCAGACCCTCCCGCGGATTGGCGCCCCGGGCGATGTCGGAGACGAGCACGGTCGGCGACTCGACGGCAAGGGCGGCGTCCGCGGCCTCCGAGTCCTCGGCGATCCGCACCACGGCGCCCGCCGCCCGGAAGGCGCTGACCAGCGTCTCGTTGTTCCGCGGATGGTCGTCCACCCACAGGATGCGCACCCCGCGCAGCACCGCGTCGTCCGCCCGGGCGTTCACGGTCCGACCCGGCGGCGCCGCGCCGTACGGGGACGCCGTGCCGTACGCGGGCGCCGTCCCGTATGCGGGCGCCGTCCCGTATGCGGGCGCCGCAACGTACGCAGGCGCCGCACCGTACGCGACCGCCGCGCTGTACGCGGACTCGGGCTCCACGGGGGCCGGGAGTTCGGCTCCCTCGCGCAGCCGGCGCAGCAGCTCCTCGGAGCGGGGCAGCGCCACCAGGCCGTCGATCAGCGAGGTGAACTCCTGGTCGGTCACCATCTCCGGGAAGCCGCTGGGGAGTTGGCGCTCCAGCCGGCCCAGCGTCTCGGCTCCGGCGGCCCCGGCCTGTTCCGGCAGGTCGTGTTCGAGGAGGAAGCGGTTCACCCGCGCCAGCTCGGCCTCGGGGAGCGGCTCCGGCGACCGCAGCAGCCGGCGCACCTGCTGGTACGTACGGAACTCCGCGATCACATCGCCCGCGCCGGGCCCCGGAACCCCGGCCACCATCCGGTAGAAGTCGGGGTAGAAGTACTGCAGCAGCAGGGTCCTGACCACCGCCTCCGGCGGGAAGTCCTCCCACATCGGATTGAGCGTCGCCTCCAGCACGAAGCCGTTCACCAGGCGCTTGATGCGGCGCGGATTGCGGGCCGAGCGCTCCGCGAGCAGGGTGGTCAGCCGCTCGTCCAGGAGCTGGTCGATCCCGACGGCGCGGGCACACCGGTCGATGTACTCCCGGACGCCCTGCTGGTCGGCGACCGGAATGCGATAGCTGGTCTGGAAGATTTTTTCCATGAACGCCGAGGCGGCGGGCGACAGATCGCGCAACAGCCCGTTGGGCGCCAGCGCCGAACGGTCGCAGCCGATGACGAACGCCAGCCCCGGCACGTCCAGATAGACCTTCACCGCCTCGCAGACGGCGAGCACCGTCTCCTCGGAGCAGCGGTCGAGGTCGTCGATGAAGACGACCAGGAGGCGGCGCGGCCGGAACTCGGCGGTCTCGGACCACTCCTCCACCAGAGCGCCGATCGCCTCCCGCATCTCGTTGCGGGCCTGGGAGTTGACGGACAGGCCGCGCCACAGCTCGTCGACCAGGCCGGCCACCCCGAGCGGCCCGGCGGCGACCGTCGTCACGGCCCGTACGGCCCGCAGCAGCGCCCGCCGCTCGGAGATCCGCTGGAGCGCCCGCCGCAGCACCCGCCGGTCGAAGCGCATCAGGACGGACTTGATCAGACCTTCCAGCGCGTCGGCGCCGGTCGAGGTCCAGGCGTTGTACCAGACGGTGTGCACCTCGGGGGCGTCCGCCAGCTCCGCGTCGACCAGCCGCATCAGGCTGCTCTTTCCCATGCCCCAGCCCGCGTCGACGGCGAGCGTGAAGGGGGTGGCGCCGCGGGAGGCGACCAGGAGCCCGGCGAGCCGGCCGGCGGCCCGGCCGGCGCCGAGCAGATCCGCGCCGGGCTCGGCCACCGGCTCGTCGTTGAGCAGCGCGAAGGGTCCGTGCAGCGGGGTCGCGGCCGGCGCCGGCACGGACGAGGAGGGGGTCGACGGCGGGGCGGCCGGTGGTAACGGAACCGAGATGGGCATGCTCCGGAGCGTAGCGGCGCGGGCCCGCGGCCCGCGGGCCGTCGCGCAATCCGCACCCCGGCACCCCGCCCGGTCACCGGGCGTGAGGAGGTCCACACCCGTCTCCCGGTCAACGTGGGGAAAAACACCGGGCGGCCGTCGATACGCGCCCGTAAGGTGGCGGACATGCAGGTGATCCAGTCAACGAAGCTCGCCAACGTCTGCTACGAGATCCGTGGCCCGGTTCTTGAGGAGGCGATGCGGCTGGAGGCTGCCGGTCACCGCATCCTCAAGCTCAACACCGGCAATCCGGCGGCGTTCGGCTTCGAGTGCCCGCCCGAGATCCTGGAGGACATCCTCCGCACGGTCGGCACGGCACACGGCTACGGGGACGCCAAGGGCCTGCTCTCCGCCCGCCGCGCGGTGATGCAGCACTACCAGACGCAGGGCATCGACCTCTCCGTCGACGACATCTACCTGGGCAACGGCGTCTCCGAGCTGATCCAGATGTCGATGCAGGCGCTGCTGGACGACGGCGACGAGGTGCTGGTCCCGGCCCCGGACTATCCGCTGTGGACGGCGTCGGTCTCGCTCTCCGGCGGCACCGCCGTGCACTACCGCTGCGACGAGCAGGCGGACTGGATGCCGGACCTCGCCGACATCGAGCGCAAGGTCACCGACCGCACCAAGGCCATCGTCGTCATCAACCCCAACAACCCCACGGGTGCCGTCTACGACGACGAGCTGTTGCGCGGGATCGCGGAGATCGCCCGGCGGCACAACCTGATCGTCTGCGCCGACGAGATCTACGACAAGATCCTCTACGACGGCGTCACCCACACCCCGTTCGCCTCGCTCGCCCCTGACCTGCTGACCCTGACCTTCAACGGGCTGTCGAAGTCGTACCGGGTGGCGGGCTACCGCAGCGGCTGGATGGCGGTCTGCGGCCCGAAGGCGCACGCCTCCTCGTACATCGAGGGGCTGACGATCCTCGCCAACATGCGGCTGTGCGCCAACATGCCGGCCCAGCACGCGGTCGCCACCGCCCTCGGCGGCCGGCAGTCGATCAACGATCTGGTACTGCCCGGCGGCCGGCTGCTGGAGCAGCGCGACACCGCGTACGAGCTGCTCACCCAGATCCCCGGCGTCAGCTGCGTCAAGCCGAAGGGCGCGCTGTACGCCTTCCCGCGGCTGGACCCCAAGGTCTACAAGGTCAAGGATGACCGGCAGATGGTGCTCGACCTGCTGCGCGAGGAGAAGATCATGATCGTGCACGGCACCGGCTTCAACTGGCCGGAGCCCGACCACTTCCGCCTGGTCACGCTGCCCAGCAAGGACGACCTGGCGGACGCCGTCACCCGGATCGGCTCCTTCCTGGACGGCTACGGGCAGTACTGACCCGGAGCGCACCTCTGTAAGAGCCACAACTTTAGACCGTGTCTAAGCTAGGATGGTCTCCTGAACGTTTTCAGGAGGCCGTCCCATGTACGAACCGATCCGCACCAAGTCGGTCCACACCATGGCCGCCGCCCCGGAGGTCCCGCACCGCTCGCGCGAGCAGGAGCTGGACATCCGGCTCGCCAGTCAGCTGACGGCGCTGCTCACCGTCACCGATGAGCTGCATGCGCTGGCGACGCGGACGGACGGCGGCGCACCGCAGGACACCGGGCTGGACGGCGCCGCGCTGGCCGCCGCGGCCGAGCGCATCGCCGAGCAGGTCACGCGGCTGAGCGGCGGCCACCATCCGCTGCGCGCCGAGCCCACCGGCGGCGGCACCCCGCCCCGGGCCGAGGCCCTCCGGCAGCGCGCCCACACCCTCGCCGGGAACGCCCTGGCGGTCGCCACCACCCGCGGCGACACGGCGGCGATGGAGCTGGCCACCGAGCGGATGGCGGCGCACGCCGACCCGCTCCGGGATCTCGCCACGGCCTGAGCCCGGGCGCCGGGACCGGCCAGGCCCGCCTCACCCGACCGGCCCAGCCGGTCCGCACCACATCAGCTCACCCACAGCTACGAGCCGGGGCCCCGCACGTCCTGTGCGGGGCCCCGGCTCGTGTGCGATGCGGGTGATCAGCCGAGCCGCTGCACCAGTGCGCGGTACTCGTCCCACAGCTCCTTCGGCGTGTGGTCACCGAAGGTGTTGAGGTGCTCGGGGATCAGCGCCGCCTCCTCGCGCCACACGTCCTTGTCGACGGTGAGCAGGAAGTCGAGGTCGGCGTCGTCGAGGCCGAGGCCCTCGGTGTCCAGCGCCTCCTTCGTGGGCAGCACACCGATCGGGGTCTCGACACCGTCGGCCTTGCCGTCCAGCCGCTCGACGATCCACTTGAGCACCCGGCCGTTCTCGCCGAAGCCCGGCCACACGAAGCGGCCCTTGTCGTCCTTGCGGAACCAGTTGACGTAGTAGATCTTCGGCAGCTTGGCCTGGTCCTTGTCCGCGCCGACCTTGACCCAATGCCCCATGTAGTCGCCCATGTTGTAGCCGCAGAACGGCAGCATGGCGAACGGGTCCCGGCGCAGCTCGCCGACCTTGCCCTCGGCCGCGGCGGTCTTCTCGCTGGCGACGTTGGCGCCGAGGAAGACACCGTGCTGCCAGGTCAGCGACTCGGTCACCAGCGGCACGGCGCTGGCGCGACGGCCACCGAAGAGGATCGCCGAGATCGGGACGCCCTTGGGGTCCTCCCACTCGGGCGCGATGATCGGGCACTGGCCGGCCGGGACGGTGAAGCGGGCATTGGGGTGGGCGGCCGGGGTCCCGGACTCCGGGGTCCAGTCGTTGCCCTTCCAGTCGGTCAGATGGGCGGGCTTCTCCTCGGTCATGCCCTCCCACCAGACGTCGCCGTCGTCGGTGAGCGCGACGTTGGTGAAGACGGAGTTGCCCCACATCGTCTTCATGGCGTTGGCGTTGGTGTGCTCGCCGGTGCCGGGCGCGACACCGAAGAAACCGGCCTCGGGGTTGATGGCGTAGAGGCGGCCGTCCTCACCGAAGCGCATCCAGGCGATGTCGTCGCCGATGGTCTCGACGGTCCAGCCGGAGATCGTCGGCTCCAGCATCGCGAGGTTGGTCTTGCCACAGGCGCTCGGGAAGGCGGCGGCGACGTACTTGGACTCGCCCTGCGGCGGGGTGAGTTTGAGGATCAGCATGTGCTCGGCGAGCCAGCCCTCGTCGCGCGCCATGACGGAGGCGATCCGCAGCGCGTAACACTTCTTGCCGAGCAGGGCGTTGCCGCCGTAGCCGGAGCCGAAGGACCAGATCTCCCGGTCCTCGGGGAAGTGCGAGATGTACTTGGTGGAGCTGCACGGCCACGGCACATCGGCCTCGCCCTCGGCCAGCGGTGCGCCGAGGGTGTGCACCGCCTTGACGAAGAAGCCGTCGTCGCCGAGCTCGTCGAGCACCGGCTGCCCCATGCGCGTCATCGTGCGCATCGAGACCGCGACATAGGCGGAGTCGGTGATCTCCACGCCGATCGCGGACAGCGGCGAGCCGAGCGGGCCCATGCAGAACGGGACGACGTACATCGTCCGGCCGCGCATCGAACCGCGGAAGATTCCCTGGTCACCGGCGAAGATCTCCCGCATCTCGGCGGGGTCCTTCCAGTGGTTCGTGGGGCCGGCGTCCTCCTCCTTCTGGGAGCAGATGAAGGTGCGGTCCTCGACCCGCGCCACGTCCGAGGGGTCGGAGGCCGCGTAGTACGAGTTGGGGCGCTTGATCGGGTCGAGCTTCTTGAACGTGCCCTTGTCGACGAGCTCCTCACACAGACGCTCGTACTCCGCCTCCGAGCCGTCACACCAGACGACCCGGTCGGGCTGGGTGATCGCTGCGATCTCGTCGACCCAGGAAATGAGGCCCTGGTGACGGGTGAGGACGGGGGGAGCCGCGTTGTCGCGCGCCACGATCGCTCCTAGATGAGGGTGTGGACAGATTTATGCCCGGTTTTGCCGGGAAAATCCGCTTCTTTAGATGTCTGCCCCTTGGGGGCTGCGACCCGGATGCTTCGTGACCGCTCATCCGGTGCCGACCGCACTCATTTGATCATCCGACCGTTCCGGGGTTCTGTCCAGAGGGCGCCTTCGTGACCGTCACCACTTCGCCACGAATCCGTAACTTACGGTCGCGTAGGTAGCATTACCGCCATGACTTCCGCGCCCGACGCCGCCGAGAGCCCGCACTCCTCCGCGCCGCCCGCGATCGCGGCGGTCGCCGCCGCGGCCGCACCCCTGAAGCCCAGACTCCGCGGCTGGCTGCACGCCGGGATGTTCCCCGCCGCCCTGCTCTCCGGCGTCCTGCTCACCGCCCTCGCCGACAGCCCCCGCGGCCGCCTGGCCTGCGCCATCTACACCCTGACCGCCTGCCTGCTCTTCGGCGTCAGCGCCCTTTACCACCGCGGCAATTGGGGCCCGCGCGCGGACGGCATCCTGCGCCGGCTCGACCACGCCAACATCTTCCTGATCATCGCCGGCACCTATACGCCGCTGACGATGCTGCTGATGCCCGGCTCCCGCGGCGAGGCCCTGCTCTGGGCGGTCTGGGCGGCCGCACTGGCCGGAATTCTCTTCCGGGTCTTCTGGGTCGGCGCCCCCCGCTGGCTCTACACCCCCTGCTACATCGCCATGGGCTGGGCCGCCGTCTTCTTCCTGCCCGACTTCCTGCGCACCGGCGGCGTCGCCGTCCTCGTCCTGGTCATCGTCGGCGGCCTGCTCTACAGCGCCGGCGGCGTGATCTACGGGCTCAAGCGCCCCAACCCCTCACCCCGCTGGTTCGGCTTCCACGAGGTCTTCCACTCCTTCACCCTGGCCGCCTTCGTCGTCCACTACGTCGGCATCTCCCTGGTGGCGTACACCCACGCCTGAGCCCCGCCTTCGACGGACCGAGCCCCCCCCCCCCGTGGCTTCGTGGCCGCAGCCTTCCTGGCTGCGGCCACGAGGCTTTGCCGAACATTTCACTGAGGCCATCACCGGCACGCCTCCACCCCTCACTCGTAGCCCGCCGCTCGCCACTCGCCGCTTGCAGCCCGTCGCTCACGGTAACAATTCCCGTAACTCAGCGTAATAACCATGGGCGGGCTGCCGGATTCGCGGCGAGAGGATTTCGGCGATCGCCTTCCTTCGAGGGTGCTGCTTCTGTCGCTTCCTGTCGCGTCCTGTCACGTCCTGTCATGTGAGGCGAACCCGGCTTCGCCGGGAGGCCGGGCGTCGCCCTGTTCAGCCGCCGTACGGGGCGCGGTACGGCTCCCGCACAAGCCGTGGCCTCGGGGACTTCTGATGCCCGACAATGCTGCGCATGGTCTCCGCACGTACCTCCGCCAGCACGCCGCCCGGGACGCCGAAGATCGGGCTGCGGGAGCGGAAGAAGATCCAGACCCGCCAGGCGATCCGGCGGGCCGCCTACCGGCTCTTCGAGGAACAGGGGTACGACGCGACCCCCATCGATCAGATCGCCGAGGCCGCCGACGTCTCCCCGAGCACGGTCTTCCGCTACTTCCCGACCAAGGAGGACATCGTGCTCACGGACGAGTACGACACCGTCTTGGAGGCCGGACTGCGGGCCCGTCCCACGGACGAGCCGATGGTGGAGTCGATGCGGCGGGTGACGGTCGAGGCGCTGCGCGAGATCACCGGGGCGGACCGCAGGGAACTCGTCCAGCGCATCCGGCTGATCCGTGAAGTGCCCGCCATCCGGGGCCGTACGGCGGAGAACACCGCCCGGGACGCCACGCTGATCAGCGCGGTACTGGCGGAGCGCACCGGCCGTCCGGCCGGCGATCTGGAACTGAGGGTGATCAGCGCGGCGATCCTGGCCGCGCTCCAGGAGGCCATGCTGAGCTGGGTCGAAGGCGGCCAGACCGCCGAGCTGGAGGCGCTGATCCATCAGACGATGGACGTACTGGCGCGGGGGCTCAGGCTCTGAGGGGGGTCTTTCGGGTGGGCCCCCGTTACTTTCCCAGGTGGTTTTTTCCCCGCCGCCCACCCCCCTTCGGGGGGTGGGCGGGTGTAGAGAGCAGGTCCCGCGGCAAAGCGGCCCCTCCCGCCCGCCCCCCCCCCGCCTCACAACTCCACGAGTACGGCGCCCAGATGACGGCTCTCGGTCAGCTCGCGCAGCGCCCGGGGCGCCTGTTCGATGCATTGCAGCCGGGTGTGCGGGAAGGTGAGGGTGCCGTCGCGCAGCCCTTCGCCGAACCGCCGGTTCCACTCGGGGATCACGTCCAGGTGGTCGTACGCGGACTTCCCGGTGTGAGCAGTGTGTGCGGTGTGTCATGGCCCGCGGCTAAACACGTGCCGCGCACGCCAAGGCAGCCCTTTGGCCGGTTCATGAACGGGACGGGCAGCGGTGGCCCCTGGGGCGGTCGGCGCGCCGGACGTCCCAGGGGCCCGCTGTCTCATCCCCGGAGTCGCTCCGCCAGCTCCTCCGGGTCGGTCGTCGGACGCTCGCAGGTGAAGCGGCGGCAGACGTAGGCAGCCGGCCGGCCGTCGACCAGGGGGCGGTCCTGGAGGAGCGGTACCTCGTCGGCCCCGGGGGCGCCCAGTGCGACAACCGCCCCGGGGGCGGTGCCGAGCAGCGCGGCGCGGTGCAGGGCGACGGTGGCCGGATCGCCCTGCGGGCCGACGACCGCGACCTCGCGCGGCCCGTCCAGCGCGGCCTCGGCGACGGCCAGGCCCCACCCGATGAAGCGCGGGGCCCGGCCGGCGAGCGCCGTGACGATGGCCAGGGCCCGCTCCGCCGCGTCCCGGTGGAGGGCGCTGCCGGTGAGTGCCGCATACGAGAGCAGGGCGCCGGCCGCCGCGGTCCACCCGGAGGGCGTCGCATTGTCGGTGGG
This sequence comes from Streptomyces sp. NPDC048612, assembly GCF_043199295.1. NCBI lineage: Bacteria > Bacillati > Actinomycetota > Actinomycetes > Kitasatosporales > Streptomycetaceae > Streptomyces > Streptomyces sp. NPDC048612. The sequence continues at coordinate 10,642 of NZ_JBICVV010000004.1, forward strand.
GTCCTGGGGGCGGCGGATCAGCGCCTCGGCGTCGGCCGCGGTGTCGTAGAGCGCGCCGTCCTCGGAGGTGAACTGGAGCAGGACGGTGTCCAGGAAGAACCCCGCGAACTCCACCCAGACCCCCTCCCCGGTGGCCGAGGCCAGGCTGAGGAAGCCCTCCGCGACGTCGGCGTAGTCCTCCAGGACGCCGGAGTTGGCGCCGGGGGTGCCGTCGCGGGAGGTGCGGTGCAGCCGGGCCTGCCAGTCCATGTGGACGCGGACCAGCAGGTCGGCGGCGTCGGTGGCGGCCTGGATCAGATCCGGCCGGTCGAAGTAGGCACCGGTTTCGGCGAGCGCGGCGATGGCCAGCCCGTTCCAGGAGGCGACGACCTTGTCGTCACGGCCGGGGCGCGGCCGCCGGTCCCGCGCCGCGAGCAGCCGCCGCTTGACGGAGGCCATCCGTTCGGCGTCAACCGGGCCTTCGGTGTCCGGGAGTTGGAGGACCGAGGCGCCCTCCTCGAAGGTGCCCTCCTCGGTGACGCCGAAGGAGGCGGCGGCGAATTCGGCGTCCTCGTCGCCCAGTACGGCGCGCAGCTGCCCGGGCGTCCAGACGTAGTAGGCGCCCTCGACGTGCTTCCCGGTGCCGTCGTCGCTGTCCGCGTCCAGCGCGGAGGCGAAGCCGCCCTGGTCGGTACGGAGTTCGCGGACCATGAAGTCGGCGGTCTCCACGGCGATCCGGCGGGCCTGCTCCGAGCCGGTGGACCGCCACAGATGGGCGTAGGTCCGGCACAGCAGGGCGTTGTCGTAGAGCATCTTCTCGAAGTGCGGCACGGTCCAGGTGGCGTCCACCGCATAGCGCGCGAAACCACCGCCGAGCTGGTCGTAGATGCCACCGCGCGCCATCGCCGCGCAGGTCGCCTCCGCCATTTCCAGGGCTCCGGCGGAGCCGGTGCGCGCGTGGTGGCGGAGCAGGAACTCCACCACCATGGACGGCGGAAACTTGGGCGCGCCACCGAATCCACCATGCACCGCGTCGAATTCGCGGGTGAGGCCCATCAGAGCACCGTGCAGCTCCTCGGGACGCGGCGGCTGCCGGTCCGCGGGCAGCGACCCGGCCAGAGACCGTCCGGCGAGGTCGGCGACGATCCGTCCGGCGACCTCCCCGACCTCGTCCCGGCGGTCGGCCCAGGCGGTACGCACCCCTTCGAGGATCTGCCCGAAGGACGGCATACCGTGACGGGGCTCGGGCGGGAAGTACGTACCGAAGTAGAACGGCTCGGCGTCCGGGGTGAGAAAGACGGTCATCGGCCAGCCACCCTGCCCGGTGGCGGCCTGCACGGCCTCCATGTAGACGGCGTCGACGTCCGGACGCTCCTCCCGGTCGACCTTGACGGCCACGAAGTGCTCGTTGAGCAGCGCGGCGGTGTCGGGGTCCTCGAAACTCTCGTGGGCCATCACGTGACACCAGTGACACGAGCTGTAGCCGACACTGAGCAGTACCGGCACGCCTCGCCGGCGGGCCTCCTCGAACGCGTCGGTGGACCACGGCCACCAATCGACCGGGTTGTCGGCGTGCTGGAGCAGGTAGGGCGACTGCTCGTTGGCCAGTCGGTTCATATCGGCATCGTCGCACAAATCAAGCGCGCTGATCAGCAGGGAGACGCCCGACCGATGCGGTTGGCCCGAGGCCCCGGTACCGTGCCGGCCGGCGCGGTGGCCGCAGCACCGCCCCCTCTCGGCGGGCGCCTGCCCCCTGCGCGATCAGGCCCGGAAACGGAAAAAGACCCCCTGCTCATCGAGCAGGGGGTCCGTTTGACCGGCTCGCCGCCCTCAGCGGCGGTGGCGGGCGGTCAGTTCCTCCAGTACCGGGACGAGGTCGGCAGGAGAGGGCGTCTCCTCCCACTCCCTGTGCAGCACGGCGGCACCGTCCTGGAAGGACTGATCCTCGAGCAGCCGGGTGAGCCCCTTCTGCAGGGCGTCCGCAGTGAACCGGTTGCTGTCGATCACCAGTCCGGCGCCGCTGTCGGCGACGTGCTGGGCGATGGTGGTCTCGCCCCAGAACAGCATCGGCGTGATCAACTGCGGCACCCGGTGCGCCACCGAGGCCGCGAAAGTGCCGCCGCCACCGTGGTAGATGACCGCCGAGCAGGTCGGCAGCAGGTAGCTGAGCGGTATGTACTCCACCAGGCGAACGTTGTCCGGCACCGCGGCGATGGAGTTCCGCTGCGCGGCGCCCACCGTGGCCACCAGCTCCACGTCCAGCTCGGCCACTGCCTCGACGACCTCGGCGAACGACACACCGCTCTGCCGGAAGAGCTGGCGGCCGCGCCCGCCGACACCGAGGGTGAGGCAGACTCGCGGGCGCTCGGGCCGCTCGTTGACCCAACTGGGCACGGAGGCTGTCCCGTTGAAGGGAATCCGGCGCATCGAGATGAACGGCAGGTCGACCGGCAGCTGCATCCCTCTCGGCATGGGGTCGATGGTCCACTGCCCGAGCAGCAACTCCTCCTCGTACTCAAGACCGTAGGGCGTCAGCATGCCCTCCATCAGGGCGTGTACCGGGTCCTCCGGCGGCTGCGCCCCCCGCGCCGCCAGGTGCTCCCGAGACCGCGCGCGCAGCCAGCCGATGTTGTCGCGCCCCCACAGCATGCGGGCCTGGGCCGCGCCGCTGACCCGCGCGGCCACCGCGGCCGGAACGCAGAACTGGTCCCACACCACCAGGTCTGGCTTCCAACTGCGGGTGAAGTCAACCAAGTCGGGCAGGACCTGGCGGTAGAGCGACAGGACCTTGCACATCCCCTCCCACTGCTCCTCCCAGCCGGAGGTATCCGCGGTGTCCAGGAACAGGGCGTCGTCAAGGCTGTCGGTCAGGTCGGGATTCGTGTTGAACTCGACCACTGAGGCGAGCTTGTCGCGGGAGCCGAGAGGCACGGCCGCGAGGCCCGCGCTGGTGACGAGGTCCACGGCGTCGGGATGAATGGCCACCCGTACCTCGTGGCCGGCGTTCTGCAGGGCCCAGGCCAGCGGAACGATCGGGTGCACATGTGCGGTGGCGGGAAAGACGGCGAACAGAACACGCATGGGTGCTTCTCCGTTGGGAGTGTCGTGCAGGGAAGGCCGCAGGCCGCCTCACCCGGCAACGGGGCGGACGAACCGGCGGTGGAGGGGCGGAACGCAGTGGCTCGAGGCCGGACGGACTCACGCGGCCCCGAGGAGCGCGGTGAGTGAGGCGTCCAGGTCACGGCGCGGTTCCCAGCCCAACAGCCGCCGCGCCAGGGAGATGTCCAGCATCTGGCAGTCCACGTCACTGCGGGAGGTGTCCGTCCGGGCCCGCTCGACCAGCCGGACCGGCAGTTCGCTGAGTTGGATCAGCCGCTCTGCCACCAGGCGCGCGCTGACCGCCGCGCCGCTGCCGATGTTGATAACGCGCCCCGACACGTCGGCCCGTGGCGCGCGCGCCACGGCAAGGATGGCGTCGGCCACGTCGCGTACGTCGACGAAGTCACGCTCCGCGTCCAGTGGGCCGAGGACCAGCTCGCTGTCGGCGGCGTCGCCGTCCCGGGCAAACCGCTTCAGGTGCGCCGCGATGTCGCCGAGGAGACTGCCGGCCGGCAAACCCGGGCCGATGATGTTGGCGATCCGCAGCACGACGACGTTCAGCTCGGAGGTGCCGGCCGCATCCAGTACGCGGCGTGCCGCCTCCAGTTTCGAGCGGCCGTAGGCGTTGACCGGAGCTGGTGTCCGCTCCTCGGTGATACCGGCGTCCCTGCTTCCGGAGCCGTACTCGTGGACGCTGCCGAGCTGGATCAGCAGGGGCCGGTGCGGCAGCTTCCGCACCGCCGCCACCAGGGCGGTCACCAGCTCCGTATTGGCTCCCCACATCTGTTGCCCTGTCATCTTCCAATAGCCGCCGGCGGCATTGACGATCACATCCGCCCCGGTGTCGGCGAGCATCGCGACAAGGTCCGCGGGTCCGTCCGCGAGCAGGTCGAAGGCGATGGAGCGCTCGCCCTCCGGATCGTCGCCGCCGGCGCTGCCGGGCAGGGTCCGGGAGACGCTGACGACCCGGGCGCCCGACGACCGGAAGGCTGCGCGCAGGTTCCGGCCCACGAAACCGCTGCCTCCCAGTACCCCCACGCAAAGCTGCTCATGTGTCATGTCGAGATCTCCACACGCAGGTGATCGCCCCCGATGACGCGGTGCTCCGGCGTGTGCCGGCCGCTGGGGCAGGCACACGCCGGCTGTCCCGCTTCCCGAACGCGGCGACAGGGAGGGCATACGGGCAGGACGCTTCTGCTCCGACCACCTGCGCGGTGAACGCGTCGGCCACGGCGACTGGATCGACTGGATCGCCCCTTGTCCGTGCCGCCCGGCGTCACACTGCTGACGGTGCCCCGCAGGGCGCCCAGGCACCGGGAGAAGTCCGGCACGAGCTGCTCCAGGACGACCTTGACCACCACGCCCGCAGGGTTGACCAGGACGTCCGGGGCGGTGGCCCGCCCGGTTCCCCGGCTCGGCCCCGTGCCCCATGCTGCCTTTGAGAGCTTGCCCATGATGTCTCCCCTGTCGGTGGTGAACGGTGTCGCCGGCCGGCTCGCGGCCCTGGCGGCGTCGCAGTTGGCGATCGCGGCGCAACTCCACTCCGGCCTGCTCCGTCATCGCGCGGGCAGCAGGCGGCGCCGTCCGAGGGATCGGTGGGAGCGCGATCAGGCCGCCGTGGAGGGATCAGCCGTGGCGATGAAGGCGTCGAGCACCCGCCGGTAGTAGCCGGGGCCGAAGCCCATGGCCGCCGTCTCCGGGACGAGGGCGCGTAACTTCTCGGTGGAGATGACGTGATGGGCGCCCGCCTCCTCGTATCGGCGGCGGACCGACAGACCCAGTCGGGTCTCAAGGTGGTCGACGATCCGCTCCACCGGTACGGCCGTACCGGAGGCCACGTTGACGGTCTCGCCGCAGAGCCCCTGAGCGAGCAGCCGGTCGATGACGGTGACCACGTCGCGGACGTCGATCAGGTCACGGGCGGCGGCGCGCTGGATGCGCACCGTCCCCTTGCGCATCTGCTGGATGAGGGCGGGGATCAGCTGGTGCGGGGGCTGTCCGGTGCCGACGAGATGCCCCAGACGCAGGATCAGATGGTCGGCACCGGAATCCTGCAACTGGCGTTCCAGCGCGAGCTTGTGTGCACCGTACGGAGTGCAGGGGGTGATCGGGCTGTCCTCCCGGCCGGGCCCGTCCACCGCGCCGTACATGCCGGTGGCCGCGGTGGAGAAGAAGAGCAGCCGTCGCCCGGTGGCACGGCACCGGTCTGCGGCCTGTGTCAGCAGTGCGGCCTCCCGGGCGAAGTCGGCGTCCGAAGTACCGCTGGCCCAGGAGACGCCCGCCGCCATGGCGACCGTGCCCTGGTGGCGATGCGCGAGAGGGCTCAGGTTCCGGGCGAGGAATCCGTTGCCCAAGATCTCCATGGTCATCCGCGGGCCTCCACGCATTCCTTCATCGACGAAGATGACGTAGTCGAGCATTCGATCGACCCGGGCCTGGGTGCACGCTGCCCCGGGAGCTGCACTCGGTGACGGTGCCGCTGTCGGCGAGGGTGCCCACGCCCGGTGCGGCCCGGCGCCGCCGGCCGGAGCCGGGGAAGGAGGGGCCTCACGGCTGCGAACCGCCCGCCCGCGTGGTGCCCTTCCACCAGGCGGGGTTGTCCCGGTACCAGGCCACGGTGTCGGCGAGCCCCTGCTCGAAGGTGATCTGCGGGGCGTAGCCGAGCTCCTCGCAGATCTTCGTCTCGTCGAGGGAGTAGCGCAGGTCGTGCCCCTTGCGGTCGGCGACCCGGCGGACCCTGGACCGGTCCGAGCCGGTCAGTGCGAGCAGGCGTTCGGTGATGGCCCGGTTGGTCTGCTCGTTGCCGCCGCCGATGTTGTAGATCTCACCGGCCCGGCCCTTGTTCAGCACGAGGTCGATCGCACGGCAGTGGTCGTCCACATGGAGCCACTCGCGGATGTTGCCGCCGTCGCCGTAGAGCGGCACCTGCTTGCCTTCGAGCAGACGGGTGACGAACAGCGGGATGAGTTTCTCGGGGTGCTGGTACGGACCGTAGTTGTTGGAACAGCGGGTGATCGAGACATTCAGCCCGTGGGTGCGCCAGTACGACCGCGCCAGCAGGTCCGATGCCGCCTTGGAGGCGGAGTACGGGGAGTTGGGCTCGAGCCGCCAGTCCTCCGTCCAGGACCCCTCGTCTATGGACCCGTAGACCTCGTCGGTGGAGACGTGGACGACGCGCCGCACACCACTGGCGAGGACCGCGTCGAGCAGCCGCTGAGTGCCGGTCACGTTGGTGTGGACAAACTCCTCCGCCGCTTCCAGGGAGCGGTCCACGTGCGACTCCGCGGCGAAGTGGACCACCGCGTCGTGACCGGGCAGCAGTCGGCGCAGCAGATCGCTGTCGCAGATGTCGCCGCGGACGAAGGTCAGGCGCGGGTGCGTCTCGGGGAGGTTCGCGCGGTTCCCGGCGTAGGTGAGCTTGTCCAGGACAGTGACATGCGCACCCTCCCACTCCGGGTAGCCTCCGCCGAGCAGCGTGCGCACATAGTGCGAGCCGATGAAACCGGCGCCGCCGGTGACCAGGATTTCCTTCATGCCGCTACCTCGATTCGCAGGTGGTCACCGGCGACAGGCCGGTGGTGGGGGTGTGGGTGAGCGGCGGCGGATCAGTTCTCCCCCCACTCCAGATAGATGATCGGGGATTCACGGTGGGGCAGCTGGCGCAGTTTCGCGTTGCCGAGCTCCATGAATTCGGCCAGCGCCTTGGTCTCGCCGGGCCATTTGGGGTGGGCAAGTTCATCGAATGCCAGAATGCTTCCCTTGACCATGTGCGGCCGGATGGCGTGCAGGATCTCCAGCGTGGGCTCATACAGATCAACATCGATGTAAGCCAGGGCGATGACAGTCTCCGGATTCTCTTCCAGATACTGGGGAAGCGTGCTGCGGACATCTCCCTGCACCACGAAGCTGCGCTGGGTGTGGCCATAGGGTTCGCCCAGTTCGTGCGCGGCGAGCACTGCACGAAGGTGATCCACTTCGCCCTCGGGAACAGCGAACCGGCCGGTCACCGCGCTGGGCGTCGCACGGTCGATGTCAGCGATATCGGGAAATCCCGTAAAGGTGTCGAAGCCGACCACGCGACGGAGCGAGTTATAGGGCTCGTAGATGCTGCGAAGGGCGGTGAAGGAAGCGAGATGACGCCCGTGGAGAACGCCGAACTCCATGATCACCCCTGGCACATCGGTGACCATCCGGTACAGCGCGTCCATGGCCAGCAGGTCGGCGAGTTGATGGCGACGCAGGTACACCGGAAGGTTGTCGATCAGGTACTCGGGCGGGATCGGCGTCTCGGCCAGGAGCTTGGTGAGGCGCAGGCGTGATTCCCGTTCCTGCTCCGACTCGTGCGGCACGACCTTGGGGTCCTTGTAATCACTGTTCATCATGCTCTTCCTCTCTCGTTCTTCGCTCGGTTTCTGATGGCCGGGGAGCCGCGAATCTGTGCGGGCTTGCGGGCCACGACATGGTGGTGAGAGGGCGTCAGCCTGTTGTCAGGCCGTTCGCGGTGCCCAGTTGGGCCTCCAGTTCCAGGCAGAGCTCGTAGTCGGGGAGCAGCCCCCGCTCCGCGGCCTGGGCGAGGGTGGGAGCGGCGGTGTCCCGCTCGGAGAGGATCGGGTCGATGTCTTCGGGGATCGGCAGGCCGAGCGCCGGATCGAGCGGCGAGAGGGCCAGCTCCCGCTCCGCGACGTACGGGGCCGAGGTCAGGTACGACATGACGGTGTGGTCGGTGAGCGCCACGAAGGCGTGGCCGACGCCGATCGGCAGGTACACGGCACGGAAGCCGGACTGGTCCAGGAGGACGGCTTCCCACTTGCCGAACGTGGGCGAGCCGCGCCGGATGTCCACGGTGAAGTCCAGGCTCCGCCCGCTCGCGCAGTAGACGTACTTGGCGGCGCCCGGAGGTGCGACGGTGTAGTGAATACCCCGGACGACGCCTCGTCGGGACAGGCTGTGGTTGCCCTGGGCGACCGCGAACAGCGGTCCCCCTCTGGCGGTTTCGAAGACCGACTGCTGAAAAGGAGCGACGAACACGCCGCGTTCGTCGGAGAACGTCCGCGAGGTGAATTCCAGCGCGCCCTGCACAGCGAGCTTTCGCGCTTCCATGTATCCCTCCGAACAGGAGCTAAATGGGCAAGGAACATCTTTCGTGCAGCACACGGCGGAGCCGGGGCATCGGTGGAAAAAGAAGCGGTAGGCCGTCGTGGTTCCGACGCCGAACCCTGCCGCGAGTCGGGCATACGTGTGGCCCACCCGCAGGTGGGCGAGCGTGCGCAGGGCCTGGCGGCCGGCGCTTGGCCGAAACCCATCTACCAGGAGCTTCACCACGTTGGCAGCCCAACAGCCGTACGGGAAGTACAGGTTGGAAAGGGCTCAATGTGTCGAAGGAACGTTCAGCGGTGCGCCAGATCCACCAGCGCGCCCACCATCCGGTTCGGCGACGGCATGGCCGTGATCTCGTCGCGGAGCGCCTGGGCGCGGGTGACATAGGAGGTGTCCGAGACGGCCTCGTGGCATGCCGCACCGACGGCGTCGGGCGCGTCCTCTCCGGTCTTCAGCGTCACGGCCGCGCCGTAGCCGGCCAGGCGCTCGGAGGCGTCTGCGAGCATCTCCGCGCCTGGGACGATGACTTGGGGCGTCCCGGAGTACATGCCCGTCAGGCTGGTCACACCGCCCCCGTGGTGCACGAGCAGATCACACGTCGGGGCCACAACGTCCAGGGGGAACCACCCCGCGCGCACCTCGCCGCAGGCCTCGCGCAGTTCGGCGGCAAGGCCGTCGGGAGCGGCGATCAGGACTTCGGCGTCGAGCGGGGCCAGCTCCGCCACCGTACGCGTCAGGAACTCGAAGAGCTTGTGGTGGCCGTCGCGGGTCACCTGGCTGCCGGCGGTGAGGCAGATGCGGCGGCGGTCACCACGGGTATACATCCACGGTTCGAGCTGCCGTTGACGATTCGCGGGGACATACCGCATCGGCGATGCCGGGCGGGCGGCGGCGGGCCGCAGACTGGGCGGGCACACGTCGATGAACAGGTCGGGCTCGGGGAGGTGCGCCAGTCCCAGCTCGCTCAGCTCGGGTTGGAGTTCCTCGTCGGCGCCGGGGTGCACATGCGTCGCGTCGATCGCGTCCCACGCCAGCCGCACCCACGGGACCCCGAGATGCCGCGCCAGCAGCGGTGCCGCGTACGTCATGGTCCCGCCGACGACGACATCGGGGCGCCACGCCGCCGTGAACTCCTTGAGGACGCCCAGGCTCGCGGCGGCCATCCGGCCGAACCAGCGGCCGGTGAACACGCCCTGCTCGGCCACCCCGGCGTCGAGTGGCGGAGGCACCGGCCGCCCCTGCCGGTCCTGGGAGATGAAGTGCCGGATCGGCAGGTCGGTCGTCGAGACCGCCGGGATCGCCGCCGCCTCGGTGGCGGACATCAGGTCACTGTTGGCCGCCATGAAGATCTCGTGGCCCGCGCCGCGCAGGGCCGTGGCGAGCGGGGCCAGCGAGAACACGGTCGCCTGGCCGCCGCCGGTGACGAAGAGAACCCTCATCGACATGTCTCCCTAACGTGAGCGGGTTGCCAGGTCCTCCAGTACGCCGACCACTTCGCTCGGGGACGGCATGGCGTCGATCTCCCGGCCGAGCGCCTGGGACCTGTCCTTGTAAGCCGAGTCCTCCATGAGCGTCTGGAGGGCCTTCGCGACGCTGTCGGGGGTGACCTCGTCGGGCAGCAGGTTGATCGCGGCACCGTAGTCGGCGACGAGTTGCGCGGCGCGGCGGACCTTCTTCTCCTGAGGCAGGAGCAGTTGCGGCACTCCCGAGATCATCGCGGTCTGTCCGGTGAGGCCGCCGGCGTGGTGCACGATGAGGTCGCAGGTCGGCATCAGCACGTCCAACGGAATCCAACCCGCCCGGATGCCGTCGCACTGGTTGCGCAGTTCGGCGGCGACCTCCTCCGGCGCGGGGATGACGATCTCGGCGTCCAGGACGGCGAGGCTGTCCACCACGCTCCGGATGAGCTCGAAGTTGTTGTCCCGGGCGGCCATGCTTCCGCCCGTCACACACACCCTGCGCCGCTCGCCGTGGGTGTACATCCACGGTTCGAGGGGATTCTGGGAGTTGATGGGGACCCACCGGACCTGTTGGGCGGGGGCGGCACCGGCCCACCGGACTCCGGGCGGGCAGTTGTCGATCAGCAGATCGGGCTGCGGGACGCCATCCAGGCCCAACTGCCGAAGTTCCGGCCGAAGTTCCCCCTCACTGCCCACGTGGATGCCCACGGTGTCCAGCGCGGCCCAGGTGTGCCGCACCCACGGCACCGACAGTTCGTGGGCCAGGAGCGCCGCCGCGTAGGCGTGCGGGCCTCCGATCACGATGTCCGGGCGCCAGCCGGCCGCCACCTCCCGCAGCTGCACCAGGCTTTCCGCCGCCACACGCCCGAACCAGCGGCCCGTGTACTGGATGAACTCGGGGTGGTCCACGTCGTCCGGGACGATCTCCCGCTCGCCGGAGCGCCGCGTGGCCTTGATGTCGGCAATCGGAGTGGTGGTGGCGGCGATGGCGGGCAGGCCGAGCCCGGTCACCACCGATGTCCGCTCCTTCAGTGTCGACATGAAAACCTGGTGCCCCTCATCGCGTGCCGCGGTCGCGAGCGGGGCGAGAGCGAACGCGTTGGACGGGGTGGGGCCCGCGACGAACAGCATCTTCATGGGCGAACCGTTCTCTTCTCGTCTTGTCGGGGGGGCTGCTTCCCGAAGGGGAAGTGGTGGTCAGGCGAGTAGGTGCCCAGCCAAGTGCGCGAGGGCCAGGGGCTTGCGCCTGCCGGCGAGTTCGCACCGCCGGCAAGGCGAGATTCCTTCGTGAACCACGAGCGGCGTGCTGACGATCAATTCAGCTGTGGGCGCGGGAAAGAGCGAGCTGCTCCAGATCGGAGGCGTTCTGCGCGGGGGACGGCATGCCCTCCATTTCCGTACGCAGGGAGCCGGCCGCCTCGGCGTACCGGGGGTCTGTGAGCAGCTGTGTCAGCGCCTCGCGGAGAAGCCCCGCATCGTCTTGGGCGGTCACGGTGTCGAAGCTGATTCCCGCGCCGGTGGCCGCCAAGCGGTCGCCGTGCGCGAAACAATCGGCCATCTGCGGAAGTACGAGCTGCGGCAGCCCGAAGAGGGTGGCGGTCATGGTGGTGGCCGCACCGCCATGGGTGATGATGGCATCGCAGGAGCCGAGGAGCAGATGGAGCGGGACAGGGTCGACCATCCGCACATTGGCCGGCACCGGACCGATGCGCTCCCGGTACTCCGCGCCGACGGTGGCGATCAGTTCGACGTCCTGCATCTCCGCGAACGAGCCCAGCAGCGCCCGCACGAAGGGCACCCCGTTGTAGACCAGGGTTCTTCTGCCGAGAGAGACGGCGACCCGCTTGGAGCGCGTGTCTCGCCGGTCCCACTCCGCACGCAGCCAAGAAGGCAGCATCTCGCTGCCGTTGAACGGCACATATCGCACCGGGGTCTCGGGCTTCAGTTCCGGGAGCTGCAGTGCGCCGGGGCAGGAATCAAGGACTACCGTGGGCTCAGGGAGAGTTTCGAGGCCCAGCGACTGGCAGGTCCCGCGCAGTTCTTCCCTGGCCGCGGGGAGCCGGGGCGTGCCGATCGGATCGACACCCCAACGATGGTGAACGACCGGGACCCTCAGCAAGGCTCCCAGAATGAGTGCGCTGTACTCCAGCGGATCGGAAATGATCAGTTCCGGACGGAAGGAGCGGGCAAAACCCAGGTAGTCCTCCACCATGGATTTCGCATGCTCGATCCACACACCTCCGAAGCCGCCCTTCATACCGCGCGGCCGGGATTCCAGTGGGCGTCTCCCTGGTGCCAGGTCACTGAGCACCATCTGTTCGGTGTCGAACGGTTCGCCGAGACTCACGAAGTTCAGCCCTGCCGTACGGGCGGGTTCCGCGCTGTCGGGTCTCCCCAGGACGAGCACCTCGTGGCCCGCGGTACGGAGAGCCCAGGCGACCGGCACCAAAGTCGCCAGGTGGCTTGGGTCGGGAGTCGTCATCACCAGGACGCGCATTCAGGTCTCCTATCTCACTGAGCGAGGGCGGACAGCGAAGACACCAGCGCCGCCGGAGTGGGCTGGGACTCCATCTCGTCCCGCAGTTTCCGGGCGGCGATCGCATGGGCGGGATCTGTGAGGAGTGAAGTGACGGCCGCGCGAATCGCCCCCTCATCCGCCTGAACATTGGACAGAAACCGGGCCGCACCGGCTCCGGCGATTCGGCCGGCGATCACTTCCTGATCCAGGCCTGTGTGGATGGCCAGCTGCGGCACTCCAGCCGTCAGAGCGGTCATGGCGCAGCCGGCGCCCCCGTGGTGGATGACCACATCGCAGCTGGGCATCAGCACATGCAACGGCGTGCGCTCCATCAGCCGCACACCGGGTGGAAGCGCTCCCGCGCGCTCCATCCGCTCGCGGTCGGCACCCGCGAGCAGAACGAGGACCTCGGCGCCCAGCCCTGCGAGAGCGTTCACCACGCGAGGCACCGCGAACGAAGCCGGCCCGTAAATGCCGCTGACGGAGGTCCCCCAAACCACGCACACCCGCGGTCCGGCAGAGCCGCTCTCGCCGTGCGGCAGCCGCGCGCCAGGTCCGTTGTACGGCACATGACGGATGGACAGCCGCTCGGCCTTCAGGGGTGGTCGCACGCTGATGGGAGAGGGGTCGATCACGTGCTCATAGACGTGCGGCCCCATCTGCCCCACGCCGTGCCGGGGGAACGCCCCACTGGGGTCCATGGGCACGAAGCTCGCCCCCGGCGGTGCTCCCGGTACGCCGTCGTCCGGACCGACGGGCCCCCACAGCTGCAACACGGCGGGAATATCCAGGACTTTCCCGACGAGCGGCCCTTCGAAGCTCATGATGTCGTGGACCACGAGATCGGGACGCCACCAGCGCGCGAAATCCACCGCGGCGTCACTGCTCCGAGTCGTGACACCGATGGCCCAGTCATGGTTCTCCTGGGCCCACGCGCTCATATCGAATTCATCGAGCGAGTCAAGTGGTTGCCCGGTAAGCGGGTGCAGCGGGAGTTCCGAAAATGGCCATGAGCCGAATTCGGCCATGCGGAAATTGTGCAGCCGGCCCCGCACCGTCATGTCCATGGCCTCGAGAATCGGAACCGGCATGAGCCCTGCGCCGCTTACCGGTTGCGTCTGGCATGGCGTACACATGACGTTCACCTCGTGCCCGGCCGCCTGCAACGCCCACCCCAGGGGCACCATAGAGGCCCAGTGCCCAGGCCAGTTGGACACGGTAAACAGAACCCGCACGCGAACTCCTTTCGAATGAGCGAATCGATCAGCCTTTCCGGCATTCGCCCGCCGCACGTGCGCCGCGTCGATATCCACATCCGCCTCATGAAGAAGAAGTCCCGACGGGAGCGGGGCAGACACCAGCGTCAGCCTGATCACGGCGCCGAGCTGTAGGGCGGTCCGGTACAGGGCACTGCTGCCGCTCGTCGGCCAGCGGACGGGAGCGCGCTGCCTGCCTTCACGTTCAGCACCGCGACGGCAAGGACGAATCCCGCCCCCGCCACGGCCTGATGCCGGAATGGCAGTACCGAAAGACTGTGATGGCCGACCGAGACACTGCAGCGGAAGGTAATGACGAGTTTCTTCGCTCCGGCAACAGAAAGCAACCACGTCAGTGCGTGAATTTCATAAAGACAACCAGGAGCAGGTCAGCAATCACAGAGGAATCCAAGGGGAATGCCAAGGAACCATAAATAGTGACACCGGTCACAGCCCTGCAGCGGCCGAACTCGCGGTGCCGGGGCGGATCAGCGGCTGGTGGCGCCCGCATCCCACATGTCCTGCAGTGACTGCCTGAGTCCGAAGCGCGGGGCAAAGCCCAGCAGGTCGCGGGCCAGTCGGATGTCGGCCTGAATCCAGTCGGCGCCCAGGCCGCGCACGCCGCCGCGCCCCGGGCGGTCCTCCTCCGTGACGCCGGAATCCGGCAGGCCGGCGGCGGAGAGGCAGTGGGCGACCAGTTCCCGCATCGGCACCGCGATCCCGCTGCCGATGTTGAACACCCTTCCGCTGACCGGACGTTCGGCGGCCAGCACGCACGCTTCGGCGACGTCGCGCACATCGATCCAGTCGCGCCGTGCGTCGACGACGCGCACGGAGAGTTCGGCGTCCTGCCGCGCGGCGCGCAGCCTGGGGAGGAGCTTGCCCGGGAAACCCGCCGGGGTCGGGTAGGGGCCGCAGGTGTTGACGAGCCGGAGCGCGACGCCGTCGACGCGGCCCGCGCGGGCCGCGTCGAGGATGGTCCTGGACGCGGCCAGCTTGGCGTCCGCATAGGCGTTCGCGGGCCGCGGCTCGATCTCCTCGTGGAACGGGACCCCTGCCTGGCCGGGCCCGTATTCGTGGATGGTGCCGATGTGGACCAGCCGGGGCCGCCCCGGGTTGCCCTCCAGGGCCGCGACCAGCGTACGGGCCAGTCCCTCGTTGGCGGCCAGCAGTTCGGCCGCGCGACCAGCGCCGCCGTCCGCGGCGCTGGTCAGGTCGGTGGCACCCGCCATGTCGGTGGCGTTGACCACGACGCTCGCGCGTACGTCCGCGTCCCGGAACAGCGCGTCCAGCTCGGCGGCGGACGCCGTGAGCAGGTTCAGGGGACGGAACATGTGCTCCGCCACGTGCGGGGCGGGCCGGCGGGCCACGACGACGACGCGGTAGCCGTGCCGGGCGAAGGCGGTACAGACGTGCCGTCCGACGCAGCCGGTGCCTCCCAGCACGACCGCGGTCGGGTGCCCGGACGGTGCGGGGTCCTGCATGGGTCCTCCGGAGGTGGGTGGGCGAGGAGAAGAAGGGGTACCGGGGCCGGGGCCCGGGCTCAGCCGGCCGGCGCGGCCCGGCGGGCCCGCGCCTCGTACACCCCGTCCCCCTCGACGAGGCCGACCAGGTAGGACCCGTATTCGGTGCTGGACTGCTCGGTACCGAGCCGGCGGCACTGCTCCGCGCTGATGTAGCCCATCCGGTAGGCGGTCTCCTCGACGCAGCCGATGCGTATGCCCTGGCGTTGTTCGAGGATCTGGACATAGTGGCCGGCCTCCAGCAGGGAGTCGTGGGTGCCCATGTCGAGCCAGACGAACCCGCGGCCCAGCTCGGCCAGATGGGCCCGGCCCTGTGCCAGGTACGCCTTGTTCAGATCGGTGATCTCCATTTCGCCGCGGTCGGAGGGGACCAGTTCCTGGGCCATCCGGACCACATCGTTGCTGTACATGTACAGGCCGGTCACCGCGATGTTGGAGACCGGGTCGGTGGGCTTCTCCGTCAGGGCCGTCAGCCGTCGGCCGGCGTCCAGTTCGGCGACGCCGTACCGCCAGGGGTCGTTGACCGGGTAGCCGAAGAGCGCGCAGCCGTCGAGGCGGGCGGCGGCGGTGCGCAGCAGCTCGGAGAAGGCGTGACCGTGGAAGACGTTGTCACCGAGGATCAGCGCCACGTCGTCGTCGCCGATGTGGTCGGCGCCGATGATGAACGCCTCGGCGATGCCGTTGGGTTCCTTCTGCTCGGCGTACTCCAGCCGGATGCCGAGCCGGGAGCCGTCGCCGAGCAGGTCGCGGAACATATCGATATGAGCCGGCGAGGAGATCACCAGGATGTCCCGGATGCCGGCGAGCATGAGGACGGACAGGGGGTAGTAGATCATCGGCTTGTTGTAGACCGGGAGGATCTGCTTCGAGACCACTCCGGTCAGCGGCCTGAGCCGGGTGCCGCTACCACCAGCGAGAATGATGCCCTTCATATGCCTGTCTCCGTCGGTGTCTGTGCAGTGCCTGTGTCGGTGTCGGTTTCTGTGGCTGTACCTGTGCCTGTGCCTGTGCCTGCGGCTGCGGCTGCGGCTGCGGCTGCGGCTGCGGCTGTGCCTGCGGCTTCCGATGAGGTGACGTCAACTTCCTGTCTGCAGTTACCGGTTCGATCGCCGACTCTTCCTCGCACGTGAGCGAGCCACGGCGGGTCAGCGGATGGCGTCCGCGCGGTTCAGCGCCGTGCCAGGTGCTCGACGGTGCCCAGGGCCTCGGCGGGTGACGGCATCCGGGCGATCTCCTGGGCCAGTGCCTGGGCCCGGTCGGCGTAGGACGGGGCGGAGAGCAGCTCGCGGATGCCCTTGCCGACGCTGTCGGTGCTCACCTCGTCCGGAAGCAGGGTGACCGCGGCGCCGTACTCGGCGACGAGCCGGGCGGCCGTGTGCACCTTCTTCTCCTGCGGCATCAGCAGCTGCGGGACGCCCGAGAGCGCGGCCGTCAGTCCGGTCAGGCCGGGCACACCACCGGCGTCGTGCACGATCAGGTCGCAGGTCGGCATCAGTACGTCCAGCGGAATCCAGCCCGCGCGGATGTCGCCGAACTCGGCGCGCAGCGCGTGAGCGACCTTCCGCGGCGCCGGAATGACGACCTCGGCGTCCCACTCGGCCAGCTGCCGCACCACGCCGCGGATCAGCTCGAAGCCGTCATCGAGGGCGGCCATGCACCCGCCGGTGACGCACACCCGTCGGCGCTCGCCGCGGGTGTACATCCACGGCTCGGCCGGGCGCCGGGCATTGACGGGAACATAGCGGATCTGCTGCGCGGGGGAAGCGTCCGCCGGGCGGATGCCGGGCGGACAGTTGTCGATCAGCAGGTCCGGTCCGGGAATCCGGTCGAGGCCCAGTTCGGCCAGCTCCGGCGCCAGTTCACCCTCGCTGCCGACGTGGATGCCCACGGTGTCCAGCACGGTCCAGGTGTGCCGAATCCACGGTACGGACAGCTCGTGGGCGAGGAGCGCCCCCGCGTACGCGTGCGGGCCGGTGACCACCACGTACGGCCGCCAGGCCGCCGCCACCTCGCGCAGCCGGACGAGGGTTTCGGCGGCCAGCCGCCCGAACCAGCGGCCGGTGTACTGGATGAACTCGGGGTGGTCCACGTCATCAGGGACCACCTCACGCTCGCCGGAGCGGCGGGTGGCCCTGATGTCGGGGATCGGAGTGGTGGTCGTGGCGACGGTCGGCAGGCCGACGCCGGTGACCACCGGGGTCAGTTCCTTCGGCGTGGACATCAGCACCTGGTGCCCGGCGGCGCGCGCGGCGGTGGCGAGGGGGGCGACGGCGTAGATGTCGGACGGGGCCGGGCCCGCGACGAACAGCAGCCTCATGGGTGTTCCGGTCTCCTCCGTCGCCCGGACGGGCGACGCGCGGACTTCGGGTGGTCAGGGCATGGCGCCGTGCCGGTGGGGACGGCGCGGGGGGCCGCCCGGGGCGGCGCGCGGCGCCCGCTCGCGAACGCTCGGGAGAGCCGGACGCTCAGGTGAGCAGGTGCAGCCTCTCCACGCCCGTCACATCGGCCCCCGGCATGAACTCCGGGTCCCGCGCCGGGTCGCGGCGCAGCGCCGGGAAGCGGTCGAAGAGGATGTTCAGGGCGAGCATGCCTTCAAGGCGGGCCAGCGGCGCACCCATGCAGAAGTGCGCGCCTCTGCCGAACGAGAGGTGCTGGATGTTCTCCCGGTCGAGGTCGAAGGTGTGCGGGTCGCGGAACTGGCGCTCGTCGCGGGCCGCGGCGGCCGTCCATGTCATGACCACCGACCGCGGCGGGATCTCGGCGTCGCCGATCTGCGCCGCCGTAGTGGTCACCCGGCGCAGCGTGGACAGCGGGCTGAACAGCCGCAGCGACTCCTCGATCGCGGTGGGGATGCGGGCGCGGTCCCGGCGTACGGCCGCCATGGCCGAAGGGTGGGCGTCCAGGCACAGGATCGTGTTGCCGAGCAGCATCGTCGTGGTGATGTGCCCCGCCACCAGCAGGACCAGGGAGAAGTTGCCCACCTCGGCCGAGGACAGCCGCTCGCCGTCCACCTCGGCCTGGACGAGCCTGGTCAGCAGGTCGTCGCGCGGGGCGGCGCGGCGCTGTTCGACATGGCCGAGCAGGTAGTCGGAGAAGTTCCTGATCTGGGCGAGGGTCTCCTCGCGCTGCCGCTGCAGCTCCGGGGTGTCCTCGCCGGTGGAGAACGCCTGGTTGCTCTCCAGCAGCTTGCCGGTCCACTCCTTGAACAGCGGGCGGTCGCTGCTGGGAACCCCGAGCAGTTCGGCGATGACGATGACGGGCAACGGGTACGCCAGCACCTCCACGAGGTCGAACGAGTCGCCCGGCTCGACCGCGTCGAGCAGTTCGTGGGTGATCTCCTTGATACGGGGTTCGAGGCCGGCGACCACACCGCGGGTGAACACCCCACTGACGATCTTGCGCATCTTGGTGTGCTCGGGCGCGTCCATCGTCGTGAGGTTGCCGGGGAAGATCTGCCGTTGCCCTTCCGGCGCCAGCATGCTGAGGTCGGAGGAGAAGGTCTCCGGGTCGTTGAGCACCTGGAGCGCCTCCGCGTAGCCGTAGACGTTCCACAGCTGCTTGGCCTCGTCGTACGCGACGGGGGCCGGGGGGCGTTCACCGCGCATCCAGAACTGATCCGGATGGAAGTTCCACGGCTGGGAGGACATAGGCACGTTGGTCCTTTCGGTTCGGAGGTGTGCGTGACGGGTGCGCCGGCCCGGTGTCGTCCTGTTCGGCGGCGGTGCCGAAGCCGATGCCCGCGCCGGGGCGCTTGCGGGCGGCGTGCCCCGGGGTCGGAGGGACGCGCGGGCGATGCGCGACGCGCACACGTACACTGGGCGGCGGATACTTGCCTGTCGACCGGTAAGTGGGCGTTCCGGCCCCAGCCGGGTGAGGACGGACCGAGGGAGAGAGCGTGGCCGGAAAGGGTACGAAGAAGGAGCGGGGGGACACCCGCAGGCGCATCCAGGACGTGGCCCTGGAGCTTTTTGTCCGAAACGGCTACGAGAAGACCTCACTGCGTGAGATCGCCGAAATCCTGGAGGTCAGCAAACCCGCGATCTATTACCACTTCAAGTCGAAGGAGGACATTCTCCTCAGCATCTTCCAGGACCTGAGCCGCCCCGTCGACGACATCATCTCCTGGGGGCGCCAGCAGCCACGGAGCCTCGAGACCAAGCAGGAGATCCTGCGCCGCTACAGCGCCGCACTCGAAGCCTCCGTCCCGCTCGTCCGCTTCCTGCGGGAGAACGAGGCGACCCTGCGCGACCTCAAGGTCGGCAAGGAGTTCGGGCAGCAGATGACCACCATCGGCGAGATGCTCACCGACTCGGACACCTCGCTCACCGGCCAACTGCGCTGTATGAGTGCCCTGCTGACCCTGCACTTCGGGACCTTCGCCCTGCCCAGCATCCCCGGGGACGCCCAGGAGAAGCGGTCGGCGCTGCTGGAGATCACCATGGAGATGATGGCGGCGGCGTACCCCGAAGAGGCCTGACGCGCCGGAAGGGCGGCGCGCCGGCCCGGTGGGCGCCGCCGCCCCGCTCAGGGCTTACGCGCGACGGCCGCGTACAGGTTGGAGCGCTCCTCGGCGGCGCCGGAGGCACCGTCCGGGCACCACTGGGGCGTGAACACCAGCCCGGGGTCGAGCAGTTCGAAGTCGCCGAGCAGCCTGCGGACCTCCTCGCCGGTGCGCGGCACGATCGGCGTGCGGCCGCTCCGCCGGAACATCTCGACCGTGTTCCGCATCGTCTCGCGGTCGTTGTCCCAGGTGAAGCAGGACAGCGCGAGATAGCTGCCGGAGGGCAGCGCCCGGCGGTAGGCCGCGGTGATGGCCCACGGGTCGTCCTCGTCGTGCAGGAACTGGGTCACGCCCAGCATCAGGAAGCCGACCGGCCGCGAGAAGTCGATCAGGCGGCGGGTGGCCTCGGCGTTCAGGACGGCATCCGGGTCACGCAGGTCCTCGCCCACCATGGCGGTGCGCTCGTCGCCGCGTAGCATCAGCTCGCTGTGCTCGATGGTGGCCCGCTCGTTGTCGACGTAGACCACCCGGCACTCGGGGGCGGCCTGCTGGGCGGTCTCGTGGACGTTGCCCCTCACCGGCAGCCCGGAACCCAGGTCGATGAACTGCCGGATGCCCCGGCCGGCCATGAAGCGCACCACACGCTGGAGGTACTGCCGGTTGTGGCGGGACATGTCCCTGGCCGGCAGTACCGAGAGCACCTGGTCCCCCAGCTTCCGGTCGGCCTCGAAGTGGTGGGTGCCGCCCGCTATGTAGTCGTAGGCACGGGCTGCGCTGGGAACCTCACGGTCCATGCCCTCGGGAATCCAGTTCACGGTCGCGCTCATCGCACACTCCTCGATGCGGTTTCTGCTCGGTCTGTGTCTTCCTCGGCGGCGCGCCGCCGGATGCCGTCCAGCAGCCGCGCCTGCCACAGCGGCGCGTCGTCGGCCGGCGCCCCGGCGCGCACCGCGGCGGCGAACGCCGCGACGGCGCTCGCCACCTGGTCCTCGGCGGGCAGCCGGAACCGCTCCGTCCCCGAGGCGCGTGTCAGGCGCACCACCGGTTCGTGGTCCGCGGGCGGGGTGAAGGCACGGTCGATGCGAATCCGGCCCTCACTGCCGCACAGTTCGTACGTGGACCGGTAGGCGTGCTCCATGCCGAAGCTCAGCTGGGCGGTCACGCCCCCGTCCGCGGTCAGCAGCGCCGCACCGGAGGTCTCCACGCGACGGCCGGGCCCCGCGGTCAGCACGGCACCGCGCACCGCGAGATCCGGCCCCAGGAAGTGCTGGGCGGCCCGCACGGGGTAGACCCCCACGTCCGCCAGTGCTCCCCCGCCCAGGTCCGGGTCGTAGCGGATGTCGCCGTCGGGTAGCGGTGGGATGGTGAACGTCGCCTGGAAGGAGCGCAGTTGGCCGATCGCACCGTCCTCGACCAGTCCGCGGACGGCCGCATGCTGCCCGTGGTGCACGAACATCACGTTCTCGCGCAGCACCAGGCCCGCCGACCGGGCCGACGCCAGCAGCGCGGCGGCGCGCTGGGCGTCGTCGGCGAGCGGCTTCTCGACGAGGACGTGTTTGCCCGCCCGCAACGCGGCCTCGGTCCACCGCGCGTGCAGTGACGAGGGCAGTGGAACGTAGACGGCCTCCACGTCCGCGCGGTCGAGCAGCCGGTCGTAGCCGTGCACCGCCCGGCACCCGTAGGCGCGGGCCGCCTCCCGCGCACGGTCCGCGTCGCGGCTCGCCACCGCGACGATCTCGGCGTCGGGGCAGGCCGCCATGGCGGGCAGCAGGCGTCGCAGGGCGATCGAGGCCAGGCCCATGACGGCGATCCGTACCGGCTCCATCAGCCCTGCTCCCCCATCGCGTTGAGACATGCGAGCAGGGTGCGGGCCTGGACGTTGAGGTAGTGCCCGTGCCGTACCAGGGAGGTCAGCTGGCCGGGGGTGACCCACTGGTAGCCGGGCGGCGGGTCCAGGGGGGCCTGGGACTCGTCCGCCTCGATGACCAGGTAGCGGCTCTCGGCGTTCAGGAAGCGGCCGCCCTCCTCGGAGTGCACGGCCTCGTACCGGATCTGCGACGGGTCGGCGTTGAGCACCGCGTCGAGGTACGGCGGGCGGTCCTCGGCCGGCAGGTGCCGGTAGTTCTCCGGGGTGTACTGAACGGTCGGCCCCAGTTCGACGGTGTCGAGGAAGCCGCCCTCGACCCGGGCGTGCGCCAGGACGTGCGGCACCCCGCCGATGGTGCGCCACAGGAAGGCCGCCACGCCCCGGCCGACCGGCTCGAACAGTGGTTGGGTCCAGCCGGTCACCTCACGGTTGCCGGCCCGGACGGCCACTGCGACCACACGGAAGTAGCGGCCCTCCTCGTGCTCGATGGCGTCCGGGCCACGCTTCCAGCGCGTGATGCCGTTCAGCGACACCCGCTCGGCGGTGACGGTGTGCCGCGAGCGCTCGCCGCAGAACCAGGACAGCAGTGCGGTGTCGGACAGACGGGCCTCGGTGCCGCCGGCGAGCGGGACACAGGACAGCACGGTGCGCGAGTCCATGTTCACCACGTTGTCCTGGTGCAACAGTTGGTTGATCTGCCCCAGGGTCAGCCAGCAGAAGTCGTCCAGCAGCGGCACCTCGCCGACCGCTTCGACGATCATGTTGCGGTTGCTCTTGCGGTGGAACCACGAGCCGTGCTCGGACTGCAGGACGTCGGCGAGGACCCGGCCGCGGCCGGCCCGGGTGAAGTACTCGATGTACTTCACGGCGGCGCCGCGGTGGACTCCGGTGTAGTTGCTCCGCGTGGCCTGCACGGTCGGGGACAGCTGGAGCAGGTTGGGGTTCCCCGGCTCCATCTTGGCCTGCATCAGGAAGTGCGGTACGCCGTCGAACTCCTTGACCAGCAGCCCGAGGATGCCCACTTCGGCCTGCTTGATGATGGGCTGCTGCCACTGCTGGCGCCGGTCGCCGTCCACGGCGGTGACGGACAGGCCCTCGACGGTGAAGAACTTCCCGCTGCGGTGGACCAGGTTGCCGGTACCGCCCTGGAAGGACCAGCCGTCCAGCGCGTCGAAGGGCACCCGGTCGACCTGGAAGACGTTGGCCCGGGCCCGCTCGTCGAGCCAGGCCCGGACCTCGCCGGTGCGCAGCATGGCGCCCTCGGCCGCCGCGGCCGATCGGGCCATGCGCCGTGCGGTGTCGGCGTCCGTACGGGGCGTCAGGGCCCTGGAGTCGTTGGGGGTGGCACTGGTGTGTGGCAGCATGAGCCACCTTTCCGTGTGGCACGGGCGATTGACGGTCGGACGGGTTACGCGTTCGTGGCCGGCAGCTCTCGCCACCAGCCTGGGTTGTCCCGGTACCAGGCGACCGTGTCGGCCAGGCCCTGGTCGAAGGGAATCCGGGGTGTGTACCCCAGCTCCTCGCCGATCTTGGTCTCGTCGAGGGCGTAGCGCAGGTCGTGCTCCTTGCGGTCGGCGACCCGGCGCACCATCGACGTGTCGGCGCCGCACAGTTCGAGGAGCCGTTCGGTGACGGCGAGGTTGGTGCGCTCGCTGCCGCCGCCGACGTTGTAGACCTCGCCGGCCCGGCCCTTGTTGAGGACGAGGTGGAGGGCCCGGCAGTGGTCGTCGACGTGCATCCACTCGCGGACGTTGCAGCCGTCCCCGTACAGCGGGACCGGCCTGCCCTCGAGCAGGTTGGTGATGAACAGCGGGATGAGCTTCTCCGGGTGCTGGTACGGCCCGTAGTTGTTGGAACACCGGGTGACGGAGACGTCCACGCCGTGGGTGCGCCAGTACGAGCGGGCGACCAGGTCGGAGCCCGCCTTGGAAGCGGCGTACGGGGTGTTGGGCAGCAGCGGCCGTTCCTCGGTCCAGGCGCCCTCCTCGATGGAGCCGTAGACCTCGTCCGTGGAGACGTGCACCACCCGCTCGACGCCGGTCGCCGGCACCGCGTCCAGCAGGGCTTGAGTGCCCAGCACATTGGTGCGGAAGAACTCGGCGGCTCCGGTGATGGAGCGGTCGACGTGCGACTCGGCGGCGAAGTGCATCACCGCGTCGTGCCCGGGCAGCACCTCGCGCAGCAGGGCGCTGTCGCACACGTCGCCCTGGACGAACGTCAGCCGCGGGTGCGAGGCGGGGAGGCTGGCCCGGTTGCCCGCGTAGGTGAGCTTGTCCAGGACCGTGACCCTGGCCCCCTCCCAGCCGGCGTACCGGTCGTCGAGGAGGGAGCGGACGAAGTGCGAGCCTATGAAGCCGGCCCCGCCGGTGATCAGGATTCTCATGCGGCCACCTTGGAAAGGGAGTTGCTCGCCGGCCTCGCGAGGGGCGCGCGGCCGGCCGACGGTAGGCGCCGGTGCGGGGGCCTGGGAGCCCGCACGGCGGAGCGCGCCCCGCGCCCGGCGCCACGTGCCGGGCGGGGGTCGGCACCCGTGGCGCGCCCGGTCATCCGAGGAAGTCGGCGACGGTACGGGCGGCGGGGCGGCGGTGCTCCAGGTCCTGCCAGCGGTCCGAGAAGGCGTTGCGGGTGAACTTGGGCACCCGCATCAGTTCGTGCGGGAAGCCCATCGGCACCTGGCTCAGCTCGTCCAGCCGCCTGGTCTGCGCCTCGTCGAGACGGACGTCGAGGCAGGCCAGGGTGTCCGTGAGCTGGGACTCCCGGGTGGCGCCGAGGATGGGCAGCGGCTGTGCGGGGCGGCCGCGCAGCCAGGCCAGGGCGACCTGCGCCGGGGTCCAGCCGCTCTCGTCGGCGATCCTGACGACCTCGCGGACGACCGCGGTGTCCCGTTCACTGTCGCCGGCCCAGTTCTCCACGTTCAGGCGCCCGCTCTCGCTGCGGAGGTACTTGCCGGTCAACCGGCCCTCCGCCAGCGGGCCCCAGGCGAACACGCTGACGTCGCACGCCCCGGCCATGGGAAGCAGGTCGCGTTCCGGGGTGCGCTCCAGGAGGTTGTAGCGCACCTGGATACCGGCGAAGGCCGACCAGCCGCGCAGCTCGGCGAGCATGTTGGCCCGTGAGACCTCCCAGGCCGGCCAGTTGGAGGCACCGACGTAGAGGATCTTGCCGGCCCGGATCTGGTCGTCGAGCGCCCGCATGACCTCCTCGACCGGGGTGAAGGGGTCGCGGGCGTGCAGCCAGAGCAGGTCGATCCGGTCGGTGCGCAGCCGGCGCAGGCTGGTCTCCAGCGAGCTGACCAGGCTCTTCCGGTGGTTTCCCGCGGAGTTGACGTCCCCCGGCCGGGTCATCGCGTTGTACTTCGTCGCCAGGACGAAGCGGTCGCGCCGCCCTGACAGCACCTCGCCGACGCAGCGCTCCGACAGCCCGCCGCCGTAGACGTTGGCGGTGTCGACGAAGTTGCCGCCGGCCTCGGCGTACTGGTCGACCAGCCGGGACGCCACCGGGGCGGCGGCCCCCCACTCGCTCTCGCCGAACGTCCCGGCGCCCAGGCACAGTTCCGACACCCGTAGCCCGGTCTTTCCCAACATCGTGTACTTCATCGTCGTGCGGTCCTCTCCCTCGGCGCTCCGGCTACCGTTCCGTCGGCTGTGCTCAGGCCCCGTACGGGCGCTTGTCGCGGGCCTCGCGCAGGGCCAGCGCCCACCAGGTGAGCTGGTCCAGCAGGGTCTTGGCGGCCGCGGCGGCGCCCTCGGCGTCCCGGGGCGTGCCGTTCTCGTCGAAGGCGGCGGCACCGCCGTGGAAGCTGACGGTGTCCCGGATACCGACGGCATGCAGCTCCGCGAAGACCAGCCGGAGCTGCTCGACGGCGCGCAGCCCGCCGGAGAAGCCCCCGTAGCAGACGAATCCGACGGGCTTGGCTCGCCACTCCACCAGGTGCCAGTCGATGGCGTTCTTCAGGACGGCCGGGAAGCTGTGGTTGTACTCCGGCGTCACCACGACGAAGGCGTCAGCCGCGGCGATGCGCGGGCGGATCGTGTCCAGGACCGCGGTCATCTCGGGCGAGGGCTCACGGGTGGGGCCCGCCGTTCCCAGCGGGACGTCCGCGAGGTCGATGACGTCCACGTCGAGGTCGGTGCGGTGTGCCGTCTGGGCGGTGACCCAGTCGGTCACGGTGGGGCCGAACCGGCCGTCGCGGACACTGCCGGTGATGACGACGAGGCGGAGGGGCTGTTCGGACATGGCGTTGAACTCCTTCTGGGGTGAGGCGAACCGGGAAGAGAACCGAGGGTGGGAAGGGGCGCGTCAGGCGTCCGCTGCCACGCCGGCGCGGGGGCCCGAGGCGGCCCGGGCCGGCCGCGACCAGCGGCGCATCGCGGGCCGCTCCAGGAGCGCGTACAGCCCCCACGCCAGGAGCAGCGACACCGCGAAGCAGCCGGCGAGGAAGGCGAGGCCGGCCGGGGTGCCCCAGGCCGGGCCGGCGGGCTGCCCGAAGATGTTGGGCTGCGAGCCGAAGATCCGGTGTCCGTACGTCAGCACCAGGGAGTGGACGAGGTAGAGGGCGAAGGAGATCTCACCGAGCCAGACGAACGTCCGGGTGCTCAGCCAGGTCCGGCGCCCCCTGACGTCCGCCGCGGCGGCGGCCGGGATGAGCAGCGCGAGCGGGACGACCGTGACGGCCGCGTAGTTGTAGAGCTGGTTGAGCGTCACGAAGACCGGCAGCAGGTAGGCGGCCACGGCCAGCAGGCCGGCCGGCAGCAGGCCGAGCCCGGGCCACCGGCCGGTCAGCAGGATGCGGGCCATGAACATCCCGAGCAGGAACTCCAGCAGGCGGCTGAGCGGGAAGACGTAGACGAACCAGATCTGCGGCCACGACACCGGCAGGAAGGAGTAGTGCGGGGTGCTGGGCAGCAGGTGCCGGGCGAGGACCGGCAGGACGAGGACCAGCGCCGCGGCGCCCGCCGCCGCGTACCACAGCCGGTTCGGCCGGACCTTTTTCACCAGCCGGATCAGCAGCGGGAACGCCAGGTAGAAGAGCATCTCCACGGACAGGGACCAGCTGACCGTGTTGGCGGTCTCCATATAGGAGACGTCCGGCAGCCAGGCCTGCAGCAGGAACAGGTTGGCCGGCGTCTGCGGGAACGCGATCTGCGCGCCGACCAGGGACATCAGCACGAGGGCGGCGGCGAAGGTCACCACGTGGTTGGGGACGATCTTGAAGAAGCGGCGCCGCCAGAACCGCCGGGCGGTGTCCCCGGTCCGCGCGGACCAGGTGAGCACGAACCCGCTGAGGAGGAAGAAGAACGACACGCCGACGGCCCCCGCGTTCCCGAAGAACGTGAAGTAGTCCGCTGCCACGGCCTGGTCCTTGAAGACCCCGGTGCTCGCCCCGTGGACGGCGAACACCATGGCAGCGGCGATGAACCGCAGTCCGGTGAGTGAGGGGAGCCTGGACGTGGTGATCAGTTGCGCGGTCAACAGGGGCGCCTTCCATGGTCGGGAACGGTGCGGGTCAGCGTGGTGGGCGGCGGGAGCCGGCCGCGACGAGGCCGCCCAGTGCGATCAGCAGGCCCGCGGCGGCGACCGCGGCGACCAGCAGCAGGGGCGGGCGGTACGCGGCGTCAAGCGCGTCGGCCCCGACCGCCCGCCCGGGGTGGCCGGCGGCCAGCAGTGCCGACACCGAACCCAGCATCAGCACCGCGCCGAACTGCACGGCGGTCTGGTACAGGACGATGGCGGTACCCCGCTGCTCCGCCGGAACGCTCCCGCTCGCCTGCGTGTTCAGGGCCACGAACGCGAAGACGAAGCCCGCCCCGACCAGCGCCGTGACGGGCAGCAGACCGGTCGGGTACGGCGCGTCCAGGGCGGCCGTGCGCAGCGCCAGCGCGTCGCCGGCGCACGCGGCTGCGGCGCCCAGCGCGATCAGCCGGGGTGTGCCGAAGCGCCGCACCAGCGGCCCCGAGCGCAGCGCGGAGACCGCGAGCGGAACGCAGGCCGGCAGGAAGGCCAGCGCGGTCTGCCACGGTGTCCAGCCCCGCACCGTCTGAAGCCGGAACGTGACGATGAACAGCAGCCCCAGGAACGTGCCGTTGAGCACCGCCGCGCCGAACGCCGACCGCATCAGCCGCCCGTTGCGCAGCAGCCGGCGCAGCGGCACGGCGGGCGGCGGGACGCGCCTGCCGTCGCGGGGGATGTACCGCACGCCGAGCAGGAGCAGGAGCAGCGCCACGGGGGCCGGGAAGAGGAAGACCCAGCGCCAGCCGGCCGGTGTCAGCAGGCCGGAGAGCAGGAGTCCGGCCGTGAAGCCGAAGGCTCCGAAGAACGAGTAGACCGAGATCGCCCGGCTGCGCTCGGGGCCTTCGCGGAAGGTGGTGGTGATGATGGCCATCCCGGTGGGGGCGGTGAGCGCGGCGCACACGCCCTTGACGACCCGGGTGGCTGTCAGCACGACCGGGTCGGTGGCCAGGCCGCCCGCCAGGGAGGCGGCGGTGAGCACGAGCAGCGCGGCGAGGTAGACCGGTCGCCGTCCCAGCGCGGTGGTCAGCCGGGCGCCGGGGATCAGCGCCGCGCCGAAGCCGAGCGGGAAACCGCCCATCACCCACTGTGTGGACCACGTTGAGAGGTGGAAGGCGTGGCCGATCGTCGGCAGGGTGACGAGGACGATCGAGACTTCGAGCGAGTCGATGAGCATGTTGCCCGCGAGGACGCTCAGCAGCAGCCACTGGCCCGGCCGCCAGCGGACGGGGCCCTGCCCCGCGTGGGTCGCCGGAGCCGAGGGTGAGGAGGAGGCCGAAGCCTGCGCCATGGAGATGCACCGCCAGGGGTTCGGTCGGGACAGGGCCGGTCGGGGGCGCGGCGCACGGGGCGGGCGCCGTGGGGGGCGGACGTCAGCCCAGCAACGTGCCACCGCTGGCGTCGATGAAGGCACCGGTGATCCAGCGGGCGTCGTCCGAGGCGAGGAAGGCCACCACGTCGCCGACGTCCCTGGGCTCGGCCACCCGGCCGAAGGTGGACATCTGGGCCATCTGCTCCACGGCCTCCGGGATGTCGAACACCGGGCTTCCGTTGTTGGTGATGCCCGGGGCGACGCTGTTGACGGTGATGCCGCGCGGGCCGAGGTGCTTGGCGAAGTGCAGCGCGAGCTGTTCGACGGCCCCCTTGGTCATCGAGTACGCCACTTCCTGCGGGTTGGCGAAGCGGGTGAGCCCGGAGGACACGTTGATGACGCGGCCGCCGTCGGGCATGAGGGTGAGGGCACGCTGCAGGATGAAGAACGGCGCCTTGGCGTTGATGGCGACCAGCCGGTCGAAGAGTTCGGGGGTGACCTCTTCGGGGGCGACCCCGCCCATGATCGCGGCGTTGTTGACCAGGATGTCCAGGGCGGTGCCGCCGGTACGTTCCTTCAGGCCGCTCTCCAGGGCCCCGAACAGCGTGTCGACATCGCCCGCAACGCCCAGTTCGGCCTGGACGGCGAACGCCTTGCCACCGGCCGCCTCGATGGCGGCGACGGTCTCCTGGGCGGCCTCGGCCCGGGAGGCGTAGTGCACGGCGACGAGCGCGCCCTCACGCGCCAGACGCTCGGCGGTCGCCCGCCCGATGCCCCGGCTCGAACCGGTCACGAGTGCCGTCTTGCCCGCAAGCTTGGTCACGGTGTCCTCCTGTAGGGGTGTGGTGTGGTGGGGGCCCGGGGGAAGTCCCGTCCGGCCGCCCGAGGGGCGGACCGGCTCAGGCCCGATGTCGTGGTGCCGGCGTGCCGGTGCCCGGGTCCGGCGCGCCGAACCAGCGGCGCAGGGCCGCGTCCAGGTCGGCCGGTGTGCCGTCGATCCAGGCGAGGTGGCCGTCCGGGCGGACCAGTGCCGCGCCGAACTCCGGCCCCTGGAAGCCGGGTTCGGTCTCGGCCCGGACGTGGGTCACGCGGCCGTCCGCCCACCGCCGCGCGGCCGCGGCGAGCGCGGGGTCTCCGCCGAGATCCAGCAGGACGCCCCGGCCGGACCGCAGCAACCCGAGGGTGCCGGCCGGTCCGGCCGGCGTGCGCAGCCGGTACGCGGGCAACCGGGCGCCCAGCAGCGGGTGTTCGCCTTCGCCGCCACCCGCCATGTCGTAGCGGACGTCCAGTCCGCTGATCATGCCCGCCAGGTGGGCGCGCGCTTCCGGCAGCCCGACCAGCCGGCGGAAGACCGACCGCAGCTCCTCGACGTCCTGGCCGCCCAGGAGCAGCAGCGCCTGGGCGGCGATGTTGCCCAGTACCCGCCGCCCCACCGGGTGGCGCTCGGCGTGGTAGCTGTCGAGCGGTCCGGTGCCGCGCAGGTGCGCGGCGAGCTTCCAGCCGAGGTTGACGGCGTCCTGGAGGCCCAGGTTGAGCGCCTGGCCGCCCACGGGCATCTGCCGGTGGGCAGCGTCCCCGGCCAGCAGGACGCGGCCCAAGCGGTACCGGGAGACCTGCCGGCGCGCGTTGCCGAAGGCGTTCAGCCACACCGGTGTGCCGCCGGAGATGTCCTCGCCGGTGATGTCCGCCCACAGGCGGGCCACCTCCTCGAAGGAGGGAGCCTCGGTGCGGGGCCGGGCGGGGGTGCCGTAGCCGTGGGCCATGACCCGGGTGATGCCCGTGGGGCCGCGGGAGGCGATGGCCAGGCCGCGGGGGTGCCGTTCGAAACGGCGGTCGGGAACGTCGATTCCGGCGATGTCGGCCCGCAGCAGCTCCTTGGTCGCGTCCTCCCCGGGGAACGGGAAGCCGGCCAGCCGCCGGACGGTGCTCTCCTCGCCGTCGCACCCGACGACGTACTGCGCGCGGAGGCGGCGCGACGTCGGGCCACCGCCCGCCGGTGGCGGCGTCGCCGCCTCCACCTCCACCTCGACGTGGTCACCACGGTCGGCGATGCCCACGACCCGGTGTCCGCGGCGTAGCTCGGCGCCCAGCCCGGTGGCCCATCCGGCGAGGAGGTCCTCGGTCCGGGCCTGGGGCACCTTCCACTGCCCCGGGTAGGGGCCGGGCAGCGTGAGGTCCAGCGGGATGCCCCCGAAGTGGCCGGGACCGCCGTTCGGCGCATCACCCAACTCGTGGGCCAGGCCCCGCTGTTCGAGTATCTCCATGGTGCGGGCGTGGAGGGTGGACGCCCGGGACTCCGTGGTCGGCGCGGCCAGCTGTTCCAGCACGGTGACACCGGCCCCGCCGAGCCGCAGCTCGCCGGCGAGCATCAGCCCGACGGGGCCCGCGCCCACCACGACGACCTGGGTGTCGATGCCCGGTGCCGTCATAGCCCGCGACGCCGTTCGGCGTGGTCCTTGGCGTGGCCGAGGGTGGCCCGGCTGTTGGCGCCCAGCGCCCCGCGCAGGTACTCCCGGGCCTCCGCGACTCCGGCGTCCGGCCCGAGGACGGCGGAGATGTTGTCGGTGTTGACGGTCACCGTGTGCTGCGAGGTGGCGATGACGGTGCCCGCCTCCTCGTGGAACGTCCAGCGGCCGGTGTGCAGCGTCATCAGCGCGGGCAGCGTGGTCTGCTTGTAGGCGATCTTGTGGTGCGGGAGGCAGACCCGGTACGACCTGGTCGTGTGCGTGGAGCCGTCCTTGGCGCGGGTGTCCATCTCCAGGGTCTGCAGCCCGGGGGTGTCCTCCTCCAGGCGTACGGACGCCACGTGCGGCAGCCGCTCGGACCAGAGCTGGGCCTCGTCGATGAACGCGTAGACGTCCTCGGCGGAACCGTCGACGCGCACACTGTCCTCGAACGAGAAGGTCAGCTCCCGGCGGGCGTGCACCTGCTCGATGTTGACGCGCAGCGCCGCCAGTTCCGAGTGCGAGTTGCGGTCGACCGCGCGGTCGATCCACGCCAGGCCCTCGGGGTCGTCGTCCACGGCCCGGTAGTCGTGCAGGAGCCGCACCCGGGACTTCTCGGGAGCGAGCTCCTCGATGATCCACGCCCCGCCCATGGATGCCACCGGAGGGGCGGACACCTCCTGGCGGAAGTCGATGCGCCGGGCCACGGGGTCGAGCGTGCGGCGCGAGGTCCAGCTCTTGGCCTCGTCGCCGGCGGTGGCCCAGATCCGGATGCGCTCCTGGTTCCCGGTGCTTTCCAGCTGTTCGACGTGGATGGTGGGCGGGAAGATCTGCGGCCAGTTTCCGACCTCGGCAAGCAGCCGGTAGACGTCGGCGGCCGGGGCCGAGATCGTGATGTCGTGCTCCACTTCGCGCAGAGCGGTCTGCGGCATGTGCTGTCTCCTTCTTGGCTGCTCCGTGCGGCGGCGGTGTTCCGGGGGCCGGGGCGGTGGGCCCGGCGAGGTCAGAAGTTGCCGAGGCCGCCGCAGACGTTGAGGGCCTGGGCGGTGATCGAGGCGGCCGTGTCGGTGACCAGGTAGCCCACGAGGCCGGCGACCTCTTCGGGGGTGGAGTAACGGCCGAGCGGGATCTTGGCCTGGAACTTCTGGAGGATCTGCGCCTCGTCGGTGTCGTAGGCGGCGGCGTAGCCCTGTCGCACGCGCTGCGCCATCGGCGTCTCGACGTAGCCCGGGCAGACCGCGTTGACGGTGATGCCGGTGGGCGCCAGCTCGTTTCCCAGCGCCTTGGTGAAGCCGACCACCCCGTGCTTGGACGCGGAGTAGGGGGCGCCGAGGACAACCCCCTGCTTGCCCGCGGTGGAGGCGATGTTGATGATCCGCCCGCTGCTCTTGTCGCGCATACCGCCGCTGGTCAGCACCTCGCGGGTCATCCGGAAGACGCTGTGGAGGTTGGTGTCGATGACGTCGAGCCACAGCTCGTCCGTGATGTCCGCCGTGGGGCCTCCGCCGCTGCGGCCCGCGTTGTTGACCAGGATGTCGACGGTGCCGTAGCGGTCCACGGCGGCCTGTACGAACCGCCGCACGTCGTCGGGGGAACGGACGTCGCAGTCGGTGCCGTCCACCTCCAGGCCCTCGGCGCGCAGCTCCTTGACGGTGGCGGCCACGTTCTCGGCGCTGCGGGCGCAGAAGTAGACGCGGTGGTGCTGGGCGGCCAGCAGCCGGATGACGGCCAGGCCGATGCCGCTGGTGCCGCCCGTGACGAGGGCGACCCGGCGCTCGTGGTTCGACATGTCTCTCCTATCCAGGTGTACGAGGGGGCGGCGCCGTGCGGGGGCCGAAGGCGCGCGTCGGCCCCGCGTCGGCACGGCGCCGGCGGATCAGGCGGCGGACGCCCACAGGCGGGCGTTGACGGCCTCCAGCAGGTCCCGCGGGGTCCTGGCGTCGGCCAGGGCGCTGTCGTCGAGCGCGATGTCGTATTCGCGCTCGATGCGGCTGGCGGTCTCCAGCAGGGCCAGGGAGTCGTACCCCAGCTCCTCGAAGCCGGCGTCGAGGATGTCGCCGTCGAGGTCGGCCCCCTCGGCGGTGCCCGCTCCCTCGCGCAAGATCCGGCGCAGGTCGTCCAGGGTGAAGTTCTCGTTCACGGTGTCGCTCCTGTCAGGGTTCGGTCAGCTGTGTCAGACGCCGCACGCCTGGGGCGCGCGCACGATCAGGGCGGAGTTGAACCCGCCGTGGCCACGTGCCACCACCAGGGCGGCCCGCACGCTCGCGGGCCGCGCCCGGGTCACCAGGTCGATCTGGTAAGCGGGATCGGGTGTGACGTTGGGCGTCGGGGGGATCAGGCCGTCGCGGATGGCCAGCAGGGCCGCGGCCAGGTCGAGCGGGGCCCCGCCGGAGTACAGCCGGCCCGTCATCGTCTTGGGTGCGGTGACCGGTACACCCCGGCGGCCGAAGACGCCCGAGACCGCCTGGGCTTCGATGCGGTCCAGCTCCGGTACGGCGGCGGCGTCCGCGAAGACCACGTCCACCTCGCCGGGCGCCATCCCGGCGTCGTCCAGGGCGAGTTGGATGGCCCTGCGCAGGCCGGGCGGGCGCCCGCTGCCGGGGCCGGGGTCGAAGGTGGAGCCGTAGCCCGCTATCTCGCCGTAGATCCGCGCCCCGCGCTCCCGTGCGGACTCGCCGTCCTCCAGGATGTGCAGGGCACCGCCCTCACCGGGCACATGGCCGCGCGCCTCGCGGTCGAAGGGAAGATAGGCACGGTCGGGGTCCTCGCTGGTGCTGATCCGTTCGCTGGTCAGCTGGGCGATCCAGCCCCAGGAGCAGATCGAGGCGTCCACACCGCCCGAGACGATCAGGCGGGTTCCCCGGCGAATCTGCCGGCGTGCCTGGGCGATGGCGTCCAGGCCGCCCGCCTGGTCGCTGACCAGCACGCCGCTGGGGCCCTTCATCCCGTTACGGATCGAGATCTGCCCGGAGTTGACGGCGTAGAACCAGGCGAAGGACTGGTAGGCGCTCACGTACTGCCCGCCCTTGCTCCACAGGGCCCGCAGTTCGTTCTGCCCGAACTCGAAGC
Source organism: Streptomyces sp. NPDC048612 (assembly GCF_043199295.1). Lineage (NCBI taxonomy): Bacteria > Bacillati > Actinomycetota > Actinomycetes > Kitasatosporales > Streptomycetaceae > Streptomyces > Streptomyces sp. NPDC048612. Next base: position 44,275 of record NZ_JBICVV010000004.1, read on the forward strand.
CGCCGGACGCGCTGGCGGTGACCACTCCCATGTCGAACTCGGGCAGTTCGGCGGGCTTGATGCCGGCGTCGGCCAGCGCCCAGTCCGCGGCCACGAGCGCCAGGCGCGTCATGCGGTCGGTCTGCGGCAGCAGCCGGTTCGGCAGGTGCTCCTCGGCGTTGAACCCCGGAACCTCGCCGGCGAGCCGGGACGGGTAGGGGCTCGGGTCGAACCGGCTGATGCGGCCGATGCCGCTGCGGCCGATCCGGGTGGCCTCCCAGTACGGGCCTGTGCCCAGTCCGTTGGGTGCCGTAACGCCGATGCCGGTCACCACGACGGGCGCCGTCATGCCGTCCTCCTCTCGGGCCCGGTGAGCACCATGGCGCTCTGGAATCCCCCGAATCCGCTGCCCACGGTGAGCACCGTGTCGGTCTGCCAGTCGCGGGCGACCAGCGGTACGTAGTCCAGGTCGCACTGCGGATCGGGGGTGTGCAGGTTGGCTGTGGGCGGTACGACGTCGTGCTTCATCGCCAGCACGGAGGCGGCGATCTCGATCGAGCCGATGGCCCCCAGGGAGTGGCCGATCATCGACTTGATGGAGCTGACCGGGGTCCGGTACGCGTGCTCGCCCAGGCTCCGCTTGACGGCGGCGGTCTCGTGCAGGTCGTTCTGCTTGGTGCCCGACCCGTGCGCGTTGACGTAGTCGATGTCCTCGGCGGTCATCCGCGCCTCGTCGAGCGCGACCCGGATCGCCTCGGCCATCTCCGCGCCGTCCGACCGCAGTCCGGTCATGTGGAAGGCGTTGCAGCGGGTGCCGTAGCCGGCGATCTCGGCGTGGATCTCGGCCCCGCGCTTCTGCGCGCTCTCCAGTTCCTCCAGGACGAACACCGCCGCCCCCTCGCCCAGGACGAAGCCGTTGCGCGTGGCGTCGAACGGGCGGGAGGCCTGGGCGGCCTCGTCGTTGCGCGGGGTGGTGGCCTTGATCGCGTCGAAGCAGGCCACCGTGATCGGCGAGATCGGGGCTTCCGTCGCACCGGCGATCATGACGTCAGCCGCTCCCTCCCGGATCAGCTCGCAGGCGTACCCGACGGAATCCAGGCCGGAGGTGCAGCCGGTCGACACCACCGAGGCCGGCCCCTCGGCGCCGACCGCCCAGGCCACCTCGGCGGCGAACGAACTGGGCACGAAGGCGCCGTACAGGTGCCGGGGCGCGTAGGTGTGGTCCACCAGCTCGAGCCGTCCGCTGTCGCTGGCGACGCGGTACTCCTCGTCCAGGCTCATCGTCGCGCCGACGGCGCTGCCGATGGTCACTCCCGTGCGGTAGGGGTCCAGCGCCCCGTCGTGCAGTCCGCTGTCCTTCAGGGCCTCGCGGGCCGCGACCACGGCGAACTGGGCGGCGCGGTCCATGCGCCGGACGTCCTGGGGGCCGAGCCCATGCGCGGCGGGATCGAAGTCGATCTCGGCTGCGAGGCGCGAGCGGAAGGGGGCCGGGTCGAAGAGCGTGATGCCCCGGGTGGCGGTGCGGCCCTCGCTCAGCAGGCTCCAGAAGTTCTTGACACCGAGGGCCCCTGGGGCCAGCACTCCGATGCCGGTGACGGCGACCCGTCGCCCGGTCACTGGCCCGCCTGCCAGTGGTAGAAGCGGGTCGCCATCGCGTCGGCCGGTGAGCGCCAGGTAGCCGGGTCGTACGCCTCGATGAACGGCTTGAGTTCCTCGCTGATCCGGACGAACCGCGGGTCGCTCTTCGCCTCCTCGATGCGCTCGCCCCCGTTGTCGGACTCGAAGTCCTGGAGGTGGAAGTACAGGCCGCGGTACGAGAACAGCTGCCGGCGGCGGGTCCCCATCAGGTGCGGCATCTCGGTGCCGTCGAAGGACGCGAAGAGACCGCTGACGTCCTGGCTCGCACCAGGCTCCATCCGCGCCACGATCAGCGTGCTGTGCATGATTAGCCTTTCTGCTTCGGGAGTTCACGCGCGGGACCGAACCAGCGCTCCAGGGAGGCGGTGAGCGAGTCCGTGCTCCCCGGCGCCAGCCAGGCGACGTATCCGTCGGGCCGGACGAGCACCGCCGTGGCGCCCGCCAACCGGCCCTGGCCGGGGGCCTCGTGCGTGGTGGCCGCCACGATGCTCAGCCGGTCCGCCCAGCCCTCGGCGCTCGCGCGCAGCGCGGCGTCACCGGCCAGGTCCAGCAGCACGCCGCGGGCGGGGTGCAGCAGTTCGGTGCTGCTCGTCCTGGTGTCGTCGACGACCAGTTCCAGGTGCGGCATGCGCATACCGAGGAGCGGGTGGTCGCCCTCGCCCACGTCGTAGCGGATCTCCAGCCCCGAGACCATCCCGGCCAGGTGACGGCCGACGACGTCGTAGCGGATCAGCTCGGCGAGCACGTCCCGCACCGGCTGCATCTCGTCGCCGCTCAGGAAGAGCTTGCCCTGCGCACTGGTGTTCATGAGGAGCCTGCGGCCGACCGGGTGCCGCTCGGAGTGGTAGGTGTCGAGCAGGCTCGACGGGGCCCGCCCTGCGACCACGGCCGCGAGCTTCCACCCCAGGTTCACCGAGTCCTGAATGCTGGCGTTCATGCCCTGGCCGCCGGCCGGGAGGTGCACGTGCGCCGAGTCGCCGGCCAGCAGCACCCGGCCCCGGCGGTACTCGGTGACCTGACGGGCCGGGTCGCCGAACGCGCTGACCCACACCGGCTCACCGTGCGAGATGTCCTGCCCGGTCAGCCGTTGCCAGGCCGCCGCCACCTCTTCGTAGGCGGGCGGTTCGGTGCGCCGGCGCGGCGGGGCCCCCTGCTCGCACACGATGATGCGGTCCACCCCGTCGCCGAGCGGCGCGGACATCACCATGCCGCGTGCCACCGTCTCCCCGATCGGCCGGGGCACGATCTCGCAACCGCGCACGTCCGCCAGGAACATCTCGCGGGTCGCCGAGGTACCCGGGAAGTCGAAACCGCCGGACTTGCGGATGGTGCTGCGCCCGCCGTCGCAGCCGACCAGGAACCGGGTCCGCAGGGTGTACGTGCCCTCCGGGCCGGCCACCTCGACGTCCACACCCTCACCGTCTTCGGTGAACGACACGACCTCGTGACCTCGTCGGAGGTCCGTGCCGAGCCCGGCCGCCCACTCCTCCAGGATCGCCTCGGTCCGCGACTGCGGCACGGCCTTCACGCCGTTGTGCGCGCCGTCGAGAATCGAGAAGTCCACGGGCTGGCCGCCGAAGTGGCCCTGGGCACTGGTCTCGATCTCGCCGAACCTGGGCAGCAGACCACGCTGGTCGAAGACCTCCATCGTGCGGGCGGTGAATCCCAGTCCCCGCGATTCACCGGTGGGCGCGGGCAGCCGCTCCAGGACGATGACGTCGGTACCCGCGAGACGGAGTTCCCCGGCGAGCATCAGCCCGGCCGGACCAGCGCCCACGACAATGACAGATGCATCCATATATCTCTCCCTGAACGTGTCCGAACTGATTCCACCGAGAACGCGGTTCACCTGACAGACTCAGCCACGCACGCCAAGGAAAGAAGGCGTTGGGAAGTGCCGCGCAAGAAGGTGGCGTCGCCCTCTCGGGAAACGCACTCAGATGGAGTCCGACGTGCATGTGACGGCAGCGCGAAGGCAAAGGAAATCGCTGCGGAAACCGGACCAGGCCGGCGGAGACAGTGCATCGGAAGTTAGTGAATAGCTTCTTCGCTACCACCTACAGAGATCAACACCAGTCCTTCAAAAGACGCACAACAAGTAGCCAGGAGACCTGCAGGATCGACAGTGGAGCGCCAGCGAAACGTCAACTGACTGACAACTTGTGATGGGGGCCACAGCCTGGCGTGAAGGCGCGGACGGGACTTCACACACCACAGGACGTCAGCTTGCAGAAACTTGGAATGCGCGAGGAGATCGCAGGGTGACCGCAAAGATTCCACGGACTTCTTGCCTTCGGCTCCGGGGCTCGCATTAGCTGAAGGAGTAGTCGACGAGGGGAATCGGTGGATGACCACGGAAACATCCTGTGCGGCCGCGACGACCACCGTGTGCGTGGGAACCGCGTGCAGGGAGACGCACACCGCCGAACGTGCCGTGTGCCGGGTGGCGAGCGGATACCTGCTGTGCCCGGGCTGTCAGGCCGGGCTGCGCTCCGCCCTGCGGAACCTCCCGGCGCTGTACGAAGAGTGCGGCCTTCTGCTGACCGGTTCCCGCGCTCCGCAGGAGAAGACCTCCGGCGGCGGCCCGCTCCCCGGAATGCGGCTCAACGGCCGCGCGGTCGAGGCGCGGTCCGCGGTACTGAGGGGGCTGGCGAGCTGGGCGGGCCTGGTCGCCGGGGAGCGGACGCTGACCGCCCCGCGGCGGACCGTGCCGGCGCTGGCGATGTTCCTGGAGCAGCACCTGGACTGGCTCTGCCGCCACCCGGCCGCCGCCGACTTCTCGTACGAGCTCGGCCGTCTGGAGCGGGCCGCGCGCCGGATCGCCTCCCCCGCCCAGCCGCGCCGGGTGCCGGTCGGCAGATGCGTCGAGCCGGGCTGTCCCGGCACGCTCAGCACGACGGTGGACACCGGCCGCTCCGAGGGGCACGGTATCCGCTGCGACGCGGTCCCCGAACACCGCTGGGAGGAGCACCAGTGGCTCCACCTGCGCGAACGCATGAGGCAGCCCGGACACCCCGGGCACCCCGGGCACCCCGGGCACCCCGGGCAGTCGGCGCACGGGGGGAATCACCCACCGCGCTGGCTCAGCCCGCAGGCCGTCTCGCGGCTCTGGGGCATTCCGTCGGGCAGCGTCTACCGACTGGCCAGTCAGCACAAGTGGGAACGCCACCGGAAGGACGGCCGGACGTACTACGCCGAGGCGGATGTCCGGCGCACTCTGAGCCACCGGAAGGACTCCCGCACGGAACGCTGAGCGACGGCCGCCAGGGCGAGCCGTCACCAATGAGGGAAACGGAAGCGGCGCCGACAAGGGAAAGGGCAGCGGTGAACGTTGCGTCACCGCTGCCCCAGCCCGGTCGGCGCGGTATCGTCGTCAACTCCGTATGCCCGTCAACTCTGTTGTACGCCGCCGAACCGGAATCCGACTCCGCGCACGGTGATGATCCATTCACTTGAACCGAGCTTGTTGCGCAGGGTTCCGACGTGCGTGTCGATGGTGCGGGCGATATTGGAACCCAGGGCTCCGCCGGGGAGTGACGCTCCCCAGACCTCGGTCATCAACTGCTCCCGTGAGAACACGGTCGTCGGCCGCGAGGCCAGGAACTGAAGAAGGTCGAACTCCTTGCGCGTCACCTTGACGTGGGTGTCGTGCAGATAGACCTCGCGACGGTCCCGGTCGATGTGCAGGGGACCGTGGGAGAGGCGCCGGCTGCGCATGGCTCTCGGCCGGATACGGCGCATGATCGCCTCGATCCGGGCGACGAGTTCGCGGAATCCGAACGGCTTGACGAGGCAGTCGTCGCAGCCCGCCTGAAGGCACAGCACCCGGTCGAGTTCGGTGCTGTGGGAGGTGAAGGCGATAATGGGCATGTCGCTCGTGGTGCGTATGCTGCGGCAGACCTCCAGGCCATCGACATCGGGAAGCTCAAGATCAAGAATCAGGAGATCGTATTCCTGATAGGAACCCAGGGCGCCGGCACCCGTATCGGCTATCTCCGTCTCATATCCGTGGCGTCGCATGTGCTGACGGAGTGAGCTCGCGGATTCACAATCAGGTTCCGCTACTAATACCCGCATCTGGCCCCCGGTTTCTTGGTGCTCTGTTCGCGCGTCAACAGTAAGAAGAGCGTTGGAGCGCACGGAGATAGCGGATAGGACCCCGCGAGAGAGCAGCAGGGAAGACGGACCGACACAATTCCGACATTGATTCCGCCCCCGTTCACCCCAGATCCCCGTGTGCCGCATTCACCTGCGCAGCCATCAGGCCGCGCGACCCGCGCCCCATGAGCTCGCGTATCCCTCAACCCGCTGATCAACATAACAAGCAGGCTTGTCTATTTGTCAAGGAAGATTCCGGATACACGGAGGTGACGAGCCGGAGTTTCTGATGCCCCGTTAGCGGAGTGCGCGCACAAAGTGGCTTGATGGCATCTCACTGGCACGATCACGTCAAATTTATGACGCACGACGTTGGGATTCGTCTCATGTGGCGAGTCCGGTGTCGCTCGCGACAGGCCGGGGCGGCCGCGAGTTCATCGCTCCCTCAGGACCGCGCCGAGCGGCCGACGGAGCCGTCGGTCGACAAGCGACTCGGCATGTCTCTACCGCGGGTAACACGCGACAGGTGGCGAGAGGCGCGACAGATAGCGATACGCCGAATTCAGGCCACTGATGTTTCGTCAGCCCATGAGCGTCGCGGGCCGCGCCCAACCGGGGCGGGCTTCCTGCGGATCGTCGGCCGGCGGGTCGGTGGCCTCTTCGCCCCGCCCCCCGGCGGGCATCCCCGCGAGCCGTTCCCGCAGCCGGCGTTCGGCCTGGTTCAGGACGAGCTGCAGGGACATCAGCAGCCCGGGAACCGCCACGGCGGGCAGCAGGTACCTCCAGAGCGTGGCCACGCGACGGGTCAGCCCGGGCTCCTGGCCCACCCGGAACAGGCTCACGGAAGCGGACGACCCCACCAGCACATCCGCGATCTCACCGGGGTCGGCGCTGGGCACGATCTCGCCGGCCTTCTCCGCCTCGCGCAGCAGCCCCAGGATCACCTCACGCACATCGCCCCCCTCGGGCAGCGCCGCGCCCTGGTACTCGAGCTCCGTTCGCAGGCGTACGGAGGCGCGCGTCACCACGTCCGTCTGCAGCCGGTACGCGTACTCCAGGCTGAAGTCGATCAGGCTCTGCAGCACCGGCCGGCGCCGCAACGGCAGCAGGACATCGCTCCCCTCCGTGAGCACCGCGAGGGCGAGGTCCTGCTTCGAGGCGAAGTGGAAGTACAACGCACCCCTGGTCACATGACACCGGGACAGGATTTCGGTGGTGCTCGTCCCTTCGTACCCCCGCTCGCAGAAGACCTGCGCCGCCGTCTCGACGATCAGGCGACTGGTCTTCAGCCCTCTGACTTGTTGTGCCATACAACCCTCACTTTCCGGTGCTCAACGACCCACCCCAGACGGCGCCCGCGCACCGGCGGGGCACACGACCCGTGGGGGACGGAGCCACCGCCGGTGCGCGGGGCGATTCCCGGCACAGAGCGACGTCGCCCATTTCGCACGGTCGACACCACCGATGTAAACGGGCCACCGCCGGTCACAGCCGGCAACAGGCATACGCGATCGATCAGTCGAGAGCGGACGCGTCCGTCCGCGTCCCGCGCCGGTCCGGCCGCGGGGAGCCCTCCGCGCCGCGGCGTTCCACGGCCCCACTGTCGGCCAGGTCGCTCGAAGTGGCGTCCGGCCCCACGGTGCCCGGGCTGTCGGCGGGTTCGGACTGCGGACCGTTCGACGCGCGCAGCGGGACCTCGCGCACCAGAAGCGCGGCCACCACCGCGACGAGGGAGAGCACGCCGGCGAGGAGGAACACCCGCCCCGTCCCGTCGACGACCCCGTGTTCATACGCCGTACGGGCCGCGTGCGGAAGCTTCTGCAGAACAGCCGGGTCCGGCCGAGCGGCCGAGTCGCCGCCGGGCACTCGCGCCACACCGCTCGCGAACATCGTGCCGCTGACGGCGACGCCGACGGAACTGCCGAGGGTTCGGGCGAGGGTTGCCGTGGAAGAGGCCACACCGATGTTGCGGGCGTCGGCGCTCTGCAGCGAGACGAGGATCGTCGTCTGCATCAACAGGCCGATGCCCGCGCCTAGTACGGCCATGAAGACCGCGGAGAGCGCGGGGGCGGTCCCGATGGTCATGCGGCTGAGCAGCAGGGTGGAAACGGCGAGCAACACGCCGCCCGAGACGATGAAGGCCTTGTACCTGCCCGTGTTGGTGATCACCCGTCCCATGAACGCGCTCACGATCATCATGGAGCCGAACATGGGCAACAGCAACAGCCCGGAGTTGGTGGCCGAGGCACCCTGGACGACCTGCTGGAAGATCGGCAGGAACGTGACGCCGCTGGTCATCACGCACCCCAGGAGGAAACCGATCACGGTGACCAGGGAGAAGTTCCGGCTGGCGAACAACCCCAGTGGAAGTATCGGTTCGGCCACCTTCCGCTCCACGCACAGGAGGGCCGCCACGGCGAGTACCGCCACGCCGATCAGCGTGAGCACCATGGGCGAGCCCCAGCTGTAGTCCTGTCCGCCCCACGTGGTCACCAGCACAGCGGCCATGATCGCGACGGTCAGCAGCAGCACCCCGCCGTAGTCGATCCGGGCACGGGAGCGCTGCCGGGGCAGGCGCAGGACCGACATCATCAGTATCCCGGCGACGCCCAGCGGGACGTTCACGTAGAAGCACCAGCGCCAGCCGAGGTGGTCGGTGATGATGCCGCCGAAGAGCGGTCCACTGATCATGGCCAGGCCCATCACAGCGGAGATCACGCCCTGGTACCGGCCCTGCTGACGCAGTGGGATGACGGTTCCGATGACCGCCATGGCGCCGACCATCAGGCCGCCGCCGCCCAGCCCCTGCAGCACCCGGAAGGCGACCAGCTCCATCACGCTCTGGGAAAGTCCGCACAGTATCGAACCAAGCAGGAAAATAACGACAGAGGCCATGAAAGCGCCCTTGCGCCCCCACATGTCGCTGACCTTTCCCCAGACCGGGGTCGAGATGGCGATGGCGAGCATGTAGGCCGTGACCACCCACGAAAGGCGGTCGGCGTCGCCCAGTTCGCCGACGATCCTGGGCATCGCCGTACCGAGGATCGTGCCGTCCAGGGAGCCCAGCAGCATGGCGATCACGGCCGCGCTCAGGACCAGGTATAACCGGGCGCCCCGCAGTTGCGGAGGCGACTCCTCCGACGGAAGTCCTTCCTCTGACCGCACTTGGTCCACAGCCTTCGCCTCCTTGCCGCAGGACGAGAGCACCCACCGGGCTTACTTGCCAACAGGTAGGTTTGATCGTTTGAACGATAGAACCCCACTCATGGGGCGTCAAGAACAAACTTGCCAACAGGTAAGTTGGCGCCGCGGTCATTCCGGTGTGCAGGCGCGGTTCTTCCCGCCGGGCCAGTGGCCCCGTTACACAGCCGAGGCAGGAGTGACGGCCCGTTGCGGCAAAGACCGCACAAACAGGGCTCGTCGCGGCGAGTGCGTCGGCTCCCCTCCTGCAGAACCACCTCTGACTTTGCAGGAGTTGACATGCCTGCCCGTGCCGGAAGCCGCGTGGAGCCGGCCCCGGCACGGGCGCTCCGCCGCCGTCACCGTGCGCTCAGCGGAAGTCGGCGACGTGGTCACGAGCCCACTGGGCGAAGGTCCGCGGCGCGGCGCCGGTGGCTTCCCGCACGGTGGGCTGCGGGTCCGGCGCGGGGGTGTCGAACACGGCCGTCGCGTGCGGGTCAGCGGGGTTTCCCGCGGGATCCACGAAACCGAGCAGGAAGTCCGCGGCCGCCGCGGCGAACCCTCCCTGGCGCACATACCGCTCCCGGGCCTCCTCCGGAGTGACCCGCTCGCAGCGGATCTCCTCCCCGATGGCCTCGGCGATGGCCCGCACCTGGTCGCGCAGGCTGACCGGCGGTCCGTTGACCGTGTAGGCCGCGCCGTGGTGGCCGTCCCCGAGCAGCGCGAGGAGGGCCACATCGGCGATGTCCCGCTCGTGCACGGGGAACCAGACCACGTCGAGGTTCGGGTGGCGCACCACCCGTTCCTCGCGGATGGACGGCCCCCAGAGAGCCACCTTGTTCGTCGCGAACTCGCCCGGGCGCACATGGGTCCACTCCATGCCGGACGCCTCGACGGCCTGTTCCACCGGCAGGTGGTGGATGGTGTCGAACCCGAGGGTCACGGCGCCCGAGGACAGTGTGACGACACGCTGCACCCCGGCCCGTTCGGCGGCGCCGACCACCTCGCGGGCGGTCTGGGGGACGGGAAACAGATACATCCGTTCAACGCCGTCCAACGCCTTCCGGAGCGTGCCGGGTTCGGAGAGGTCGCCGGAGACGGCCTCCGCCCCGGCGGGCAGGCCGGCCGTGGCCGGATTCCGGGTCAGGGCCCGGACGTCCGCACCCGCGTCGAGGAGTCCTTCGGTCACGAGACGGCCGACGTTACCCGTCGCACCGGTCACCAGAATCTTCACTGACGTTCCTTCGTTCCTTGTTCACCAGGTTCCCCGGACCGGGAACCGTCCAACAGTCGTAGGCCGTAAGGAATCTCCTCACGGTACGACTCTGACATCGCGGCCCGCCTGAGCGGATGATCCGGCGCAGTGTGACGGTGCGCATTGCACAGTTCTCGCCATCAACGCCGGCGTCCGACGGCGGACGTTACGGGCGAAACCCGTGATCTTCCTGGCGGGGCCGGGCGGCGGAGCGCTGTCCCGAGCGTGCCGGCGGCGGGCGTTGGACCCGTTCCGCACATGGTCCGGCGCCCGTGCGCGCCCGCGCAACCATCGGCAACACGCCGGTCGTGGCCGACAGTTGACGTTCACCCTCGAAGAGCCACGTGCACGTGCACACACCTGTCGTCTTTGCGTGATAGGCAGGAGATCCCCATCGAAGGAGAGCAACATGACCGTCCAGCCAGGCACTTCGGTCCTCCAGTCCGACGACGCAGGCCGCATCACGGCGCTCTTCCAGGAACTGGAGTCGGCCTTCACCGAGCAGAACGCCGTGCGGTTCGACGGGTGCTTCACCGAGGACGTCGTGTTCACGGCGGTGGACGGCACACGGTTCGTGGGCTGGGAGGCGCTGCACGCGTATCACCGGGAGCGCTTCGGCGGGCACGCGGACGGCATCGAGACCTGGTACGAGATCGAGTCCCTCACCTTTCCCAGCCCCGACGTCGCGGTGGTCTTCTTCCGGCAGCCCATCGTCATGGGGCAGCACCGGCGGGAGAACGTGGGCACCTGGGTGCTGGTCAGAAGGGACGGGCAGTGGTACGTGTCGGCGGCCCAGAACACGGGTGTCGTCGGCACCTCCGCCGCCTGAGGCCGATGCCGCGCTCAGCGGTAGCGGGCGCGGCCCACGACGGCCGCGAGGGTCAGTGGAACGGTCAGCAGCGCGGCGATCAGGAAGAGCCGGCCGTACTGGTGGCCGGCGGCCGCGGCGGCCGTCATGCCGCTGGCGAGCGCGCTGCCGCCGTAGAGGCTGACGCCGAACATCGCGACGCTGGTGGCCCTGGCCGCCGGGACGAGCACGGTCGCCCACGACTGCAGCGTGGTGTGCATGAACGACCAACTGGCGCCCAGCAGCAGCGCGGTGACCGCCAGCGCCGGCAGGGACCGGCTCGCCGCAGCGACGGCGTAGGCAGCAGCCGCCTGCGCCCCGCCCACCAGGATCAGCACGGCCGGACTCCACCGCCCCACGAGCCTCTTGACCACCTGCGCGAACCCCATGGCCCCGGCACCGTACAGTGCGGAGGTAGCCCCGGCCAGGGCGGTCGGCACGCCCCGGGCCTCCAGTGCGGGGGCCAGGTACGTCAGGAAGCCCAGCAGTACAGCTCCTTCGACCACGGCGACGGCCATGAGGTACCACATCCAGCGTGAGCCCAGCACGACGCGGAAGGGTGCCAGGAGGGAACCGGCGGGCTCCCGTTCCGGCTCGGCCAGGCGCCGCAGCGCCCAGGCGAGGTAGGCGGCGATCAGGCCCGGCAGCAGGAACACCGTGCGCCAGCCGGCGTAGTTCGCCAGCACCCCGGCCACCACGGTGCCCAGCGCCGTCCCCAGGGAGATGGCGGTCATCAGGTCGCTGAGCGGGCGTTGGCGGACCTCGGCGGGCACCACGTCACCGACATAGCTCAGCGACGCCGGTACGCAGGCGGCGTAGCAGGCCCCGGCGAGGGCGCGGGCCGCGATCAGGGCCGTGATGCCGGGGGCGAGGGTGGACAGCAGCGAGGCGAGCGCACCCGCCATGAGCGAGAGCCGCATCACTCGCACCCGGCCCAACCGGTCGCTGGCCAGCCCCCACAGCGGCTGCGTCAGGCCGTAGCACAGGAAGTAGACGCTGGCCGTGAGCACTGCCGTGGCCATGCTGACGCCGAGCCGGACGGCGATGAGCACCAGCATGGGCGTGATGCAGAAGCGGTCGAAGTTGCTGACGAACCCGGCTGAGCGCAGCAGCCAGAGGGAACGGCCGGACAGGGCGCTGGTGTCGGGGGGTGCGGCGGTCGGGACGGTGGACACGGGCGGGGTCTCCTTTCCGGGCCCGGGCCGTCCCCGGGCTCCGTCAAGATCACCACCTCGGCTGTCCGGAGGGTCACCTCAGGCGATTACGATCGCTCACACTCTGCGGTGCGCGGTCGGGCGGACACCACGGCGCTACGAGGACGGGGAAGGGAAAGCGGAATGACCGGGGTGGAGCGGCTGTCCGGTGAGGGAAGCCAGGCACAGGCGCTGCGCAGGGAGCTCGGCGCGTTCCTGCGCTCGCGCCGGGAACGCCTCACCCCCGCCGAACTGGACCTGCCGGTGGCGCCGCGACGACGCACCCCGGGGCTGCGCCGCGGCGAGGTGGCCGAACTGGCCGGAATCAGCGCCTCCTGGTACGCCTGGCTGGAACAGGGGCGGGTGCGCACCTCCGCGCAGGTGCTGCGGTCGGTGGCGCGGGCCCTGCGGCTCAACGAGGCCGACAGCGCGCACGTCCTGTCGTTCGTCGACGATCCGGCACCGGGCGGGGGGTCGCCGGGGTGGGTCTCGCGCAACCTGCTGTCGCTGGTCGAGTCGGTCTCGCCGAACCCGGCCACGGTCATCGACCCGCACTGGGACCTGCTCGCCTGGAACGCCGGTTACGCGGCCCTGTTGACCGACCCCGCGCGGCTGCCTCCCAAACAGCGCAACCTTCCGTGGCTGGTGTTCCGTTGGGCGCCGGCCCGTGCCCTGATCGCCAACTGGGAGTCCGAGGCCCGCTCCCTGCTGGGACAGTTCCACGCGCACGCGGCCCACCACCCCGAGGACCGGCGGTACGCCGAGATCGTCGCCGAGGTCACCAAGGACCCGGACGCGGCCAACTGGTACGGCCGGCGCGAGACGGCGGCCTACCAGCCCGCGGTACGCCACTTCAGGCACCCCGAGGTGGGGGAACTGCGGCTGCGCTACGTGAAGTTGGCCGCCTTGGACGAGCCCGGTCATCACTTCCTGTGCTATCTGCCCGACGACCGGGACGCCGAGGCGGCCGTGCGCAGGCTCACCGAGGGCGTGGACTCCCCACGCCCGCCGGCTCCCTGACCATGTACGGCCCGCGCACCGCGGGGTTCCGACGCCAGGAGACGGACCGGCCGGGCTCCGTCCGCTCAGTCGGGCCAGGCCACGTAGCGGCGCCTGCCGTACAGCAGCGGCCCCGGGCCGGGCTCCTCGGAGGCGTCGGTCCACACCACCTCGCCGATGACGATGGTGTGGTCCCCGGCCGGGTGCAACCTGTCCACGCGGCAGCGGGCCAGTGTGTGGGAGTCCTCCCGCAGCAGGGGCACCCCGCTGTCGGGGGCCGCCTCCCACGGCACCGACGAGAAGCGTTCCGCCGTGCGGCCGGCGAACGCCTCGGCGGCCCGGCGGCCCTGGCCGTGCAGGAGGTTGACCACGAATTCGCCGCGCTCGACCAGCACCGGCAGCGTGCGGCCCGTGTTCGAGACGCAGACCAGCAGCAGTGGCGGGTCCAGGGAGAGCGAGCACAGAGCGGTGCAGGTGAAGCCGTAGGGGTTCCCCCGTTCGTCGGCAGTGGTGATCACGGCCACGGCACCGGCGTGCGATCCCATCAGCGCGCGGAACGCCTCGGGGCCGATCCTCTCTTCCTCGCGCGCGGGCGACCGGGCCGGTCGCATCGTGGACGGGGTCGAGGTCACCGGCGTCACCAGGAGAAGGTGCGCGCGTCGCGCAGGTTGACCCCGACCGCGGCCTTGCCGAGGTATTCCAGACAGTCGTGCGGCTTGGCGGGCATCACCGACGAGAACGACGCCTCACGGATCAGCCGCTCCAGCGGGGCCCTGCCGCTGACCGCCGCCGAGCCGCACACCCGCACCGCGTCCCGTCCCAGCTCGGGTCCCACCTCGCTGACGACGTACTTCGCGGCGTGCACCATGGCGTTGGCCTCCACACTGCCGCGCTCGCTGTCGATGAGGTCGCCGGCCTCGTGCACCAGCGCGCGGGCCGCCCGCAGCCGGGCCGACATCCGCCCCAGATCGTGCTGGATGACGGGGTCCTCGGCGCGCCGCGGCGAGGAGGTGACGTGGTCCACGGTGAAGCGGTAGATGGCCTCGGCGATGCCCAGGTAGGCGCCGGTGTACCCGGCGGTCATCCAGTGTGGTTCGCGGACGAGCTTGAACAGCGACATGCCCTCGACGCTGAGGTAGAGGCGGGAGCGGGGGACGGTCACCGCGTCCAGCGTCATCCCGGCGGTGCTGGTGCCGTTCATCGCGGCCATGCGGTGGACCTGGCCGAAGCTGACGCCCGGGTCGTCGGCGGCGACGACGAAGTGCGAGACCTCGCTGCTCTCACCGCCCTCGGCGCGGGCCGCCACGACGTAGTAGTCGGCGGCCCCGGCGAGCGAGACGAAGGACTTCTCGCCGTTCAGGACGTAGTGCTCGCGGTCCTCGCTGAGCCGGTAGGTGGTGCGCATGCCGCGCAGCTTGGCGCCGTTGCCGGCCTCCGAGACGGCGGAGGCGAACATCCTGTGGTGGCTGACGACCTCTTCGAAGACCCAGGAGCGGAAGGCCTCCGCGGCCGGGGGCAGCGGCGTCCCCGCGGTTTCGGCGAGGGCGCCGATGACCACGTTGTGCATGTTGAAGCCCAGGGCCGCGGCACCGTTGCGGATGCCCAGCTGCTCCAGGACGCGTGTGTAGGTGCCGAAGCCGAGGCCGGCGCCGCCGGCCTCGCGGGGGATGAGCAGGCCGAGCAGGCCGGCCTCGCGCACGATGCGGTACGCCTCGTGGCCGTTCGAGCGGCCGGCGTCGACCTCTGCGGCCAGCGGCGCGAGGGTCTCGCCGGTCTCCATGGCGAGTTTGAGGAGATCGTCCACGTGTGTTGTCAGCGTCATCGGTGTCCTTCGGGGTCAGTTCTCGACCGGGAGGCCGAACTGGCGGGCCACGCCCACGCGCAGCAGGTCGTTGGTGCCCGCGTAGGTCAGCGCGGCCATCGGGCTGTGCAGGTCGGCCGGGAGGCCGGAGTCGGCGATGAAGGCCCTCACTCCGGAGAGCGCGGTGGCGTGCTCGGTGAACCGGACGTAGTCCTCGGATACCGAGATCTTGGTGAGGGCCGCCTCGGCCGCCAGCTGCCGGGCGGGTGTGCCGGCGTCCAGGCGGGCGGCCAGCGCGTACACCTGCACCCGGGAGCGGTGCAGCGCGAGCGCCATCTCGCTGACGCGGGAGGCGACCTGGTGACTGGCTCCCATACGGCGGCCAAAGTGCTCGCGCTCGCCGGCCCACGCCACGATGCGGCGCAGGGTGCGGCGCATCGGGCCGAGGGCGTAGCCGAGCAGCACGGCGCGCTCCCAGGCGGTGGTGGAGGCCATCAGGGCCAGCCCCGAGCCCTCCTCGCCGATCAGCGAGCCGGCCGGCAGCCGTGCGGCCTTGAAGACCAACTCCCCCATGGGAACTTGGGGCAGGGCGGTCTTGGCGAACGGCTCACTGCGGGTGACTCCCGGCAGGTCGAGCGGGAACAGGAAGGCGGAGAGGGCGAAGGGGTGGCGGCCCTCGGCGGTGCGGGCGAAGACGATCGCGTGGTCGGCGACCGGCGCGGCGGTGATGAATGTCTTGGCGCCGTCCAGCACATGGCCGTCGCCCTCCCGCCGGGCGCGGGTCTCCATCGACAGTGGGTCGCTTCCGCCGCCGCGCTCGGTCAGGGCGTGGCACAGCAGCGCCCGCCCGTCCTGAATGTGCGCGATCGCCTCCCAGTCGGGCTCGGGCAGTGCGCCACGGAGCGGGAACTCCATGCCGAACACCTGGGACGCCAGGGCGTAGCACACGCCCGGGTCGATGCCGGCCAGCCCGATGCCCTCGATCATGGCCAGGGAGCGGGTCACCGGTCCGGGGCGCGCACCGCCGTCCTCGGCCAGCCGCAGCACGCCGAGGTCGGCCATCGCCTCCCACTGCGTGCGGAAGTCCTTCTCCCGTAGCTGTTCGACGAGCGGCTCGGCCTGCTCCCGACAGGCGTCGACGAGCGCCTCGGTCTCCTGGTCGCCGCTGCGCAGCAGGCGGTCGACGGGCGAGGTCACTTCGCGGCTCCGGTGGGGAGGCTCTCGATGAGCGTCCACAGTGCCTTGGGGGTGCGGAAGTTGGCGGCCACGACCTCGCCGTCGGGCAGGGCGAGGCCGTGTTCCTTGTCCAGCGCGCTGACGATCTCCATGATCGCCAGCGAGTCGAGCAGGCCCATCTCCAGCAGTGGGGTGTCGGCGGTCAGCTGCTGCGGGTCCTCACCGCGCCCCCAGGTGATCTTGCTGCTGATCAGGGTGCAGAGGTCTTCGACGCTGTTCACGCGGATATCTCCTCGGTGTCAGTGGTCCGGTCGGTGGTCCGACCGGCGCGCTGGTCGATGGTCTGGTCGGTGTGCGGCAGGTCCGGCGCCTGGGTGCTCAGCGCGAGACGGTCAACCTTGCCGCGGGCGGTGAGCGGCAGCGCGGCCACGGGGATCACCCGGTCCGGGAGCATCCGCTGGGGCAGCGCCGCGCGCAGCTCGGTCAGCAGTGTCCTGGCCGTGAGGGCCGCTCCTCTGCTCTGGACGTACGCCCAGATCTCGCCGCGGTGGGCGCCCTCCTTGGCAACGACCGCGGCGGTCGCGACCTGGGGCAGGTCCAGGACGGCGCTTTCCACGTCGAGCAGGTCGATGCGGTGACCACGCCGCTTGACCTGGGAGTCCCGCCGCCCCCGCAGCAGCACGCGGCCCTGGTCGTCGATGCGGCCCAGATCCCCGGTGGCGTAGGCACGGCGCACCGTGCCGTCGCGGAAGGGAACGGTGCGGGTGGGGTCACGCAGTTCGCCCTGCTGCAGATAGCCCTGGAAGACGGTGGGCCCGGCGACGTGGATCTCGCCCTCGCCGTCGGTCGGCCGGCCGTCCTCGTCCAGCACCTCGACCACGTCGCCCGCGATGGCGCGGCCGACGCTCAGCTCCTGGCCGGCCCGCCAGTCGGGGGGCACCCGCAGATACGTGCACACATTGGTCTCAGTGGGCCCGTAGAGGTTGTAGAAGGGTATCCGCTCCCCCATCAAACCCAGGTACTTCTCCAGGAGTTGGGGGACGAACGGCTCGCCGGCGAAGGCGGCCACGCGCAGGGAGGGCGGCAGGCCCTCCTCGGCTGTTCCGCCCCGCTGGAGCATCCCGTGATAGAGGGAGGGCACGGCGTAGAAGGCGGTGATCCGGTGCTCCCGCAGCCAGCCGGCCACATCGCGCGGGAAGGCGCGCAGTAGGTCCGGCATCAGGACCGCACAGGCACCGGCCGAGGCGGTGCTGAACAGGTCGAAGGTGGTGAGGTCGAAGGTGAGGGACGCCTGCGAGCCCACCCGGTCGGTCTCACGGAGCCCCAGCTCCGCCGCTGCCCACAACGCGAAGTGGGCGACGTTGGCGTGCGAGAGCAGGACTCCCTTGGGCCAGCCGGTGCTGCCGGAGGTGAACAGGATGTAGCCGCCCCGGTCCGCCGGCGCGGGCAGCGGAGCCGGGCGGTCCGCCCCGCCCCTCGGGCGGAGCCAGTTGAGCCCGTGGTCGAGGGTGCCCTCCGTGGTCTCGGCCCCTTCGGCAGCCTCGGCGGCGGCGCTTCGGGCGGCGGGCAGGCTGCGGTCCGGGGTCAGGAGCACCGAGAGCCCGGCGGCGCGGACCATCCGTGCCGTGCGGGCCGGGGGGTCCGCGGGATCGAGGGGGGCCACCACCGCCCCGGCCCGCAGCGCGGCGTAGATGGCCAGTACGGCAGCGGCTGACTTGGGGGCGTACACGCCGACCCGATCGCCCGGGACCACCCCCGCCGCGGTGAGCTGCCCGGCCAGCGTCTCGACGCCGCGCTCGACTGCGGCGTAGGTCCAGCTCTCGCCCGCGGCGGCCAGGGCCGGCCGTTCGGGGTGCAGCGCGGCGGCCCGGGCCAGGAGGCCGTCCAGCCTGACGTCGTCCGCGGAGCCCGGGAACCGTCCGCCCTCCGGGGCGGTGAGGGGGCCTGGGGGGTGCGGGCGCAGGGGTTCCACCGGGCTCATACGTGTGCCTCCGGGGCGCGGTGGCCGGGCACGAACGCGGTGAGGAAGGAACTGATGGCCGCCACGACGCGCTCCGGGTCGTCAGCCATGTGCTGGTAGTGGCCGCCGCCTTCGATCACCTCGCGCCGGACCGGTCCGGACAGCGCCCGCTCGGCGGCATCGAGCTGCCCGAGCGTGCCGTACTCGTCCCGGCTGCCCTGGATCAGCAGAACGGGCGCGGTGACGTCGAGGTCGCCCTCGATAGTCCAGGTACGGAACGCGGGTGACAGCCAGACATCGCTCCACCCGTCCACGACCGTCCTCGGGTCGGCGTGCATCATCGCCACCCGCTTGGCGAACGACCCGCCGGCGTCGAAGGATTCGCGGGCTGCCCGGACGCCCCGCAGGGTGGACTCCTCGCAGTACAGGTGCGGGCCGAGCGCGACCACCGCCTCGACCGGCCGGACGGAGGCGTACAGCAGGGACATCGAGCCGCCGTCACTGTGCCCGACGAGCACGGGCCGTTCCACTCCGAGCAGGTCCAGGAGCTCGGGCAGCTTCTCCTGCCCCTCCTCGTGCATGTAGCGGGGGGTGCGGGGCAGCTTCGCCGGCCCGGAGAAACCGTTGCCGTGGCGGGAGAAGAGCAGCGCGCGACGCCCGGTCCGCGCGGCGAGGAGGCGGGGAAACCGGTTCCAGGTGGCGATGGCACCGGTGCCGCCGTGCACAAAGACCAGCGGAGCCGCCTCCGGATCACCGTCGAGGAAGGTGTACTCGATGGGGCCGTTCCGCGTCTCGACTTCGGGCACGTCAATACCTCTCATAAACTCAATGACCAGTAAAAAAATTGGTATTTCACGCCAGGCCACAACACCCAGGGCCAGGCCGGAATTCCGGCGGCGAATACGGTGAGAACGAAGCCCGGCTCCTGCCGATCAGCCCCGGGCGGGCAGACGGGCCGCCCTGTGCGGAATCAGCCCATCAAGAACATGTGAAGCGAGCATGGCGAGCTCGGCACTTTCAACCCCCGTTGTGGGCAAGCGAGTTACGACGTCCTCCCGCCGGCACTGCGAGCCGCGGGCACACCCGGCGGGCGGCACTCCTCGAGCCTATGCAGGGTGATCTGGATCAGGGAAATAGCTTTCCCGTCTCGCCTATGCTCTGGCCGTATGAATGTCGATCTTCGTCATCTCCGCAACTTCCTTGCCGTGGCGGAGGCACGCAGTTTCACCGCCGCCAGCAAACGGCTTCACCTCGCTCAGCCGACACTCACCCGCAGCATCCGCGCCTTGGAGGAGTCCCTCGGCGTGCGCCTCTTCGACCGCACCACCCGCCGTATCGCACTCACCCCCAAGGGCAGCCGCCTGCGCGAGTCGCTCATGCCGATCATTCGGCAACTCGACTCGACCCTCGCCGACATCCGTGGGGGCCAGGCCCTGCGCATCGGATTCGCCTGGGGGCTGCCCGAGCTCCTCTCGACGCTCGCCGTCCGCTTCGGCAAGGAGAACGCCTCGGAGGTGGAGCTGGTGCGCCGGGACACCGCGATGGCCGGGCTGGACACCGGAGACGTCGATGTCGCGCTTCTGCGCGGCGAGATACAGGCCAGGGGCGTGCGCTGCGTACAGCTGTATGAGGAGGAACGCATCGCCGCGGTGCCCACGGCCTCGCCGCTGGCCCGGCGGCCGGAGGTGCGGTGGGCGGAGTTAGCGCGGTGGCCGCTGGTGGTGAACGTCGTGAGCGGCACGACCTTCCCCTGGATGTGGCCCGACGGCACCCGTCCGGAAGTCGGCGCCGAGTGCCGGAACTTCGACGAGTGGCTGGAGAAGGTCGCGGCCGGGACCGGGTTCGGAACCGCCCCCGCCTCGGCCGCGCGTCGCTACACCCACCCGGGTGTCCGCCTCGTCCCGCTGCGGGATGCCCCACTGGTCCGCACCCACCTGGCCTTCCCCGTGCACGGCACCCACCCACTGGCCTCCCACCTCGCGGACGCGGCCTGGCACGCCTTCCGCGAGGTGAACACCCCGGCGGGGAAGCCCGGGTGACCAGAGGGTGACCAACTCCCTGACGCGGCCCTGGCGCCCGGGTCAGGAGGCGACGGGCACGGCCTGTGGTGCCCCCTCCCCCGCCACTGCGGCGCACAGGGCGATGTCACCCCTGTCCGTTACGGTCGAGGTATCGCGCCGCAGGTCGCGGATGCCGCACGCACGGGCCTCTCCGTCCTTGCGTGCGGCATCACTCCTGAGTGGGGCCGGCGGGCTGAAGCGGAATCGTCGCACGATCCGGACCACCCAGCCCAGCCCGCCAGGCCGGACACAGATACAAAACATTCGCATCCAGCACCCGGCCAATGCACTGAGAAATCAGCTCCGGCACATACGACGGGCGCGAGTGATCTTGACATGCGGGGCAAGTCACCGGCCTCGCAGCCTCGGGGGAGCTTGCCCTGCCTTGACTGTTCACGGCTCGGGGCCGGTGACGCGCCGACAAGGCACGCCACCGGTTGCGTTCAGGGATCAGTAAGCGAACAAGAAGGGGGCCATCACGGCCCCAAGACCTTGGCGACCACCGCAGCGGCGACAATCATCGCCATCGCCAGGATGGCCAGCCGCAAGCGCTCCTTACGCCATGCCAAGATCGACACGGCCGCAGAAAGAGTGAAGGTGAGGGTGAGCGCGGAGAGTCCTGGATTTCGCCATCCTCCTTCCCACACGAAAGCAACGATGAAGAATACCGCCACCGCAGAAAGGGCGACAGCCAGGCGACTGAGTTTCGACCGCTTTCCCACATTTGATCGCTCAACGCTCACCGACGTCCTCCCTTTCCGGATCACACCACAGCATTATCATAGCTCTTCCCGGGAACGGGAAACTTCTTGACCTTTGCCTCCATGCCGGCCGATTCTCGACCACACTCCGCATAGCCCGCCTTGGAGACCATCATGGCAACATCAATCGCCTTGACGATTTTCTCATACTTCTCGACGGCCTGGAGAGCGTTTTTCGCCACCAGAGCCCATGCCGCCGCAGTTCCGATCAATCCGACTCCAGTCTCTGCGGCAGCCAGCCCCGCCATGAATTCAATGAATGACTCGATCGCCAAATCGGAGATAAACATCAGACCGGCCTTCACCGACTCCGCCATCCCGTAGGCAAGATTCGCGACCGCAGCATAGTTCGCCTTCAGAGAATCAAATGAATCCGCGGCCGAGTCCAGAAGGTTGGCAATCTCTTCAAAATAGACGCACGCCGCGTCTGCCGCATTACCCGTCCAGGTGATCGATATCGAACCGGTTCCGTGGCTGATGTTCGCGGCCACCAAACGACAGAACTCGCCTAAGTTTCCCCACAGTCCGGCACATTTCAAATACCCCTCCCAATCTCCGCCAACGAGGCTGGCGAGTTCACCGAAGGGGTCGAAATCGAAGAACAGCTTGCACCCTTCGGTGACAATAGCCGTCGGACTGAGCATGTCGAGCGCCGTGCCGAAGGTCTTGAAAGCTGCATTGAACTGAAATTCTTCCGCGTGCCCCTCTGCCCAATTCTGAGCCTTCCCGATGGCATCGAAAAAACTGGGATCCGCCTCAAGTGGCTTCAGCTTGCCCCGCGCATCATTGGCATCCCGAAAATCCCCGGCACTCGCGGGAGCGTGATCACCATCCGGATTCCCGCGCTTTGATGCGGGATAAGTAGAATCCATTTTGACAGCTTGCTCATGATCCGTGGCCTGATAGTACTTGGCTGACTTCTTGAGTTCCTCGGCCGAAGCCTCCAAGAGCCCCCCGACCTTGCGCAGAAACCCTTTGACCTCGCGAACGCGTTCCGTATGATTCCCGTAGGCATCCTCCCACCATTGACCGATCAGGCCTTCCTCTACATCGAAGCCATCCTCGTTCGCCTTGTTGTCGATATACCCGACACCTTCCTGCATGTCTTCCGCTGCTCGGCCGATCAGCTTGGCGAATCCCGCGATGTCCGCAGGGTGTACGCTGAAACTCACGTCTTCCCTTCCCCCGATTCTTCTCGCGGTGATGCCGCGATGTGTGGGCGTGCATGGAAATGCGTCACCAAGACGCATCCCTCATTGTTAATACAGTGACCAAGTACTTCCGTCGTGACGCCCCTTGGCGCCGCGTCCGGCGGCATCACGCTTTTCCCGCTCAGATTCTTCGATCTCGCGACGCTCTCCTTCCAGGAATCGCTCACCATCGGCCGCGAGCCGCTCCCGATCCATTTCGGAGAGCGAATCCCATTCCTGCTTGGAAGCCTGAAGTTTGTCGATCATGTGATTCGCATAGACGGGAATACTGACCGCGTCGCGCACACCGACCCGGCCGGAGAGAATCTCGTCCGCCATTTCTTTCAGAACGTCTCCCGCTCCCCCCTTGGCAAGCTGTTCCAGGCTCTTGCGCATGATGCTTGCTGCGGCTGGGTCTCTGGTTATCTCCAGAAACTCTGAATCATCCACTCGCCTTGCTTGATCGTCAGCCATGGAACCTCCCGTAAAGATTTGAATGATGCAGAGAATCCCGTGGGCACAACCTAGACAGCGACTCTTCAGGAAATTCTCGAGTCTGCAGGCCAGGCAAACACTCCGACTCGGAACTGCTTTCATGCCTCACCGGCACGAAATTCCCCATCATCCCCCGATAACGTATCGATACATCACCCGAGCCGTGGAGTGCGATCGAGTGAAATTCCCCGCACTCTAGCGCACATCACCGGCTACGCCCCGTTCTGTCGCGCGCTCAAGGGCACAATCGCGCCAAACTTTGACCGGCGCCGATATCTCAGCCATATTTCTGGAATCGATAATGGCGGCGAGATCGTGATAGTGACGATTTGCCGTCATCCGAGCCAAGCCACGCAGGGACTCGACATGAGCCGCCTGGCGTGGGGCCCCTCAGCCCTGCGCCTGTCGGCCACTGCAGCAGCAGCCGCGCCTCGCCCGAAATCGCGTGATGCGGGCTGTGCGGCCGTTCCAGGTCGTACGGGAGGCAGGTAAGGCGTTCCAGGGCGGCGCCGCGTTTGCCCTGGGCAAGGGGAGTTGGCCCATGGTGCGGCGGATTTCCAGGGGGGGGTGGGAAGGATCGTTGGAATGGCGCCCGATGTAGAGGAGGCGGGTGCGGAATTCCTTGAGGGCCTAGGTGACCTCGTCGAGTTGTTCCAGGCACCGGGCGGCCTCGGAGTGGAACCGGAGGGCCTGGCGGGTGGCCGGTGGGGCGGCTTCCTTGGCGAAATCCTCAGCCGGCAGGTGGAGTTCGGGGGGCGCGGCGGTACTGGCGGTCGTCCATGAGGATGGTGGCGTACTGCTTGCGGAGAGTGCGGCCCCCCCGGGGAGTTCCGGCCAGGCCTGAGTTGCCTGGTTGCTTCAGCTACTGCTGCCAGTGGCAGTAGCTGAAGCCGACGCTGAGACCCCGCGTCGTCGGGCCTCCTCGAAGGCGGTGGTGGACCAGGGCCACCAGTCGACGGGGTTGTCGGCGTGCTGGAGCAGATATGGGGAAGTCTCATGAGCCAGGCGGTTCGGCATGGGGCCATCCTCTCCCAAGGGGGGCCGGTGAGCCGGGAGCGGAGGGAGTTGTCCACAGCCCTGCCGGAATCCGTGCGGACGCGGAACACTGTGCGTGCGGGGGCGATCACCGCTGGAGACTGCTGGAACTGCTGGAGGGGGATGGCATGCCGGGCTCACTGGCTGTGCTGCGCGAAGGCCACCGGGCGGAAGCGGAAGCGCTGTTGACCAGGACGGTCGAGGAGGAGGTCCGGCGCTCGGGCGGGCGGCTCGACGGGGAGACGCTGCTCGGCAGGGCCCGCTCGGCGCTGGAGGAGCTGGCGGGCAGCGCCGCCGAGGAGTACGCCGCGTATGTGCGGGCCCTGGACGAGGCGGATGCCGGCCGGCCCTCGCTGGGCAGGCGGCTGTCCCGCAAGGAGCTGGGGACACCCGCAGTGGCGACGGCCGCGGCGGCGGTGGCGGCCTTCGGCACGGACCTGGTGTACGGCACGGGCGCGGGCGCGGCGCTGGGGGTCGGGGCCGTCGTGGTGGTGGCGGGCGCGGCGGCCACGGTCCTGAAGCTGACCGCGGGCCACTTGCCGGCGGCGCATCAGGCGGCGGGGCGGCGCGCCCAGCCGGGTGGCGCCCAGCAGCTGCGGCTGGAGTGGCTGACGGCGCTGGAGGTGCGGGGCATCCGGCCGTTCCTGGATCAGCAGCGGATGCTGACGGCGGCGGCCCGCGGTGGCGGCACGACATCGAAGCCGGCCACCTCGACGACCGCCCGCGGGCCGCAGTTGCGCGGCGCGGACCGCAGCGCGGCGGCCCGCCAGCGGTCCGTTCTGGAGCAGTCGTTCGCCCAACTCCCGCAGCCGGAAAGCCCGTTCGCCGGGCGCCGGGCCGAGCTGACGCAGATCGCGCAGTGGGTGCACGCGGCCCGTGCGAGCACGGAGACCAAGCCGACCGTGGTGGTGCTGCACGGTGAGCCGGGGTCGGGCCGGACGGCGCTGGCGGTGCGGGCCGCCCATCAGCTGCGCGATCAGTTCCGTGGCGCGTGCGTGGTGGATCTGCGCAGTGACACCCCCGGTGAGGTGCCGCTGCCGACCCGGGACGCGCTGCTGCATCTGCTCAACCGTCTGGGCGCGCCGCGCGAGCAGCTGCTGTTCCGTGAGCGGCCGTCCCAGGAGCAGCACGTCAAGCGGCTCACCGAGCTGTACCACCACCATCTGACCGGTCTGCCGGTGACGGTGCTGCTGGATGACGCCGCGGACGCGGAACAGGTGCGCACGCTGGTTCCGGAGCGCTCCGACAGCCTGGTGCTGGTCACCTCCCGTACGCCGCTGGAGCTGCCCGGGGACCTCCAGGCATGGGTGCTCCAACTGCCGGTGGGAGCGCTGGACGCGGCGGGCACCGAAGAGCTCCTGCGGGCCGCCGCCGAGAGCGGCAAGGAGGCCCCGGACGCCACGGGCCCGTACGACGCCCGGGCGGTCGACACGATCAACGGGCTGTGCGCGGGGCTGCCGCTGGCGCTGCGGGTGGCGGGCTCCTCGCTCGGCACCCGCACCGCCGCGGAGCTGGCCACGGACCTGGCGGCCCACGAGCGGCCAACGCCGGTGGAGCGCGCGCTGTGGCTGCGCTACTCGGATCAGCCGGAGGCCGCCCGGCAGTTGCTGCGCCGGCTGGCGCTGGTGGGCCGGGCCAGTCTGGGGGCGGCGGCCTCGGCGGCCCTGCTGGGCGTGGACCAGGCCGAGGCGGAGCGGCAGCTGAGGACGCTGGCCCGCGCCGGGCTGATCGAGCATGTCCGCGGCGAGCGCTACCGTCTGCACGCCCTGGTGCACAGCTTCGCGCACGACCGGCTGGTGGACGAGGAGGAGCCGGCTGAGCGCGGCGCGGCCCAGGAGCGGCTGATCCGCGGCTATGCGGAGCTGGCCGACTCGGTCATCAGGCTGGTCGACGGCCGGACGTCCACCCGCGCCGACCGCTTCGGCTCGCACGGCTTCACCTCCCTGGACGCGGCCCTCCAGTGGCTGGACGACGAGACCAGCTTCATCACGTCCGCGCTGCGCCATGCTGATCACGGCGTGGACCAGGCGGCGGTCTCGCATCTGCTGGGCGCGCTGGCCGACTACTGCCTGCTGCGCGGCGATCTTTACCGGCTGGGCGAGCTGAGCGAGCTGACCCGGGCGGCCGGGCAGGGGCTGCTGGTCCGCTCGGTGCAGTGGCGCACGGGTGTGGCGGCCCGCCAGCTCGGCGAGCTGGACCAGGCGCGGACGACCCTGTCGTCGGTGGTCGACCTGTATTTCGAGGCGCAGCATCCGGCGGGCGCCGCACGGGCGTTGCGCGATCTGGGCATCACCCTCCAGCAGCAGGGCAACCTCACCGAGGCCTCGGCCAAGCTCCGGGAGGCGCTGGAGCTGCAGTCCGGCGCGGACATGCACGGCGACCGGGCCTGGACGCTGCACGCCCTGGCGGCGGTGGAGCGGGACCGTGCGCAGATCGCCGAGGCCGTCGCCCTGCTGCGCGAGGCGCTGGAGCTTCATGAGGAGAGCGAGAGCGTGCACGGTCAGGCCTGGGCACACTTCCAGCTCGGCCAGGTGCATCTGCGCCGGGGCGATGTGCCGGCCGCGGAGAGTTCCCTGCAGGCGGCGCTGGAGCTCTACGGCCGTACGCACGACGAGCGCGGTGAGGCCTGGGCGATGACGCAGCTGGCGCGCGCCCGCCTGGTGGACGGCGATCCGGGCCCCGCGGTGGACCAGCTGCGGCAGGCGCTTCCGCTGCACCACCAGCACGAGGACGCCCGCGGTGAGGCCTGGACGATGTACTACCTGGGCCAGGCGCTGGAGGAGCGCGGCGAACGCGATGCGGCGCTGCGGCAGCTGGAGCGGTCACGGACGATGTTCAGCCGGATGCAGGACGGCTACGGCCTCGCCTGTGCCCGGCACCATTCGGGCCGGGTCACCCGCGATCTGCGGGCCGAGCAGACCGGCTCGCTGCGCAACAGCGGCTTCGCCCGGCAGCTGCTGCAGGACGCCCGTAAGGACTTCCAGCGGATCGGGGTGCCGCACGGCGAGGCGTGGTCCTGCCTGGAGTTGCTGATCATCGATGCCGGGAACGGCCGGTCGGCGCAGGCGCTGGAGCTGGCCGACGAGGCGGCGCGGCTCTTCGCCGGCTACGGCGACCGGCGCGGCGAGGACTGGGCGCGGTTCCTGCGCTGCACGCTGCTGCCGCTCGCCTCACCGGGCGGTTCCGTGGTGGGCACGGCCGTCGCCCAGGAGGAGCTGGCGCAGCTGATCCGGGAGAAGCACGCCACCCGTGACTCCAAGCTGGAGGACTGCACGGAGGCGTTCGCGCTGCTGCTGGACCGCGGGGTGGAGCCCGAGTCGGGGTGGCAGGCCTGGCGGCTGGGCACGGTGCCCAACCGCCATGCGCGCGAGGTCATGGGAGTGCCGATCGCCCCGGCCGGCGCGGAATGACGGCGGGGCGGGGCAAGCCGAGGGACGGCCCGGTGATGCACCGGGGCGTCACAGCCCAGGCGCACAGCATCGCCGGGCACACAGCACCGCCGGGCGCACGTCACCGCCGGGACCACGCGACACGGCTGGGAGCCACGCGATACGGCTGGGGGGGGCAACACGCCGCCTCCGGACCGTGTCCGCGTACCGCCGATACCGCCCGACGGCACTCGGACCCGCCCCAACGGCACTCAGGCCACCCGACGGCACCCGGGAACCGCCCCGACGCCGCTCAGGCGCGGCACGGACGGAGGCGGCGCCACCCGACAGCCCGCAGACCCGGCTCGCCGGCCGCTCGGACCGGCGAGCCGCCGGGCCGGTCGGCCGGCCGTGTCCATCGGCCGGCCCGCGACCCCCCCCCCCGGTCAGGGGGGCCCCCCCCAACGCACCGGGCCCCCCCGCCCCCCCCCCCCCGCCGGCCCGGGCGGCCCCCCCCCCCCGGGGGGGGGGGCGGCGGCCCCCCCCCCCCGCCCGCCCCTCGACCGCCACCCGGTCTCTGGGCGACCACCCGATCCTCACGGGGCCACCCGGTCCGCACGGGGCCGCCCGGTCCGCACGGAGCGGCCGGCCCCCTGGGCCGAGCGGTCGCGGCGGGCCGGCGGACCCGCCCTCAGCTGGTCTTCGGTTCGGCCGCAGGCGCGGCGGAGGCGGTGGTGCCTGCCTCGCCGCCCTCCGGCTGCTCTTCGAAGTCCACCTTCTTCATGTGCTTGTTCATGGACTTCATCAGCAGCCACACGGCGCCGCCGATGACCGCGAAGACGATGAAGCCGAGGACGCCGGGGGTCACCTTGTCCTTGTCGAAGCTGTCGGCAAGGGTGACGAAGTGCGTCAGGGCGAGGGTGCTGGTCGCGCTCATCATGGGGTCAATTGTTGCGGATGCCCGCGAAGAGGTCGTCCTCGGGGAGGGAAGTGTCCACGAGCGACTTCGCCAGCTCGTACTCCTCCGTCGGCCAGACCTCCCGCTGGAGGTCCATCGGCACCCGGAACCACCCGCCGTCGGGGTCGATCTGGGTGGCGTGGGCGATCAGCGCCTTGTCGCGGATCTCGAAGAAGTCGGCGCACGGGACATAGGTGGTCAGCGTGCGCTCACGCTGCTCGAACTGCTTCCAGCGCTCCAGCCACTCGCCGTAGGGCGAATCCATCCCGCGCTCCAGCAGCGCCTCGTGCAGCGCGACCGTGCGGGGGCGGTTGAAGCCCTGGTTGTAGTAGAGCTTCTGGGGCTGCCAGGGCTCACCGGCCTCCGGGTACTTCTCCGGGTCGCCGGCCGCCTCGAAGGCCACCATCGTGATCTTGTGGGTCATGATGTGGTCCGGGTGCGGATAGCCGCCGTTCTCGTCGTAGGTCGTGATGACCTGCGGCTTGAACGTCCGGATCAGCCGGACGAGCGGCTCGGCCGCCGCCTCGAGGTCCTGGAGTGCGAAGCAGCCCTCGGGCAGCGGCGGCGGCGGGTCGCCCTCGGGCAGCCCGGAGTCGACGAAGCCCAGCCACTCCTGCTTGACGCCCAGGATCTCCCGGGCCTCGTCCATTTCCTTCTTCCGCACCTCGTGGATGTTCTCCTCGATGTACGGGTCACCCTGGAGCTTGGGGTTGAGGATGGACCCTCGCTCACCGCCTGTGCAGGTGGCGACCAGCACGTCCACCCCCTCGGACACGTACTTGGCCATGGTGGCCGCACCCTTGCTCGACTCGTCGTCGGGGTGGGCGTGAACCGCCATCAAACGCAGCTGCTCAGTCAAGACTCGATCCTCAGTGAAGGGCCGGAGAAGATGCCTCCTATAGTGACCGAAGCAAGGGGGCGCTGTATTCCCAGGGGCGGGGCCCCCTTGGGGGTTCATGGCTGAAGGCCCCCGTATCCAGGAGGATTGATCATGACCGCGGTGCGCGACGGGCTCCCCGACGGACGCTACGGCCGCTCCGCGGATGAGCGCGCGGACCGCAAGCTCAAGATCATCGGCGCGGTGCTGGGCGTCGCGCTGCTGGGCGTGGTCGGCTGGTCCGGCATCTCGTACATCGCGGGGCAGGACCTCAGCGGCCGCGTGATCGCCTGGGACGCGGTCTCCGACCACGCCGTCAAGGTCCATCTTGAGGTCGTGAAGGACGCCGACACCAAGGGCGTGTGCACGCTCCGGTCCCAGGCCGAGGACGGCTCCGAGGTCGGCCGCAAGGACATCACCGTCGACCAGCGCTCCGGCCAGGTGGACACCGAGGTCACGGTGCGGACGACGAAGCGGGCGACCAATGCCGTGCTGGTCGGCTGTACGGCGTCCGGCTGAGCCCGCCACCGCCGCACTCCCCGCCCCACGGGCCACCGCACGCCCCCGTACCCCGTCGGCCGACCGGCCCGCCAGGCCGCCTCAGCCGCACCGCCCGCCCCACCCGTCACGCTCTGGCCCCAACCGGCACGGGGCGTGTCGTGACCGCGTCTGATCAGGGATGATGCCCTGCTGTGCGGTCGCTGTGAATTTCCTCTTCCCCGTTTTGTGCCGGAATTGTTAGGCTCGTGGTTTCGCCCACCTGTGAAGGCGCAAACCTTCCTGGTAGGGCGTTTGATTTATCCCCAGTACCGACGAGGAGCACCTGTGACCCAGACCAGCGAGAACGTCACCTGGCTGACCCAGGAGGCGTATGACCAGCTCAAGGCCGAGCTGGAGCACCTGTCTGGTCCCGCACGCGCCGAGATCACGCAGAAGATCGCGGCGGCTCGCGAGGAAGGTGACCTGAAGGAGAACGCCGGGTACCACGCGGCCAAGGAAGAGCAGGGCAAGCAGGAGGCCCGCGTCCGCCAGCTGACCCAGCTGCTGCAGAGCGCGAAGGTCGGCGAGGCCCCGGCCGCCAACGGCGTGGTCGCTCCCGGCATGGTCGTCACCATCGCGTTCGACGGGGACCCGGACGACACGCTTGAGTTCCTGCTGGCCTCGCGGGAGTACGCGAGCTCGGACATCGAGACCTACTCCCCGCAGTCGCCGCTGGGCACCGGCGTGAACGGCAAGAAGATCGGCGCCGACGCGGAGTACGAGCTCCCCAACGGCAAGAAGGCGACCGTCCGGATTCTGGACGCCAAGCCGTACAGCGGCTGAGCGCGGGACACCCGAGACGAGGCAGCGGCCCGGAGCGTGACGCTCCGGGCCGCTTCTTCGTGTCGTGACCGACGGCCGTCCGACCGCCCGGGACCGCCGAGCCCCGACTGCCGGGCCCCCGCAGCCCCGGCTCCCCTCAGGCCGTGGCCGACCGGTACTTCCGGACGGCCAGCGTCCGGAAGGCCAGGATGATGATCACGGACCAGATCACCGAGGCGATCACCGGATGCTCCATCGGCCAGGCCCCGGTCACCGACTTCGGCACCCCGGCGATGGTGTTGCCGAACAACTCCCGGGCGGCGGCCACCGTCGCGCTGAACGGGTTCCACTCCGCCACGTGCTGCAGAAACGCGGGCATGCCGTTGACCGGGACGAACGCGTTCGAGATGAAGGTCAGCGGGAAGAGCCAGATCAGCCCGCCCGAAGTGGCCGCCTCGGGCGTCCGCACCGACAGGCCGATGAGCGCGCCGATCCAGGAGAAGGCGTAGCCGAGCAGGAGCAGCAGCGCGAAGCCGGCCAGCACCTCGATGAGGTTCTCGTGGGTGCGCCAGCCGATCAGCAGGGCGACCACCGCCAGCACCACCAGCGTCAGCGCGGTCTGTACGAGGTCGGCGAGGGTCCGGCCGGTGAGCACCGCGCCACGGGACATCGGCAGCGACCGGAACCGGTCGATGAGGCCCTTGTGCATGTCGTCGGCGATGCCGGCGCCGGCCCCCGCCGTGGCGAAGGTGACCGTCTGCGCGAAGATCCCGGCCATCAGGAACTCGCGATAGGCCTGGGCGTCGCCCACCGGGGCGCCGGGGATGTTGATGGAGCCGCCGAAGACGTAGGTGAACAGCACCACGAACATGATCGGCTGGATGAGCCCGAAGATCACCACTTCGGGGATGCGCAGCATCCGGATCAGATTGCGCTTGGCGACCACCAGGGAGTCGCGTACGGACCGGCTGAGGGCGCCGCGCGTCTGCGGGGTCCGGACGGGGGCGCCGCCGGCCGTTTCGGTCGCCGTGGTCACTTCACGCCCTCCTTGTCGGCCGTCGCGTCCGGGTCCGCGGCATCGGCCGCCGTACCGTCCTTCCTGCGCTTCTTCTGCTTCCCGACGGTGCCGCCGCTCGTCCCGGCGTCCGCCGCGTCACCGTCCGCGCCGTTGCCGTCCGCGGTCTCGGCGGCGTGGCCGGTCAGCGAGATGAACACGTCGTCGAGGGTCGGGCGGCGCAGCCCGATGTCGTCGATCTCCACCCCGCGCAGGTCCAGTTCGCGGATGACCTCGGCGAGCAGCTTGGCGCCGCCCGTCACCGGGACCGTGAGCTTGCGGGTGTGCGGTTCGACGGTGCTCTCGCCCTTGCCGAAGCCGCGCAGGACCTCGTCGGCGACGGTGAGGTGCTCGGCGGCGTGCACGACGACCTCGACGCGTTCGCCGCCGGTGCGCGCCTTGAGCTGGTCGGAGGTGCCGCGGGCGATGACCTTGCCGTGGTCGACGACGCAGATGTCGTGGGCGAGGCGGTCGGCCTCCTCCAGGTACTGCGTGGTGAGCAGCAGGGTGGTGCCGCCGGCGACCAGCTCCTGGATGACGTCCCACAGTCCCTGGCGGTTACGGGGGTCCAGTCCGGTGGTCGGCTCGTCCATGAACATCACGGGCGGGCTGACGACCAGCGCGGCCGCGAGGTCGAGCCTGCGGCGCATGCCGCCGGAGTAGGTCTTGGCGGTGCGGTCGGCGGCGTCGCCGAGGTGGAAGCGTTCCAGCAGTTCACCGGCTCGCCGCTTGGCGTCGCGTCCGCTCATCTGGTAGAGCTGCCCGACCATCATCAGGTTCTCGCGGCCGGTCAAGTACTCGTCGACGGCGGCGAACTGGCCGGACAGGCCTATGGAACGCCGTACTTCGTCGGGGCGGGCGAGGACGTCGATCCCGGCGACCAGCGCCTTGCCCCGGTCCGGCTGGAGCAGGGTCGTCAGGACCCGTACGGCGGTGGTCTTGCCTGCACCGTTGGGGCCGAGCATTCCGAGGACGGTTCCTTCAGGGACGTCGAGGTCGACGCCGTCCAGTGCCCTCACGTCGCCGAAGGTCTTGACCAGGCCTTCGGCGTAAATGGCGCCTGGCATAGGAGTACTCCCATGGCTTGGGTCAGTTCCAGGTCGAATATTACGGTTGGCGGCCTATGCCTGCTCTATGGGCATTCGTCCGCAACGGAACGCCATGACGCACCGGCACCCCGCAGCCGCGAGACTACGGCCGCACGCGATACATCGCGATGCGTTTTTCTCGGATCACCGCGCACCGGCGGCGGGAACAGACGTTCGCCGACGTGTGTGGGGCGCCACGGTATACCCGTGACGCCCCCTGGCCCCATCCCCGTGCAGCAACGGCCCCGGCGGCTCACTCCGCGACGGCGTACCCCGCCTCGCGCAGCGCCGCCCGCAGCTCGTCGCAGTGCGCCGGCCCCTTGGTCTCCAGCTGCAGCTCCACCTCGACCTCGGTCAGACCGAGCCGCGGGTCCGTGCGCACATGGCCCACGTCGAGGACGTTCGCATCGGCCACCGACAGCACGCCCAGCAGCGTCGCCAGCGCCCCCGGCCGGTCCGTCAGCCGCAGGCGGAGCGAGAGGTAGCGCCCGCCCGCGGCCATCCCGTGCCGCAGGATGCGCTGCAGCAGCAACGGGTCGACGTTGCCGCCGGACAGGACCGCGACCACCGGCCCCTCGAAGGACTCCGGGTCGGCGAGCAGCGCCGCCACCGGGCTCGCCCCGGCCGGTTCCACCACCAGCTTCGCCCGCTCCAGGCACAGCAGCAGCGCACTGGAGAGCTGGTCCTCGGTGACCGTACGGACCTCGTCCACCAGCTCCTCGACCATCCCGAAGGTCACCTCGCCGGGCCGCCCGACCTTGATGCCGTCCGCCATCGTCGACAGCCCCTCGACCGCCACCGGACGCCCGGCCGCCAGCGACGGCGGGTAGCAGGCCGCGCCCGCCGCCTGCACCCCGACGACCCGCACGTCCGGCCGCAGCGCCTTCACCGCGAGCGCGATCCCGGCCACCAGCCCGCCGCCACCGACCCCGACGACGACGGTCCGTACCTCCGGGCACTGTTCGAGGATCTCCAGCCCGACCGTGCCCTGTCCGGCGATGATGTCGAGGTGGTCGAAGGGGTGGATGAAGACCGCGCCGGTCTCGCGCGCGTGCTCCTGGGCGGCGGCCAGCGTCTCGTCCACGACATGGCCCTGGAGCCGCACCTCCGCCCCGTATTCACGGGTCGCGGCGACCTTCGGCAACGGGGCGCCGACCGGCATGAACACCGTCGAGCGCACCCCCAGCAGGGACGCCGCCAGCGCCACCCCCTGTGCGTGGTTGCCCGCGCTCGCGGCCACCACACCGGCCGCCCGCTCCTGCGCCGAGAGCCCGGCGATCCGTACGTAGGCGCCGCGGATCTTGAAGGAGCCGGTGCGCTGGAGGTTCTCGCACTTGAGGTGCACGGGGGCGCCGACGAGCCCGGACAGATAGCGGCTGCCCTCCATCGCGGTGGCCCGCGAGACCCCGGAGAGCATCTTGTGCGCCGCCCGGATGTCCTCGACCGTGACCGCCGGCCCCTCGGCGGAGCGCGCGGACGCGGCGGTTCCGCGGGACGCGGGCGACATCTGGTCGGCCATGCCGCCAGTCTCGCAGTTCGTCCGCCGACGGGCCTTTTCTGCCCGCATGCTGATCACGCGGCGGTCCGGCCGCGCCCCGCGCACGGCCGGGTTGCGGCCGTTACCGGAATGCACAGCACAGGTACGCTCCGCGCCGGGTCCGCGTACGCTGTCCTCCCATCCATACGCACATCCATCGAAGCGAGCTCCCGGCCATGCCCACCTCTTCGGACATGACGACCCACACCGACCCCGCTCTCCTCGACGCGCTGCAGCACCAAGTGGCCGTCTTCGCCCGCCGCGCAGAACAGAGCCGGCTCGGCGGCGTGGGGCAGGCGCGCAACTCCATGGACCGCGCCGCGTATCTGCTGCTCAACCGCCTGGACCAGGAAGGCCCGATGGGCGTCAAGGCCCTGGCCGCCGGGATGGGCATCGACTCCTCGACGGTCACCCGGCAGGTCGCCCCGCTGGTCGACTCCGGCCTGGTCAGCCGCGCCACCCACCCGGAGGACGGCCGTGCCGTGGTGCTCCAGCTGTCCGAGCGCGGGCGCGCCCGTCTGGACGAGGTGCGCACCTCGCGCCGTGCGCTGATGGCCCTGGTGACGGAGCAGTGGTCCGAGGAGGAGCGCGTCGCCTTCACCGCCCTCCTGACCCGCTTCAACGCCTCCCTCTGCGACATCACCGCGTCCTTGACGCCGGCGGCCCCGGCGTCCTGACACCGGGTGGGGCGCCCGGCCGCGCCGCGCGGAGCGTCCGCACCGGCTCACCACCCCCCGGGTGGAGGGGTGGTGAGGCCGGCCGGCGACCGTCCCGTCAGCCCAGCGCCTGCGCGAGGTCGGCCAGCAGGTCGTCGACGGACTCGATGCCGACCGAGAGGCGCACGAGGTCGGCGGGGACCTCCAGCAGCGACCCGGCCGTCGAGGCGTGCGTCATCCGCCCCGGGTGCTCGATCAGCGACTCGACGCCGCCCAGCGACTCACCGAGGGTGAACAGCTTGGCGCGGTTGCAGACCTCCACCGCTTCCTGCTCGCCGCCCGCGACCCGGAACGACACCATGCCGCCGTAGGACCGCATCTGCTTGGTGGCCACGTCGTGGCCCGGGTGCTCGGCCAGCCCCGGGTAGTACACCTGGGTCACCTTGTGGTGGCCGCTCAGCAGCTCCGCAATGCGCTCCGCGTTGGCGCTGTGCCGGTCCATGCGGACGGCGAGCGTCTTGATGCCGCGCATCACCAGCCAGGCGTCGAACGGCCCGGCGACCGCGCCCATCGCGTTCTGGTGGTAGGCGAGTTCCTCGCCGAGGGTGTCGTCGTTGACGACCAGGGCGCCGCCGACCACGTCCGAGTGCCCGCCCATGTACTTGGTCGTGGAGTAGACCACCACGTCGGCGCCGTGGGCCAGCGGCTGCTGGAGGTAGGGGCTGGCGAAGGTGTTGTCGACGACGAGCTTGACCCCGGCATCCCGGGCGACCGCGGCGAGCGCCGAGATGTCGCTGATGCCGAGCAGCGGGTTGCTGGGCGTCTCCACCCAGATCGCCTTCGTACGGGGCCGCAGCGCGGCGCGTACGGCCTCCGGGTCGGAGGTGTCGGCCACCGACCACTCCACGCCCCAGCGCTCGACCACCTTGGAGATGAGACGGAACGTGCCGCCGTAGGCGTCATTGGGGATGACGACATGGTCGCCGGGGGTCAGCAGGGTGCGCAGCAGGCAGTCCTCGGCGGCGAGGCCGGAGGCGAAGGCGAGGCCGCGGCGGCCGCCGTCCAGAGCTGCGAGGTTCTCCTCCAGGGCGGTACGGGTCGGGTTGGCGCTGCGGCTGTACTCGTAGCCGCCGCGCAGCCCGCCCACACCGTCCTGCTTGTACGTGGATACCTGGTAGATGGGAGGTACCACCGCGCCGGTCGCCTCGTCCGGCTCCTGACCTGCGTGGATGGCAAGGGTTTCGAAATGCTGGTGGCGCTCTTCGCGCTGTTCGCTCATGCCTGCCGAGGGTAGTCGTCCGCGCAACCGAACTTTCCGGAACTTTCTGGTTGGCTGGATAGTGGATACATACGAGGACCCGCGCAGCGGTTCCCGCCGCACACCGCCCGCCGACCCCGCCGACCGCTTCTCCGCCCCGCTCCGCCCCCGGGCAGCCGTTACAAGAATTTCAGGTACAGGACACCTCGCATGGATGCTCTGCTGGTTCTCTTCGCCGCGCTCGCGCTCGGCGGCCTCGTCTTCCTGCCCTGGATGCGGCGCCGACGGGCCGTGCAGCACACCCGGCAGGGCCTGGTGGTGGCCGCCGACCCGATGGCCGGCTACGGATTCGTCCCGCTGGAGGAGCTGGACGTCCGCCTGCCCGGCCCGGATCAGGAACTGGCCGACGCGCTCGCCGAGATGCGCCGGACGCACGACTGGCGCCCGGCCGCCGAGCTGCTGAAGTCCACCGGCGACGACTGGGAGCGCCGCTGGCAGCGGGTGCAGACGCTGGCCGGCGCCGCCGCCTTCGAGCTGGCCGCGGAGGAGGCCTCGGAGGAGCAGCGGCGCGGCGCGGGCCCCGGGTACGGCGACGGCGGGCGGACCGGCGGGATCTGGCTGCGCACCTGGCGCTCGGAGGCGCCCAAGGACCCCGGCGGCGCCCAGACGCACGCCCAGTTCCTCGTCGTCCAGGCCCTGCGCGACCCGGGCTCCCAGGACTTCCGCATGATCCTGGAAGAGGCCCGTACGGTCTGCCGGGAGGCGGCGCTGCTGGCCCCCGGCAGCCCGGTCCCGTACATCATCGAGCTGGCGGTCGCCCGCGGTCTGCACGACCGCGCCGCCGACTACGAGGAGCTCTGGTCCAAGGTCGCCCAGCGCGCCCCGCAGCACATGGGAGCCCACCTCGCCGCGCTCCCCTACTGGTCGCAGAAGTGGCACGGCTCCCGTGAGCAGGCCGAGGCCTTCGCCGAGCGCGCCGCGGCCGCCGCCCCCAAGGGCACCCTGCTCCCGGCCCTCCCCCTCTTCGCGGTCTACGAGCACCTCCCCGAGGCCAACATGGTCCGCAGCCTCTACCAGAGCGCGGTCGTCGAGCGCGCCATAGAGGGCGCCCACTTCGCGCTCCGCGAGGCGCCCGCCGACCACCCCATGGCGCCGCACGTCCGCCATCTCCTGGTCTGGTTCCTGGTACGCGCCGAGCGCTACGCCGAGGCCATGGAACAGCTCCGCCTCGTCGACGGCCACGTGGGCGCCGTCCCCTGGTCCTACGGCCGCAGCCCCGCCGCCGAGTACGCCGCCTACCGCGCCCTGGCCGTCGCCGGGTGGGAACAGCTCGGCGGCACCGCCACAGGCTTCCCGCCACCCGCAAGCTGACCTCCTGGCCGGAATGCCTGCCCACCTCCCGGCGTTCCCGTCAGTGCACACCTCGATCTCAACGCACACGCGTCCCTTGGCACCACACGTCGCTTGTCACCACACCCCCGGTCCGCCCGCCCTCCCAGGAGACTGATCCACATGCTGTTCTCCCGCTTCAAGAACCACCTCCCCACCCCGGAGGAGGCGCTCGAAGGCCGCCCCGAGCGGGCTTTCGCCGTCCCCGGCCGGCACACCGTCCTCGGCAACCCGCTGCTCGGCCCGTACCCGGACGGCCTGGAGACCGCCGACTTCGGCCTGGGCTGCTTCTGGGGCGCCGAGCGGAAGTTCTGGCAGACCGACGGCGTCTGGACCACCCTCGTCGGCTATCAGGGCGGCCACACCCCGAACCCCACCTACGAAGAGGTCTGCAGCGGCCACACCGGCCACACCGAGGCCGTCCGCGTCGTCTACGACCCGTCCGTCGTCCCGTACACGACGCTCCTGAAGCTCTTCTGGGAGTCCCACGACCCCACCCAGGGCTTCCGCCAGGGCAACGACGTCGGCACCCAGTACCGCTCGGCCATCTACACCCACTCCCCCGCCCAGCAACAGGCCGCCGAAGCCTCCCGCGACGCCTACCGCCCCGTCCTCCACAACGCCGGCCACCACGACATCACCACCGAAATC
The DNA here is from genome assembly GCF_043199295.1 of Streptomyces sp. NPDC048612. Classification (NCBI taxonomy): domain Bacteria; kingdom Bacillati; phylum Actinomycetota; class Actinomycetes; order Kitasatosporales; family Streptomycetaceae; genus Streptomyces; species Streptomyces sp. NPDC048612. The sequence goes on from NZ_JBICVV010000004.1 coordinate 82,080, forward strand.
CTCCCCGCCACCGGCCGCCCCTTCTACCCGGCGGAGGCCTACCACCAGCAGTACCTCGACAAGAACCCGACGGGGTACTGCGGGATCGGGGGGACGGGGGTCAAGCTAAGTGACCCGTCAGAGACGAACTGGGGCCGGTCGTGCCCGACGGGCATTGCGCCTGCGCCGGAAGCCACGGAGGAGTAGCCCACGCGACGCAACCGGCCAGCCGGCCACCGGGTAACGGATGAGGCACTACGGCCTCCCGGAAGCGTCAAGATCCTTACCGTCTCTGGCATGGACGGAATCGATGTTGCCAACGGACTGGTGGGTGCCGTGCTCGGCATGATCTGCGCCGTGCTGTTCCAACAGCCGCTGCAGGACACCTGGTACCGACTGCGCAAGCGCTCCACGACCGCGATTCACGCCATGCGACGGCGGGAGGAGTCGGGGCCCGTCTGGCAGACGTTCTCGCTCGGGCCCCTGCGGACTTCCGCATTGATCGTCGAAGGCGACGGATCGTCTCCGGTGCCCCCGGCAGCCATCAACGTCCAAGTGCTCGACGAAGAGGTGGTTCTGCCACCGGATATGGCCGACTGGCGGGACGAAATCGCCGAAGAGAGCGAGCGATTGCGGGCGGAGGGACGCACGCCTCTGTGGAACGGTCCTCGCTACGCCGTAGAGTCTTTCGACATCTCCCGCACCCCTCTCGACGAGACGCCCGAAATTCACCTGAGGCTGCGCCCTACGGACTACTACACGTTCCTCGCCGCTCAGCAACTGGACCGTAGGCTCTCTGACGGCACCACGCCCCGGACCCGCTATCTGAATCCCGACGAACCACTGACAGCTCCGTCCTTTCTCCAGTGCAGCTTCGCCGTCAACGTCGCCGTGGTCACCGCCGACGACATGCTCGTCGTGAGCCAACGCAGCAACCGGGTGCGTATGGCACCGGGCGTCTGGAACTCCTCCGTCAACGAGGGCCTTTCGAGGCACATCGACTCTTCGGGCCGGAGCGCACCGGACCTGCACGCGGTGGCTCGTCGCGGAATGCGGGAGGAATTGTCCTTGGAGCCCCACGAATACTCTCTCGATTTGCTGGCCTTCGTCCTGGACATAGACAAGCGCCACTGGAGTGGTCACTTCCATGCCAGGCTGAAGGACCTCTCGAGCGCGGATCTACAAGCGCGTATCAGCCGGGGTGTCGCCGATCGCTGGGAGCACCAGACCATCGACTACGTTCCCTTCCGGCCGGCAACGGTGGTCAAATACATGCTGCGGACCAACCGCATCCACCGCTGGGCACCATTGGCGCCGTCCCTCTTCCATCTCTCCCTCGTGCACGCATACGGCCGTACGCTTGTCGAGCGGGCGGAGGCACAGGTTCTGCGCCGCCTTTAAGTTCAAGGCACCTTCCCATCCATTCCGTTGGGAGCCGCAGCAAAGACTCGCCTCACTCCGCGGAAAGCTGATCGGATCACACGGCCTGACAGATTCGCCGGGACAGCGGTCAAGCTAAGTGCCGTCGGAGGCGAACTGGGGACTGTCCTGCCCAACGGGCATCGCGCCTGCGCCGACCGACGACTGCCCCCGTTGCGAGCCGCGTCACCCCAGGTAGGGGCTCTCCCGATGCTCCAGGAAGTGCCGGATACGGAGCTGCTGCGTGTGGTGCATCGGGAGATCGCCGATCTCATCGGGGTGGATGAACCGCAGCTCCGTGGACTCGTCCGAGATGGCAAGCTGCCCTCCGACGAGACGAGCGGTGAAGCACACGTTGAACTGCCGCCGTACCTCCCCGTCCGTGTAGGCGATCACGTGACGGGGATCGGTGTACGTGCCCACCAGCCCCGTGATCTCCACATCCAGCCCGGTCTCTTCCTTGACCTCCCGGACCGCGGTGCCCGGAAGGGAGTCGGTCATCTCCATGCCGCCGCCGGGCAGGGCCCAGAGGTCGTTGTCCCGGCGTCGCTGGAGCAGAATGCGGCCCTCGTCGTCGGTCACCACAGCTGAAGCGGCAACGACGAGGCTGTTGGGCTCGGGGGCATCGGGATCGTCGTAATACTCGGTGCGCGACAGGGTTCACTCCTCGGGTACGGGCTTCGCCGTCGTCCAAACCGCGTCGAAGCTCTGGGCGTAGGTGTCGAAGATGCCACCATCCCCGTTGCGACGAAGGTGCCATACCGGTGCCCCATAGGCGTTCACGCCCCAGACATGGGCATTGGCCAGGAGCTGATCGTCCGCCCGGTAGATGGAGTTGTACAGCGTGGTTCCGTGGGTCCGGATCTCGACTCCGGGTACCCCGAGGAGCGGCCGGTAGTGCATGAGAGCGAGCTGGCAACGCGATTCGATGCCGTGCCCGAACCGTTCCTCCTCACCGCGCTGCCGCACGTTTTCGCTCTCCGCATCACCCAACGCGATGCGGACGGAGCACCCTTTGGCGGCCCGCTCACGGAGCAGATCGTTCAGGCGGGGAAACCCCTCGTGCAGGAAGACGGCCGCGTAGACGAGTACGTCGATTTTCTCGCGGGCCTCCGCCAACATGTCCGTGAACGTGGATACGGGAACGTCCGCCCGCTGGTCGTACAACGCGACCAGCTCAGAGCTGACAGCGCGGGCAGAGCGTGCTTGCCTGAGCGCCGGCCAAAGTGCATGCACGTCTTCTCCTAACGTCTCGGCCGCCAGCAGGGCCGTCGCCCGTCGCGGGGTCCGGCCCAAGTTGACCCACCGCTCAACGGACTTGGGGTCCACCTGGGCCCTGGCTGCGAGGGTGGCATGGTCCACCCTCCGGCTGCCATGGCGGCTCGAAGCCTCTCGTTCGGCATCCGCAGTCTCTCCCTGGAAGTTGGGACGTTGCTAGGGACGTTCTACCTCCTCTGGGACGTCCCAAAATGGGTTTTGGGCGAGGTTCCTACGTCCTGGGCGTCGCCGTGATCCTCCTTGCATGAGCGACAAGAAAGCACCTGCGGTGGGCACTTTGACGCTGGACACCAGGAGCGGCCGAGTCGGTCGGGTCATGGACGTCATGTGGTCGCACGTGCAACTGCGTCCGCCCCAAGGCGGGATCGAATGGGACGCACGTCCGGAGGATCTACGTGCACTCGGCTCCTGTGACGATCTGAGCTCACGAGTAGCAGAACTCAACGCTCAAAGCAGGAGCGGGCTGTGACCAGGTCCGTCTTCCGCTATCTCAGATGGACTATGGGACCGGAGACCGCTCCGGAAGCCCCCGAGATGGTGCACGAGTTGGAGTGCATGTCCTGCGACGCCGCAGCAGACCCCTCGGAAGAGTTCGAGACGGCACGCAACTGGGCCTTCTCGCATATCGGCCAGCATCCCTCGCACCGCGGGTACCGCGAGACCGTCACACGGTTCTGGCGCATGACGCCAACGGATGGTGAGTGCCTGTGAGACAGCGATTATTCAGCGTTCTGATCGTGGCCTTCTGGGCGGCGATAGTCGTGCCGCTTGTCGTCATCAGCACCCCTGACAACGGCTGACCCAAGACATGTGAGACCGGACCACCCCTCGCCTGGACAGCAACCGGGGTGGTCCGGTCCGGAGCCCTCGCGGACCCCAGTGCCGATGGTACTGGGGCCGCTGTCATGCCCGTGACCGGTGGGCGGGTGGCCCAGGTGCTCAACTACTGCTTCTGGGAGTGAGGTTCTGTGCAGCACGATCCGATGGACCCGGACTTCGACGACGAGGCTCTGGAACCGGACGGCTGGATGTGGGTACGTGGGGTGGACTACGTGGCCGGCTGGCGGAGCGCGGTGGACGCTGCGACGGAGCTGAAGGGGGCCATGGATGAGGCAGGCATCGACACAACCAAGGTCACGTCGACGGCATCGACAACAACTGATGGCTCGGGAATACTCCGGCTGTCGCTTCCTGTGGAGGCTGCGCTAGCTCTGGCCAGTGCAGCGCGAGAAGAAGCGCTCAGGTGGCGCAAGGCTGGTGCTTAGACGTCGTTTTATTTGGTGAGGCGGCGGTGGCAGATGAGGGCTGCGGCTATGCCGACGAAGGCGAGGAAGTGGTCGGCTTTGCGCTCGTAGCGGCGGTGGAGTCGGCGGCAGCCGGCGAGCCAGGAAACGGTCCGCTCGACGACCCAACGGTGGCGGCCGAGCCGCTGCGAGGACTCGATGCCCTTGCGGGCGATGCGGTGCCGGATGCCACGCTTGCAGAGCCATCGGCGCAGGTGGTCGTAGTCGTAGCCCTTGTCGGCATGCAGCTTCGCCGGTCGCCGACGGCGCAGGCCACGGCGGGAACGGATGGGCGGAATGCCGCGGACGAGCGGCTCAAGACCCTGGCTATCGTGCATGTTCGCGCCGGAGATTCCCAAGGACAGCGGCAGTCCGTTCCGGTCCGTGACCAGGTGGATTTTCGATCCCAGCTTGCCGCGGTCGGTCGGATTCGGTCCCGTCAAAGGCCCCCTTTTGCCGCCCTGACGCTGACGGAGTCGATCGCGCATCGCGACCAGTCCAGCTCGCCTCTGACCCCGAGCTCATCGAGGACGACACGGTGGAGCCGGGCCCAGACCCGGTCTCGGCTCCACTGGGCAAAACGCCGGTAGACCGTCTGCCAGCACGGACCGAACACAGGAGGCAACTGCCTCCAGGTACAGCCCGACGTAGCGACGAACACGATCGCCGCCAGCGCCTCACGGTCACCCGCTCGGCGCCGGCCTCCGCCCTGCGGACGCTTCACTTCCGTCGGCGGCACCACCCGCCGGAACAAGACCCACAACTCATCCGGCACCAACCGCTCAACCAGATCCGCCATGCACTGCTCAACGACCATCAACACCATAAGAAACGCGGCGCATCCCGGAGCGCGCGAGGGCTTCCTCGGCGTCCTGCTGTGTGGCACGTGCCTGTAGGCAGAACAGCGTCAGCTCCCGCAGCACCAGACGCTGCTCGTCCTCCGCAAGACCTGCGAACCATGCAACGCCTTGCGGAATGGGGCGCATCCCCTGGGCAAGTTCATTGATAATGAGCTCACGTTCATGCATGTGCCTTGCCCTCCCGGCGAGACGGGCTTGATGCCTTGCTGACGCGATTCAACCAAGACCTTCCCGCGGAGCACGCACAACGTTGCAAGCAACCGAAGTCACCAGCATTACCTCGACAGGAACCAACGGGGCTGCGGGATCAGGAGATAGGACGACCTGGTGGGGGTGACCTACGGATGACTGAGCGACCGTCCCTTCCTGCCGGCGTCACGGCGATCATCGAAGCACTTCTTCGGCCGGGGGTGGAAGGCCGGGAGGAGTTGCTTCGCCAGCTTCCGCACACCACGGTGGGAAGGCGCTGTGGCTGTGGCTGCGCGACGGTGGATCTCGTGGTCGACCGTTCAGCCGCTCTTCCCGCCTCCGTGGGCAACGAGGTGGTGGCCTCAGCCTCGTTCCCCGTCGATGGCGGGATACCGGCAGCGGGAGTGCTCCTGTTCGCCACCGACGGCTACCTCTCGTGCCTTGAGGTCTACTCGGCCCTGGACATCCTCATCACCACGTGGCCGGACCCGCGCATCCTCGATGTGGACAGGTGACGGGTGCTGGAGGGCCGGAGGCGGGCAGGAGTTGCAGCGGGAGCGGCTTCCCGTGGCTGACTCGCGTGCCGTGAAGGACGCGTTGAACCGCCGCCGTATTTCCCGTCGGTCCTCATGCGACCCCGGGCAGCCCAGCACGTCACACCTGGCGGGACCACTCGTCGAGCTCGATCTTGATTTGGTGGTTGTGCTCGACGTGCCATACGACCACCCCCACCACTTCGGCTCCTACCTTGGGCAGTTCCAAGCCCGCCGGCATGCGCGTGATCTCGGCAAGCCCTCTGATGCTGGGCACCCCGTCGATGCGAAGGAAGACCCCAAAGGGCTGACGGCCAATAACGCGCCCACTGACGTGTGAGCCCACGGGCAGCGCGGCGACCGTGGCGTCCCAGCTCCGGAGCACTTCCCCGGCCTCCGGCACCTCCGAGGCAGCAGGCCAACTGAACTCAGACATACGCCGATCCTGCCATCGGTCAGAAACAGGCCGGAGGCTTCAGAGCAGGATTCACCAGGCTCGGCGGGCATACCCCTGACTTGCTGGAGCGGACTCCGGGGAACCCGATTCCTTGTGGTTCAACGGGTTCTTCGGGAACGCATCGGAAACAGCAGCGCCTCGTTGCTGACTACCGTCCAGGCGGTTAGCGAAAACAGCATGGGCTGACGTCGGCGGGTGAGCGGGCGCAGCGTGATGGCACCGCTGCGCCTCACGCACCGGTGTTCTCGGTGACGCAGACATACGAAGGAGGCTGCGCCCCGCCGTCGTTCGGAAAGTCCAGGACGCCGGGGTAGGTCATTCTGGTGCCCGGGTAGGACTCCGCGCAGGGCTGAGGAGTGTCCGAGAAGACGGACGTTCCGTCCGCATGGATTGCCTGTCCGTCTGAGCCGACCAAGTAGGCACCACACTGATAACCCGCTGCGTTCATCAGAAGGGTGGCGTCCTTCCCTACGCCGTCGCTGCTGCCCGCCCATGCGAGGCAGTAGCTGGCACCGGGGTCCCCGCCTGTAGCCGGCTGCGAGATGATGTGAATGGCCTGGAGAGGCGCGGGGCCGCGACACAGCCCCTCAATGTCCGCTACATGCCAAGGGGCGCCGGCGACACAGATCCCTTCCTTCGGCTTGCAGCCGGCCGGACCGCCGGGCGTCTTGTACGTCACCCGGAGGCATGGCGGAGAAGCGCTCACCGAGCGGGACGGCGCCGCAGTCAACGAAGGGGAAGACGGGGCACTGGCGTTTCCATGTCCGGGGCCCGTGGCGCTGGCTGTTGTTCGCGGGAGCACCTTCCCGTCTGCACTACGGCTCGGGCCCGTCGGCCTGTGCAGGAACAGAGCCAGCCCGACACCGATGACGGCAGCAGCCACTCCCCCGGCCAGCGTCGCCTTCCAAGGAAATCGTGGGCGCTGAGGAGCTGTCGTGTCAGGAATGACGGGGATGTTCTCCAAGGTGTCCCCATTGTGAAACGCGAGCACGTCATCCGGATGCGGCGGCTTCTGCGGCGGCTGTGGCGTACTCACAATCCCCCCTGATTGCTGTGCGTGACGGCCACGGTAGGACGTCTGAGTCACAGACGGGGTGGACTAGCTGGAAGTGCAACCTTGTCGTGATTCATCCATATGGAGGCCTCGCTCCGTGGCGGGATGCCACAGGTGCAACCGGCGCCACCAAACGTGCAGGCGCGTCTCCCGCCGGCATCGCAATTCCGGTGGGCCCAAGTCGCCTCTAGCGGGCCAAGGTGCTCTACCGCTCGACGAACTTGGATTGCACGATACGTATCGTCTCGTCTACCGTGGAGCCATGACGACCCCGGAGTACACCCAGCGCGCCCATATCGCCATGTTCTCCATCGCTGCTCATGGGCATGTGAACCCGAGTCTTGAGGTGATCCGCGAGCTTGTTGCGCGTGGGCATCGGGTTACCTATGCGATTCCCCGGATTTTTGCGGAGAAGGTGGCCGAGACCGGTGCCGAGCCGGTGTTGTACCGGACGACGTTGCCGTCGCCGGATGATGACCCGTCAGCGTGGGGGACGACGCTCCTCGACAACGTGGAACCGTTCCTGGATGACGCGATCCAGGTGTTGCCGCAGCTCAGCGAGGCTTATCGGGGGGATGAGCCGGATCTTGCGCTGCATGACATCACCTCGTATCCGGCGCGTGTCCTTGCTCATCGGTGGGGGGTTCCGGCGGTTTCCCTGTCGCCGAACCTCGTGGCGTGGGAGGGGTATGAGGAGGAGGTCGCCGAGCCGATGTGGGCGGAGGCCCGGGCGACCGAGCGGGGGAGGGCGTACTACGCGAAGTTCGCCGACTGGCTTGTGGAGAACGGGGTTTCGGAGCATCCCGATCCGTTCGTCGGGCGTCCCCGCCGGTCCGTCGTGTTGATCCCCAGGGCGTTGCAGCCGAACGCCGGGCGGGTGGACGAGAAGGTGCACTCGTTTGTCGGCGCCTGCCAGGGGGACCGTGCCGCGCAGGGCGACTGGGAGCGGCCGGCGGGTGCCGAGCGGGTGCTGCTGGTCTCGCTCGGCTCGTCGTTCACCAAGCAGCCAGGTTTCTACCGCGAGTGCGTGGCGGCGTTCGGCGGGCTGCCGGGCTGGCACGTCGTGCTCCAGGTGGGCAAGCACGTCACGGCCGGGGATCTCGGGGAGATTCCGGAGAACGTCGAAGTGCGCGACTGGGTACCGCAGTTGGCGATTCTGAAGAAGGCCGACGCCTTCATCACGCACGCCGGTGCGGGCGGCAGTCAGGAGGGGCTGGCCACCGCCACGCCCATGGTGGCCGTTCCGCAGGCCGCCGACCAGTTCGGCAACGCGGACGTGCTCCAGGGGCTCGGGGTGGCCCGGCACGTTCCGATGGACCAGGCGGACGCCGCCACCCTTCGTGCGGCGGTGCTGGCGCTCGTCGAGGACCCGGACGTGGCGCACCGCCTCGCGGCCATTCAGCGGGAGATGGCCACCGAGGGCGGCACCCGGCGGGCGGCCGACCTCATCGAGGCCGAACTCCCGGCCGGGTGACGGGAGCGGGAGTCCCTCGGGGTCACTTGGAGGGGGCCGGTTCCGTGCTGTCCTCGGCGTAGACCACCAGGGTCTGTTCCGGTTGTCCGGCCAGGTGGAAGGCGGTGTAGGTGTAGGTGACCGGGTCGCGTCCCGGGGGGCGCAGGCGTTTGCGGCCGCTGTGGCGGGCCTGGACGTCGTGCTGGGGCCACCATGCGCGTGCTTCCGGGCTGTGTGCGGTCAGCTCGTCGATGAGGCGGGTGTGGCGGGGGTCGGTGGGGTGGCGTCCGGCCTGGGCCCGGAGGCGGGCGAGCAGGCCGCGGGCTTCGGGTTCCCAGTCGACGACGACCTCCCGGGCCAGTGGTTCGAGGAATACCCAGCGGACGAAGTTGGGCGGGCGCCGCGGCTCGTCGCCGATGAGGCGGGGGAAGAGGGCTGCGGCCGCCTGGTTGTGGCTGAGGACGTCGTAGGTGCCGCCGATGATGTACGCGGGGTGGGGCTGGAGCAGCAGGGGCACGGCGGCGGCCTCGGGGGTGAGCGGCTCGTGGTCCTCGGGTTCGTCCGTCGGCGGGTGGCCGGCGAGACGGAGGAGATGGGCGCGCTCGTGGCGGTCGAGGCGCAGTACCGCGGCCAGGGAGGTCAGAACCTGCTCGGAGGGGCGGATCTGGCGCCCCTGCTCCAGGTACGTGTACCAGGTGGCGCTGATGCCGGCCAGGAGCGCCAGTTCCTCCCGGCGCAGTCCCGGCGTGCGGCGGCGCGCGGTCCGCGGGAGGCCGACCTGGTCCGGGGTGAGGCGTTCCCGTCGGCTGCGCAGGAACGCGCCCAGCTGTCGGCGTTGGTCCGGTCGCAGTGGCATGGCACCTTCAGTTCCAGAATAAGTGGATTCTGGATACCAGGCTAAGACCGGCGGAGACTCGTGCCCCAGTGGAGGCGGTGAGCGTGCCGAGGGCCCGGGCGGGCGGTGCGCCGGCGTCCGGCCGACCGGCCGACTGCCGTCCGGGACCCGCCGTCAGGTGGTGCGCCGCGGCCTTCGACGGCCGTTCGCACACCTCGCGGCGCCGGGCCGCCGCCTCCTGCCCCGCTGTGGAGAACGAAGGGAATTCCTGATGTCCGGAATGGCAGGCAAGGTCGTGGCGATCACGGGCGCCAGCAGCGGTATCGGGGAGGCGACCGCGTTGCTGCTCGCCGAGCGTGGGGCGCGGCTCGTGCTCGGTGCGCGCCGGAGTGAGCGGCTGGCGGAGCTGGTGGCGCGGATCGAGGAGGCGGGTGGGGTGGCCGTGCAGCGGCGTACGGATGTGACCCGGCGGGACGATCTGCGTGCGCTGGTCGCGCTGGCGGGTGAGCGCTTCGGGCGGCTCGATGTGCTGGTCGGCAACGCGGGGGCCGGGACGATCTCGCCGCTTGATGATCTGCGGGTCGAGGAGTGGGACCAGATGGTCGAGGTGAACGTGAAGGGCGTTCTGCACGGGATCGCCGCTGCGCTGCCGGTGTTCCGGGCGCAGGGCACCGGGCATTTCGTCACCGTCGCCTCCACGGCCGCCTTTCGCGTCGTGCCGTCCATGGCGGTGTACGCCGGGACCAAGGTCGCGGTCCGGGCGATCTGTGAGGGCCTGCGTCAGGAGGCCGGGGATTCCCTGCGGGTGACCACCGTCTCGCCCGGGATGACGGACACCGGATTCGCCGAGGCGTCGAGCAACTCCCGGGTCAGGGCGGAGATCACGAGGATGCGGGACGAGATCGCGATGCCGCCCGACGCGATCGCGCGCGCCATCGCGTTCGCCGTCGAGCAGCCGGACGGGGTGGATGTGAGCGAGGTGGTGGTGCGGCCCACGGCTCAGAGGTGAGGGACGGGGGCTGAGGGGTGGACGTCGGCACGACGGCGTCGCGCACGGTCAGCTCCCCCTGCGGTCAAGGTCGTTGGCGAGAGGAGGGTAGCGACCGGGACCCGGACCCGGCCTCCGTGCTCCTCGGCAGGCGGGCGTCCGGCAGGCGGGTCCCGGCGTCCCGTTCGGCTCGTCTCCGGTGCGCGGGGCGGGGGTGATTGGATGGCCGCCAGGAGTGAGGAGAGGTTGCCGTGCCCCGTACAGGCTCGTCCGGACGCAGTGCCGGTGTGGACCCCGAGCGGCTCTGGTCGCGGGCGGAGCGCCCGCGGCGGGGGCGGCCGCCGGCGCACAGCCGTGCCGAGATCACCGAGGCGGCCGTCGCCCTCGCCGACGCCGAGGGGCTCGGGGCGGTCACCATGCGCGCGGTCGCGGGCCGGGTCGGGGCCGGAACGATGTCGCTCTACAGCTATGTCCCCAACAAGGAGACGCTGCTGGAGCTGATGATCGACCAGGTGAGCGGCGATCACCGGCTGCCGGCGGAGCCGTCCGGCGACTGGCGGGCCGACCTGCGGCAGTTCGCCCAGGAGCAGCGCGTGATCATGCGGCGCCATCCGTGGCTGCCCGGCGCGCTCTCGGCCCGGCAGACGTTCGGCCCGAACGCGCTCGCCGCCCTGGAGTACGCGCTCGCCGTCCTCGCGCCCGTCGACCTGGAGGCCGCGGCCCGGCTGGAGACCTTCAGCCTGCTCACCGGGTTCGTGTCCAGCCATGTCTCCTATGAACTCGCCCAGGAACGGGCGGTCGAGGCCGGTGCCCGCGCCTCCGGCGAGCTGTTGGAGGCGCAGGACCGCTACCTCCGGTCCGTCGCCGCCGAGGGCCGGTATCCCCATCTCGCGCGGGCGCTGGCGGTGCCGAGCCATGACTCGGCACCGCAGGCCGTGTTCGACCGCCTTCTCGACCGGATGATCGACGGGCTGACGGCGGGGGTCTGACCGCCCGTACGGCACGGCTCCCGCCGGTCCGTACGGCACGGCTCTCGCCGGTCGGTACGGCACCGCTTTCCCCGGCCCGTACGGTCTCCCCCACCGGCCGCCCGGCCCGTCAATGTGACGGCCCGGACGGCTTCGAGGCGCCCGGCCGGGGCCCGTAGGCGGTGAGGAAGCGGTCGCGGAAGGTGTCCATGCGCCAGACCGGGGTCTTCGGGCCGGGCTTCAGACCCTTCTGCCAGCCCCAGCCGGAGATGCGGTCGAGCACGGCGGGGTCGTGGGCGACGAGCGCGACCGGTACGTCCCGGCTCGCGTGCTCGCCGGTGACGGTGGGGACGGGCTGGTGGTCGCCGAGGAAGACGAGCACGGTGTTCTTGTTGCCGTACTTCTCCATGTACGAGATGAGGCTGTGCAGCGAGTACTGGATGGCGCGGCGGTACTCGGTGCGCACCTTCGCCGGGTCCTTCCACACCTCCTTGGGGTCCTTACCGGCCTTCTTGATGCCGTGGTAGACGGAGCCGTCGCCGAGTTCGTCCCAGCCGATCATCTTGGGGATGGGCGCCCAGGGGTTGTGGCTGGAGACGAGGATGATCTCCGACATCAGCGGCTTGTCGTGCCGCTTGCCGTGCTCCAGGCGTTCAAAGGCCGACAGGCTGTACTGGTCGGGCACCCGTGACCAGCTGAACTGCGGGCCCTTGTAGCCGAGATGGTGGGTGTCGTAGACGTGGTCGAGGCCGTAGAACCTGCCCTCGGGCCAGGAGCGGGTGACGCCCGGCATGATGCCGGCCGTCCGCCAGGCGCCGGAGCGCTTGAAGGCGTCGGTGAGGGGCATGCGGTCGCTGGAGGTGACGGTGCGGTAGCGCTGCTGGTTGCTGATCCACAGGCCGGACAGGAAGGTGGAGTGGGCCAGCCAGCTGCCGCCGCCCGCCGTGGGCGAAGTGAGCCAGCCGCTGCGCGAGTCGAACCCGGCCTTCCGCAGCCGCTTGGTCCCGTCCTTGAGCACCGAGTCGACCTGCGAGGCCATCGCCGGGTCCTCGATCGCGCTGCGGCCGTAGCTCTCGATGAAGGTGAAGAGGACGTCCTTGCCGCGCAGCCCGGTCAGCAGCTGGTCGGGCGGGGTGTCGCGGAAGGCGTCGACGCGCGCCTGCTTGGCGAACACCCGCTGGTCGGTCAGGCTCGCCCGCAGCCGCTGGGCGCTGTCCTGGAAGAGGTCGGCCGTGTTGGTGGAGGCGACCGGGACGCCGGCGAGCTGCACGCCGAGCGCCGCGCAGGTGATCCAGACGGTGCCGAGCACGAGGGTGGTACGGGTCGCCACGGCGCTGTGCCGGACCATCAGGCGGCTGAGCCGGACGACCGCCAGCGTCATGAAGGCGAGCAGGGCGAGCACGAGGACCACGACACCGATCACGGCACCGAGCGCGCCCGCCTGGCCTATCGAGTCCCTGAGGAACGACTCGGCGTCCTCGAACAGGACCCAGTCGAGGACCGGGTCGAAGGGGCGGGCGAGCACCGAGTAGAAGCCCATGTCCAGGCAGTTCAGCAGGGTCCGCAGGCCGAGGACCACGCCGGCGGCCACCGCCGCCACCCGCCGCGCCCTCGGCGGCAGGAGCAGCAGCAGGGCCGCACCGAAGATCCCCTCCACGGGGATGCGCAGGAACTCACCGGGGGTGAGGCGGCCGAGCTGGTTCGGCAGCAGGAGCGCGGCGAGCACCAGGACGGCGGCCAGCACGGTGACCGTCCGGCCCATCGCCCGGGCGAGGGCCGGGTGCCGGTCCCGCCGGCGGTCACCCGCCACGGCGGCCTCCGTGTCCTCTTCCTCGGCTCCGGCCACGGCCTCGTTCGCGGCTTCGTTCGCAGCCGCGTCCTCGTCCGGGGTCTCGTCCGGGGTCTCGTCCGGGGTCACGTCCGGGGTCACGGTCTCGTCCGCGGCCTCGTCCGGGGTCACGGCCCCGTCCGGAGCTGGGACTTGAGGCGAGTCATCAGCATCGGTGGCGGCGTCGGTGGCGGCATCGGTGGCAGCGTCGGCGTCGGGTTCGGTGGGCTTCTGCGTGTGCGGCGGCTGGCTGAGGCGCGTGTCGTGCGGCAACCCGAAGGTCCTTCCGTGCGGGGCCCGGTGGTGGCAGGACGGACCGGAACCGGGGATTCAGGCCGCCGTTATCTGTACGTCCGGCCCACAGCCGCCGTTCAATCATCGAGGTCCCGCTTCGGCCCGGGTGCACGGCCCGCCCTACAGTCGCCTGTCATGGAGTGGATCGAGCGGGTGGGAAACCTGCGTCAGTGGACGCACAACGGGACACGCGCACCGCACAAACCCCTCTTGCTGCTCTACGCGCTGGGGCGGTTCCAGCGGCGGCCCGACGACGCGATGCGCTACTCGGACATCGAGCGTGATCTGCACGAACTGCTGCAGGACTACGGCCCGGCGCACCGGACGTCGCCCGCCTACCCCTTCCACCATCTCGTCAGTGACGGCGTCTGGGAGGTACGCACCGATACCGGGGAGACCAGTCCGGGTACCGGGGTGCGGGTGCTGCGGGAGAGCGGTGCGCGGGGGCAGCTGGTCCCGGGCCTGCGGGCGGCGCTGTCCACGGAACCGGCGCTGCTCGGGCGGCTCGCACAGCTGCTGCTGGACAGCCACTTCCCGCCCTCGATCCACCCGGACATCACGGCAGCCGTCGGACTCGACCTGGAACCGGCGGAGGCGGCACCCCGCGCCGCCGGACCGGCGCCCGGGCGGCGGCGCGCCGCCGAGCTGCGCCGTCAGGTGCTGGTGGCCTACGAGTACCGCTGCGCCTTCTGCGGGTTCGACGGGTCGATCGGGCGGGTGCCGGTCGGGCTGGAGGCCGCCCATGTCCAGTGGTGGGCCTTCCAGGGGCCGGACGACCTGGCCAACTGTCTGTGCCTGTGCTCGCTGCATCACAAGCTGTTCGACCGGGGTGTGCTCGGCCTGGACGCCGGGCGGCGGATCGCGGTGTCCCGGGAGTTCGTGGGCCACGGCACCGCGGCCCGTACGCAGGTGCTCGCCCTCACCGGGCGGCCGCTGACCGGGCCCCAGAGCGGATGTGCCCGGGTCGCCCCCAAGCACATCCGCTGGCATACGGCGCAGGTGTTCCGCGGCGAGGCGCGGGTGGCCGGGCCGGCCTGACCGGACCGGGCGGACCCGGACCGGCGGCGCCGCTGCCCCGCGGCCCTCAGACCGTGGCCGGCCGCTCCCCCGCGGGGGCCGGTTCCACGGACGCACGGCGGATGCGGCGGCGCTTGGCGACCAGTACCGCGGTGCGGGTGAGGACCATGGCAAGTGACATGAAGACAAAGGCGTTCGCGTAGACGTCCGGGCCGCTCAGTTCGTTCTCGATGCTGAAACGGATCAGGCCCTCGGCGAACCAGTGCTCGGCACCGTAGGCGAAAAGGACCCGGGCACTGGAGAGGACGATCCAGACGAGGGCGTAGCCGAATCCGCCGGTGGTGTAGATCTGCCCGTCGGCGCCGCGGTGGGCGGGGAGCAGGGCGCCCGCGACCAGTCCGCAGATCACTCCCACGCCGACCCCGATGAGCTGGAAGGACGGGGCGTTTCCCGAGGTCGGGAAGGAATGCACGAAGAGCGCGATGATGACGGCGACCGCGAGTACGGAACGCAGCATCCGCATATTCGTGACCCGGCGGCGGCCCAGGTCGGTCGCCAGGATGAGGGTGAGAATGCTGGCGCTGGCGATCAGCGCGAGAGCGAACTGACTGAGGTTGTTCATGGAATTCCGGGGCCTTTCCGCAATGCCGCGAGGTCTTCTGCTCCAGCGGATTCCGGGATATTCGTGCATCGCTCCGGACCGCCGTCAACGACGTTATGGCGGGGCCTTGTTGCCGGGGTACGACCGGCCGGTGGATTCGCTGTCCACCGGCCGGTGGACACCACGGCGGACGGGGTGCGGCAGGGTGATAGGACTGGGGCGCGGCGGCACGGGGCGCCCGCGCCCCGGTGCGGGGCCGTTCGGATGCGGGGAGAGGGACACGGTGACGCGTGAGGCGCGGCGCGCGCCCGAGACACGGATGCGCTGGTTCGGGCTGTGGGACAGCTACTTCGTGATCTGCTATCTGGTCACCACGGGGCTGGTGTTCACCTCCGCCGTGCCGCAGACCGGGCGGCTGATCGCGATCGGGGCGCTGACCGTGATCGTGCCCTGGTACGCGGGGGTCGGGCGGCCGTTGATGCTCCGTGAGGGGCGCGACCGGCGGAACTCCGGCTTCGCGGCAGGGCTGTTCGCGCTGTTCGGCATCGCCACCGCGGTCGATCTGACCAGCGCGTTCGCCCTGTTCGCGATCGTGCCGATGCTGATGATGAGCCTGGACACCCGGCCGGCCGTCGTGGCGGGCGTGCTCGGAAACCTCGTCCCCGTGACGCTGCTGTGGCTGCGGGGCGGCGCCACGGCCCCGCTCGTGCTGTTCGTGCTGCCGGCGTCGCTGCTCGGGATCGCGCTGTCCGTGCTCCTCGGGCTGTGGATCAAGAGGGTGGTACGGCAGAACAAGGAGCACGCCGAACTCATCGAGGAGCTGCGGCAGAACCGCGCGCAGGTGGCCCGGCTGTCGCACCAGGCCGGCATCGCCGCCGAGCGCGAGCGGCTCGCGCGGGAGATCCACGACACCCTGGCGCAGAGCCTGACCGGCATCATCAGCCTGGTGCAGGCCGCCGACGCGGAGGTGGCGGACGCCCCCGCCGCCGCCCGCAAGCACCTCGCGCTGGTCGGGCGGATGGCCGAGGAGAGCCTGGCGGAGGCCCGTGCCTTTGTCGCCGACCGGACGCCCGCCCCGCTGCGGGAGAGTTCCCTGGCGCAGGCGCTGCGCCGGCAGGCGGACGGGCTGGCCGCGCAGACCGGGCTGCTGGCGCGGTTCGCCGTCGAGGGGGACGAGCGTCCGCTGCCGATGGCGGTCAGCGTCGTTCTGCTGCGGGCCGCGCAGGAGGCCGGCACCAATGTGCGCAAGCACGCCGGTGCCCGTGCGGTGGATCTGGTGCTGCGGTACGGCGCGGGGCAGGTCGGGATCGTCGTCACCGATGACGGCGACGGGTTCGACACGACGGCGGCGGGGACGGGGACGCCGGGCGGTGCGGCGCACGGCGGCCGGGACGAGGCCCCCGGCCGGGACGGGCCCGGCGGCGGTGCCGAGGACAGTGGGTTCGGGCTGCGCGGGATGGCGGCCCGGGTGGCGGAGATCGGTGGGGCGATGCGGGTGGTGAGCACACCGGGAGCGGGCACCACGGTCGAGGTGAAGGTGCCCCTGGACGGATCGGCGGAACGGCCGGCCGGGCCGCCGGCGCCGCGGCCCGGAGCGTCGGAACACCGGACGGCGGCGACAGCGGCGACAGCCACGGGCACATTCACGGGCACAGCCCCGGCGAGGGATGAGGAGCGTTGCGGGTGACGGGCGTTGAGGACACGGCGGCGGTACGGGTGCTGCTCGCGGACGACCATCCCGTCGTCCGCGAGGGCCTGTGCGCCATGCTCGAATCCGACCCGGGCATCGCGGTCGTCGGGCAGGCGGGCTCCGGCGAGGAGGCCGTGACCCTCGCGGAACGGCTCACACCGGATCTGGTGCTGCTCGATCTGCGGATGGGCGGGATGGACGGGGTGGCCGCCACCGGGCACATCCTGCGGCGGTCGCCGCGCACCCGGGTCGTCATCGTCACCACCTACGAGGACGACGCCGACATCCTGCGCGCCGTGGAGGCGGGCGCGGCGGGCTATCTGCTCAAGGGCAGTTCCCGGGCGGAGCTGATCGACGCGGTGCACGGTGCGGCGCGCGGGGCCACCGTGCTGACCCCTTCGCTGGCGCCCAAGCTGTTCCGGGCGCGGGCGGTGGAGGCGCCGCTGCTGTCGGTCCGGGAGTGCGAGGTGCTGCGGCTGGTCAGCCAGGGGCTCACCAACGCCGAGATCGGCCGGGAGCTGTTCATCGGTGAGGCCACGGTCAAGACGCATCTCCTGCGGGCGTTCAAGAAGCTGGAGGTGTCGGACCGGACCGCGGCCGTGATCACGGCGCTGGAGCGCGGTCTGCTGGCGTAGGACGTATCCGCGAAGTCCCGTCCCCCGCCCGCTCAGGGACGCACGGCACGGAAGCGGAAGTAGTCCTTCCGGAGGCTGATGCCGGGGGTGTGGAAGCCGGCCGCGCGCAGCCGGTCCGGGAGGGTCTCGGGCGGCACCGGGACGTAGGTGTCCTTCAGGTGGATGAGGCGGAAGCCCCAGCTCGCCCGGCCGTCGCAGCCCGCGAAGACACCGCCCGGCCGCAGTACCCGGAACGCCTCGGCGAACAGCTCGTCCTGCTGCCGGGGCGACGGCACATGATGCAGCATCGTGAAGCAGACGACGGTGTCGAAACCGCCGTCCGGCAAGGGCATCGCACAGCCGTCGCCGTGCACGACCGCGACCCGGTCGCCGTACTCCGCGCGCAGCCGCTCCGCCGACCCGCCGTCGACCTCCAGGACGCTCAGCCGGCTGCCGTCCCGGCCCGCCAGCACCCGCGTGGTGGCGCCGTAGCCGGGCCCGATCTCCAGGGTCTCGGCGCCCAGTTGTACGTCGTCGAGCGCCCAGGGCAGCAGGTCCGTGGCGACCGCGCGGGCCCACATCCGGGAGTTGCACAACCACTGGTGATAGCGATTCATGGAGGTCATGCGGCGAGCGTAGGGAGCGGCCGCGGTGACCACCACGCGACAGGGGGACATGTTGTATCGCGGAACGGACAGCGGGCAGCGGCCGGACGGCGGGGCGGAGCCGGACGGGCGGGAGGGGGAGGTCGCGCCGCCGGGGCCGCCCGCCGGGGCGGCGGTCGTCGTCGGGAGCTTCGCGATGAGCCGGGGGCAGTGGTTCGCCCGCCATCGCCATGAGCACCATCAACTGGCCTGGGCACGGCGGGGAGTTCTGGCCGTACGGGCCACCGGCACCACCTGGGTGCTGCCGCCGGCCATGGCGCTGTGGATTCCGGCCGGCACGGCGCACGCCACCGGCGCCCCGGGCCAGGCGCTGTTCCGGAGCCTGTACTTCCTGCCGGACCGCTGCCCGGTGACCTGGTCGGCGCCCACCGTCGTGGGCGTCTCACCGCTGCTGCGCGAGCTGATCTCGTATCTATCGGACAGCGCGCTGGACCCGGCGCCGCGCGAACGGGCCGAGGCGGTGGTCCTCGACCAGCTGCGGCCGGTGTCGGTGGCCACGGTCCAGGCGCCGATGCCGCACGACCCCCGGGCGCGCCGGGTCGCGGAGGCGCTGCGCGCCGACCCCTCGGACGGGCGGACGCTGGCGGAGTGGGGTCCCCGGGTGGGCGCGAGCGGCCGGACGCTGGCGCGGGCGTTCGTGGCGGACACCGGGATGCCGTACGGGCAGTGGCGCACCCGCGTCCGGCTGCAGGCGGCGATGCCGCTGCTGGCGGGCGGCGCCACGGTGGCGGCGGTGGCGGCGCGGGTGGGCTATGCCTCCCCGAGCGCCTTCGTCGCGGCCTTCCGGCGGGCGGTCGGGGTGCCACCGGGGGCGTACTTCGCGCCCTGAGCGCGCAGGGCGCGCGGCGTTCCGGCCGTCGTCCGCGCGCTCACCCCTCCCCCAGCCGGGCCCGGTCGGCCGCCGCTCTGCCCTGGTGCCAGCCGTCGGCGTCGCGGATGCCGCGGAGGCGGACCGGGGCGGTGTCCGGGAAGAGGGCGCCGGTGGTGTGCTCGACGGCGCGGGCGCGGGCGGCGAGGACCGGGAGGAGGCCGGGGGCCGTGGGGGCGGACTCGGCGGTGGCGGCGGCCGTGGCGGTGGCGGTGGCCGCCGCGAGCCGGTCGCGGATGCGGTCGGCGTAGGCGACGAGGAAGGTCTGCCGGAAGTCCCGGGTGCGGCGGGAGCGGCCGCGGGTGACGGGGACGCCGCCCTGCTCCTTGAGCGTGTGGTGGCGGGCGTCGCCCGCGCGGCTCATCGCGGTGGTGGCCTGGAGCAGCAGCGAGGTGTAGAGCATTTCGGCCGCCTCCAGGTCGGGGGCGAAGCCGACGAGGGTGGAGAAGCCGACGTCGGCGGCCCAGACGGCCTGGCAGCGGTTGGCGGCCGCGACCGCGTCGAGCAGCAGCGCCTTGGCCTGTTCGTAGGGGCCCTCGATGCCGATCCGGACCGCCGACGGGCCGTCGGTCCCGCCCTCGGGGCCGTCGAGCAGCGCCTCGTCGATGCTGTGCCGGGCCATCAGCTCCTGCGCCTTGGCGGACAGCGCCTCGGCCTCCTCGGCGTAGTCGGTCGCCTCGGCCTTGGCGAGCAGACCGCGGATTCGCCCGAGGGCACGTGTCGCGGCGGCGTCCGCCGGGCCGCTCCGGCCGCCGGGCGCCGGCAGGGCGGGCAGCGGGGTGATGCGGGGCAGCCGGGCGAGCAGCCGCAGCGCCGCCAGCACGTCGTAGGCAGTCTCGAAGCGGGTGGCGCGGCGGCGCCCGGCCAGGGCGTCGAGGTAGCCGGTGTCGGCGGGCCACCAGACCTCGGCGCCGAGCTGCCGCAGCTGCTCGGACCAGCGCGGGTCCGGAGCGGGGCGGCGGGCCGGCGGCCGGGCCGCCTCGGCCGCGACGGCGTCGACGACCAGCGCCACGAGGGCGGCGCCGGAGGCCTCCCGCCGGACGATCCGCACCAGGTCGGCGGGGTGCCAGCCGCCCGCCCAGCACTGCCGTACGCCCGCC
Source organism: Streptomyces sp. NPDC048612 (assembly GCF_043199295.1). Classification (NCBI taxonomy): domain Bacteria; kingdom Bacillati; phylum Actinomycetota; class Actinomycetes; order Kitasatosporales; family Streptomycetaceae; genus Streptomyces; species Streptomyces sp. NPDC048612. The sequence goes on from NZ_JBICVV010000004.1 coordinate 102,053, forward strand.
ACGGCGGCCTCGACCACCGCCGTGCTCACCGCCGCCCAGCCGGCCTCGGCCGCGGCCAGCATCGAGGCGCCCGCCTCCAGGGCGTCCTCGGCCCGCTCGCCGTCCGGCGCGTAACGGACGCTGCCGAGCACCTGCCCGACCAGTTCACCGGCCGACGGCGACGGTCCGCCGCGCCCTTTTCCTCCGCGCTCAGTCACGCGCTCACTGTACGGAGCGCCGGCCGGCCCCGTTCCGGCCGGCCGTCACCGCACCGCGCTGCCGGCCACCCACTGCGACCAGTCCATGTTCCAGCCGTTCAGGCCGTTGTCCGGCTTGACGCTCTGGTCCGGGGAGTTGATGACGTCGACCACGTCACCGGTCTGCGAGTGGTCGAAGAACCAGGCGCCGTCCGTCTTGGCGTCCTTGGCACCCTTGGCGTCCTCCAGGCCGATGCAGCCGTGGCTGGTGTTGTTCTTGCCGAAGATGCCCTTGCCCCAGTAGTTGCCGTGGATGAAGGTGCCGGAACTCGTCAGGCGCATGGCGTGCGGCACGTCGGGGATGTCGTACTCGCCCTTGCCGTTGTGCTTCTTGAAGCCGACCGTCGAGCCGTTCATCCGGGTCTGCTTGAACCGCTCGGAGATGACCATCTTGCCGTTGTAGGTGGCGTTCTCGTCGCTGCCGGCGGAGATCGGGATGGTCTTCACGGTCCGGCCGTCCCGCACCACGGTCATCTCGTGCGCCTTGGTGTCGACGGTGCTGATCTGCGCATGGCCGACCCGGAAGCTGACGGTCTTGTTCTGGATGCCCTTGACGCCCGGCGAGGCCTCGACGCCGTCCAGGCCGAGCTCCATGGTGACCTCGGAGTTCGCCTTCCAGTAGTCCTGCGGGCGGAAGTCCAGCCGCTTGTCGTTGAACCAGTGGCCGACGACCTGCTGGCCGCTGCTCGACGAGACGGTGATCGCGGACTCGACCTCGGCCTTGTTCTCGACCGGCTTGTCGAAGTTGATCGATACCGGCATGCCCACCCCGACGGTCGAGCCGTCCTCGGGCGTGAAGTTCCCGATGAAGCTGTTCGCCGGGGCGACGGTGGTGAAACTGGAGTTCTCCACCGCCGTGCGGCCCCGGGAGTCCTCCGCGTGCGCGGTGACCTTGTACTTCGTCGAGCGACTCAGGGGCTGGTCCGGCTTCCAGGAACTGCCGTCGCCGGAGAGCGTGCCCTCGACGGTCTTCTTGGTCTCGACCGAGGTCATGGTGACGTCGGTGAGCGTTCCGTCGCTGACCGTGACGCGCGCGTCACTGTTGAGGCCGGCGTCGGTGGCGCCGTCCTCCGGGAGGATCGTGATCCGGGCGTCGGAGGCGTCCTTGGCGGCCGCCTCGTCCACCTGCCGGCTGTTCTCGTGCCGGTCGGCGCCGGCGCCGTCATCACCTCGGTCAGCCGCGACACTGCCGCCACACGCCGACAGCGTGAGTACGCCCCCGAGCAGCGCGGCGCTGGCTATAAGGCCCTTCCGGCGCTTGCTGTCCGTCATCACACGTATCTCCATTGCTACCGATTTCGCACGCTTCCCGCACGATTCCCCGAGTGAGCAGCCAACTGAACGCCGGCTCATCTGGACGCTGGTATTCCGACCGACGCCATAGGAACGCCTTTTCCGTTTCGCCCGTTCCATGCCTCCACGAAGTGTGGGGAAGGCCACTTATGCCATGGGAACGGGCAAATGGTGATCACTCGGCACCGGCGCCCGGCGGCCCGGCCCGACTGCCCGGCGCCCCGGCAACGCACGCGGCCCCCGTACGGCGCGGAGCCGTACGGGGGCCGTGACCCCTCAGGAATGCCGGTCAGCCCTCCCCGTCGGCGTCGTCCGCGAGATCCCACTCCGCCGCGTCCCACTCGGCGTCCGGGTCGTAGTCGGTCAGCTCCTCGCTGCTCCAGGAGGCCTGTGCGAGTTCGGCGCCCGGCACCTTGGTGACGAGGTCGAACGGGTCGATCAGATGGGCCAGCGCCTCCGCCGGGTCCTCCCGGACCGTCTCCAGCGACTGTCTGCGCTCCTCGTCGGGCAGCGCGGGGTCCCCTTCGATGTGGCCGACGGCGGCGCCGGTCAGCCGGGCGGCGTCGGTGACCTCCATGATCAATTCCACATGAAGGCGCACAAAACGTGATGTCTCACCATTGCTCATAGCACGGAGGTTAGGCATGGACGGGTCCCGACTTCCCCGCGACCCGCGGCGGTCATTAACATCTGCGGTCAACGGCCAATTCGCCGCACCCACAAGGGGGATCGCTTCCGTGCCCGCACGACGACCACTGCTGACCGCCGCGGCCGCGGGATCGGTGCTGTTCGCCCTGTGGTTCGTGCCCTCCGCCAACGCCACAGCGGGTGCTGACGGTGCGTCGGGCCCGGCACTGCGGATGGCGTCCGCACCGGCCGGACCGGACCCGGACGGTCGTACGGCTGTCGGGGTGCGGGACACCGGCGGCGGGTCGGCGGCGGCCACCTCGCACACCGGCACAGCGGACGCCGGCGGACACCCCGGCGCCCCGCACTTCCTCGCCGACACCGGCAGCCCGGACACCACGCCGTATGTGATCGCCGGCGCCGCCTGTCTCGCGTTCGGCGCCGGCCTGGTCAGCTACTCCGTCCGCCGCACCCGCGACGAGACCTGCTGACGGACCCCGGACGGCGCCCGGCCGCCGTCAGTCCAGCGCGCCGGTGACCGGCTCCACGGCCGCCACCAGCTTCCCGCTCCGCACGAACGCGTACGCGCTCTCCAGGTCCGGTGCCAGGAAGCGGTCCCCGCCCGGCCCCTGGATGCCGGCCTCGCGCACCGCGTCCAGTACGGCGCGGGTGGCGGGCGCCGGCGTCAGGCCCTCACGCATCTCGACGGCCCGGGTCGCCGCATACAGCTCGACGGCGATGATCCGGGCCAGGTTGTCGACCGCGGTACGCAGCTTGCGCGCCGCCGACCAGCCCATCGAGACATGGTCCTCCTGCATCGCGGAGGACGGGATGGAGTCCACCGACGCCGGAGCGGCCAGCCGCTTCAGCTCGCTGACCAGCGCGGCCTGGGTGTACTGCGCGATCATCAGCCCGGAGTCGACACCCGGGTCACCGGCCAGGAAGGCGGGCAGCCCGTGCGAACGGTTCTTGTCCAGCAGCCGGTCCGTGCGGCGCTCCGCGATGGAACCGAGGTCGGCCGCGGCGATGGCCAGGAAGTCCAGGACGTAGGCGACCGGCGCACCGTGGAAGTTGCCGTTGGACTCGACCCGGCCGTCCGGCAGCACCACCGGGTTGTCGACCGCGGCGGCCAGTTCCCGCTCCGCGACGCGCCGGGCGTGGTCGAGGGTGTCCCGGCCGGCGCCGGCCACCTGCGGGGCGCAGCGGACCGAGTAGGCGTCCTGGACGCGCGGGGCGTCGTCCTGGTGGTGGCCGGTGAGTTCCGAACCCGCCAGCACCTTGGCCATGTTGGCGGCCGAGGCGGCCTGCCCGGGGTGCGGGCGGATGGCGTGCAGCTCGGGCGCGAGGACCTTGTCCGTGCCGAGCAGCGCCTCCAGGGAGAGCGCGGCGGTGATGTCCGCCGAGGTGAACAGCCGGGCGAGGTCGGCGCAGGCCATCACGAGCATGCCGAGCATGCCGTCGGTGCCGTTGAGGAGCGCCAGGCCCTCCTTCTCGCGCAGTTCGACGGGCTCGATGCCGTGCGCGGCCAGCAGCTCGGCGGCCGGGCGGACCACCCCGTCGGGGCCCTCCGCGTCGCCCTCCCCCATCAGCGCCAGGGCGCAGTGCGAGAGCGGCGCGAGGTCGCCGGAACAGCCGAGCGAGCCGTATTCGTGGACGACGGGGGTGATGCCGGCGTTGAGCAGGGCGGCCATCGTCTCGACGACGAGCGGACGGACGCCGGTGTGCCCGGAGGCCAGCGTCTTGAGGCGCAGGAACATCAGCGCGCGGACGACCTCCCGCTCGACCCGCGGGCCCATCCCGGCCGCGTGGGAACGCACGATGTTGCGCTGGAGCTGGACCCGCAGCTCGGGGCTGATGTGGCGGACGGCGAGGGCACCGAAGCCGGTGGAGACGCCGTAGACGGGGTCGGGCTTGGCGGCGAGTTCGTCGATGAAGGCGCGGGAGGCGGCGACGGCCGCGAGGGCTTCCCCGGACAGCTCGATCCGGGCCGCGCCGCGAGCCACCGCGATGACGTCCTGTGCGGTCGTGCCGGACGTCCCCAGCACCACAGTGTGCATATCCATATTCAGGAACCCTAGAGACTGAATCGCCGGATGTCACCACCGGATTTCGCGATCACCCCTTACCCGGGAGTCCGCCGCCGGCCGGTGTAGCGCACGGGCAGACCGCCTCACCTCCGGAAGCGCCGGCGCTCCGGCCCCGACCGCCGGTCCGGGGCGTCCGCGAGCCGGACGACCGGGTCGTCCTTGCCGCCGTGCCGCCCGGCGATCACCGGCTCACCCGACCGCGCCGCCTTGGCCTTGTACTGTGCGGCGTCCGCGAGCCGGAACAGCCGGCGGGCGCTGCGCACCGGCCCGATCGGATCACCGGTCGAGGCGACCCCGACCGCGACCCCCTCACCGAGGTCCAGCTCCCCCGCCCGGTCGCACAGTTCACCGGCCACCTTGACCACCTCGTCGGCCGGCGGCCCCACCGCCAGCAGACAGAACTCGTCCCCGCCGAGCCGGGCGGCGAGGGTGCCCGGCAGCATCGCACCGCACAGCGACAGCACCGAGCCGAAGCGCTCCAGCAGCCGGTCGCCGACCGCGTGGCCGCGCGAGTCGTTCACCCGCTTCAGCCCGTTCAGGTCACACACCACCAGGCTGACCACCACCTCGTCCCGGCGGTGCAGCTCCAGCGCCTCGTCCAGCCGCATGTCGACGGCCCGGCGGTTGGCCAGACCGGTCAGGGAGTCCGTGAAGGCCAGCCGGCGGGCCTCCGCCAGCCGCTCGGTCTGCGCGATCCCGGCGGCGGTCACCGCGGCGAGCACGCTCGCGAAGTCGGCGTCCGCCCGGCCGAACACCGGCTCCCCCGTCCGGCGCGCGACATACAGCTCACCCCAGGCCCGCCCGTGCAGCACGATCGGCGCCACCACACAGCAGCCCCGGCCGCGGCGGCGCAGCGCGGCCATCCGCTGGCGGTTGCCGCCACCGCCGCCGGCCGGGCCCTCGTCCAGCGGCCCGGTCACCGGACCGCCGAACGGCCCCTCGGCGGTCTCCACCCAGGCGCTGGGCTCACCGCCGCCCGCCCACTGCTCGTGCAGGAAGCCGACGATCTCCGGGAACTCATGGACGGGGTAGCTCTCGTCGTCCGGGAACTCCTCCTCGCCCTCGGCGAGTTCACCCGTGTTGACCAGCACCCGCAGCTTTCCCAGCTCGCGCTCCCATTTCGAGATCGCCGCGAAGGAGCCGTTCAGGGCCTGACGCACGCCCAGCGCCGCGGCATGCGCCGATTCGCGCGGTGTGTGCGCGGCCGCCATCGCCTGCGCCAGCTCCACCACGGCCCGCAGCCGCGTATCGCCCTCGCCCGTCACCGGAGGCCCTCGCATTCCGTCACCGTGAGCACGCTCTGTATTACAGCGTAGGAATGTTTAACCCCTTTCGCCCCTTTCCGTGCGCGATCGACACCCGGGCGTTATGCGCGTCGCTCCTGGTCGGACCGGAAGGGAGGAGGCCCGAGCGGGGGCCTTACGGAGAGTGATCGCTTTTCACTCGCCGGGCCACTCCGGGTCCCGCTTCTCGTTGAAGGCCGCCACGCCCTCCGCCCGGTCCCCGGAGAAGGCCACGCTGCGCCAGGCACCGTCCTCCACCTCCAGGCCCGCCCGCAGGTCCAGCCCGTGCCCCAGCCGCAGGGCGCGCTTGGCGGCCCGCAGGCCGACCGGCGAGTTGCGGGCGATCCGGGCCGCCAGCTCCAGCGCCTCGGCCCGGTCCTGCCCGTCCGCCGCCAGCTGGTCGACCAGGCCCAGCTCCACGGCCTCCGGCGCCGGCACCCGCCGCGCGGTGAACACCAGCTCGGCCGCCCGCGCCGCACCCACCCGGCGCGGCAGCAGCTGCGTGCCCCCGCCGCCCGGAATGACGCCCACGGACACCTCCGGCAGGCCGACCACGGCCGTCCCGTCCGCGACGATCAGATCGCAGGCCAGCGCCAGCTCGAAGCCGCCGCCGAGCGCGAAGCCGTGCACGGCGGCGATCGTCGGCACCGGCAGCTCCAGTACACCCGTGTAGGCGGCGCGGGTGTGCGGGCGCTGGCGCATCAGGTCGGCGTCCGTGAAGGAGTTGCGCTCCTTGAGGTCGGCGCCCACACAGAACGCCCGCTCGTGGGTGGAGCTGAGGACCACCGCCCGGACGGAGCGGTCCGCGGCCAGCTCGGCACAGGCCTGCGCCAGGCTGTCGGCCATGGCCGTGGAGACGGCGTTCATGGCCTTGGGGCGGTCCATGACCAGCTCCGCCACGAAGCCGTGCCGCTCGACGGCGACCCAGCCGTCCGCACCGAACCGTTGCCGTTGCCGTTGCATACAGCCCTCCCTGTTAACGGTCGTTGACCTGACGGGGGGATCATGTCAGCTGGCGGCCCGGAGGAACAGGACGGGCTTTCCGCCTGTGGACAACCGGGCGGGACGCGACGGCGCCCGGGTCAGTCGCGGCGGTTCAGCAGCCAGGGCTCGACGACGCCCAGGCCGCGCACCGGGCGCTGCCACATCGGCTGGAGCCCGAAACGGTAGGTGGGGGGCGGGGCGCCGGTGCCCTCCTCGGCCGCCTTCTCGGCCGCCGCGGCGTCGGCCTCGGAGACCGGGGCGTCCCCGATCCGGCCCAGCTCCTCGGCGAACGCCTGGTCCACCAGCACGGTGTCCTTCGGCGCTATCGACGTGAGACGGCTGGCGAGGTTGACGGTCGTGCCGAACACATCGCCCATCCGGGTCGTGACCGTGCCGAACGCGATGCCGACCCGCAGCTCCGGCATCGTCTCGTCGTGGGCCATCGTCTCGATCAGCCGCAGCCCGATCTCGGCGGCGATACCGGCGTCGTCGGCGGCGAAGAGGACCTCGTCGCCGAGGGTCTTGATGAGCCGCCCGCCGTGCGCGGCCACCAGGTCGGAGCAGGTGGTCTCGAACGCCTCCACCAGCTCGCCCAGTTCCTCGTCCTCCAGACGGCGGGTCAGCCGGGTGAAGCCCACCAGGTCGGCGAAGCCGACGGCGAGGCGGCGGTCGACCATCTCGGCGTCGTCCTGGGCCCGCACGACGCGGCCGGTGGCGGCGGCCAGCTGGCGCCGCCAGACGTAGACGAGGAACTCCTCCAGTTCGGGGAGCAGCAGCTCGACCAGCGGATAGGTGATCTCGGTCCGGGTCAGGCCGGAGTCCTGGGGCTCGGTGAGGCCCTCCAGGAAGGAGTCGATCTGCCAGTCGGCCAGTCGGGCGGTGGTCTGGCCGGTGGACCGGGCGACCTGGATGGCCATGGCCTCGCTGAGCAGCCCGGCCTCGACCAGGCCGGCGAGGCGGCGCAGGGCCAGCACATCGGCCTCGGTCAGCGCCTTGACCTGGCCGATGTCGGCGAAGCCCATGGCGCGCCAGAAACGGGCCGCGAGGTCCATGGAGACACCGGCGCCGCGGGCCGCCTGGAACGGCGTGTAGCGGCGGTCGGCGCCCAGGATGAGCTGTTCGAGGCGGACGGCGATGTTGTTCTCGTCGTTCTCGTCGCCGGCCCCCGGGGGGTCGCCGACGGGGACGTCGTCCACCGCGCCGCCCTCGGTGTCCCTCTCGCGCGAGGCGGCGCCCGAGTCGTCGGCGGTCACCGGCCGCTCCCTGTCCGATCCCTGCGCACTGCCCTTCCGATCACTGCTCGCCGGTGGCCCGCTCCCTGGCGGACCGCCTCAACGATACGGCAGGTGTGCTCTGGCTCACTCTCACATGTCGGCTCTGACCAAGGAAGAGGCGGGGAGGCGTCGGCGCGGCGGGCGCCGTGGTAGAGGGGCTGGTCCGGGCGCCGGCACCGGGTGCGCGCCCCCCGTCCGGCCTCACGGTTCCGGGGAGTCATCGCCCTCGGGCCGCCGGGGCGCCGCGGGGCGCAGATGGACGATGTCGCCCGCGCCCACCGGCTGCTGCACGCCGTCCGCGGTGGCCAGGACCAGGCGGCCGTCGGCGTCGATGGCCACCGCCTCGCCGGTGAGCGCGGTGTCGCCGGGGAGTTCGGCCCGTACCGAGCGGCCCAGGGTGGCGCAGCCGGCGGCGTAGGCCTCCTGGAGGCGGCTGGCGCCGGGGTCGCCGTCGGCGGACTGCCAGGCGGCGTACCACTCCTCCAGCGAGCGGAGGACGGCGCGCAGCAGCGGGTCGCGGTCGGTGCTGCGGGCGCCCGCCAGGGCCAGGGAGCCGGCGGTGGGCACGGGGAGTTCGCCGGCGGTGAGGGAGACGTTCAGGCCGATGCCGACGACGACGCCGGGGCCGGCCCGTTCGGCGAGGATGCCGCCCACCTTGCGTTCGGCCGTGGTGCCTTCCGGCCCCGCGGCGTCCTCGGGGAGGGTGACCAGGATGTCGTTGGGCCACTTGAGGGCCGTGTCGACGCCGGCGGTCCGGGAGAGCGCGGTGGCGGTGGCGACTCCGGTGAGCAGCGGCAGCCAGCCCCAGCGCTCCACGGGGACGTGGGGCGTGAGGTAGACGGAGAAGAAGAGGCCGGAGCGCGGGGGCGCCGACCAGGCCCGGTCCAGGCGGCCGCGGCCGGCGGACTGTTCCTCGGCCACCAGGACGGCGCCCTCGGCCGCGCCCTCGGCCGCGCGGGCCGCCAGGTCGGTGTTGGTGGAGCCGGTGGCCGGGACGACGTCCAGGGAGGTCCAGAGCGCGCCGGGGCGCACCAGGGCGCGCCGCAGCGCCGTGGCGTTCAGCGGGGGGCGGCCCAGATCGCTCCAGCGGCCGGCGTCTTTGTCCCGGTTTTCCGGTGGTTGAGGCGTCATGGGACCAGCCTAGGTGTGGTCAACGACGCAGTGCCGCTGAGCAGTCCCGCGGATACGCTACGAATCGGTAGCCAAACCCGTACCACCCTCAGTACGAGCACCAGTCCAGGACGAGCAGGAGCCGCATCCCGATGTCCGAGCCGGAAGCAAACATCCACACCACCGCGGGCAAACTGGCGGATCTGCAGCGGCGGGTCGAAGAGGCCACGCACGCCGGTTCCGCCCGTGCCGTGGAAAAGCAGCACGCGAAAGGCAAGTTGACGGCGCGTGAGCGCATCGACCTGCTGCTGGACGAGGGCTCGTTCGTCGAGCTGGACGAGTTCGCGCGGCACCGGTCGACGAATTTCGGGCTGGAGCAGAACCGCCCCTACGGCGACGGCGTGGTGTCCGGCTACGGCACGGTCGACGGCCGTCCGGTGGCCGTCTTCTCCCAGGACTTCACGGTCTTCGGCGGGGCGCTGGGCGAGGTCTTCGGCGAGAAGATCGTCAAGGTGATGGACTTCGCCCTCAAGACCGGCTGCCCGGTCATCGGCATCAACGACTCCGGCGGCGCGCGCATCCAGGAGGGCGTGGTCTCGCTGGGCATGTACGGCGAGATCTTCCGCCGCAACACCCACGCCTCCGGCGTGATCCCGCAGATCAGCCTGGTCGTCGGCCCGTGTGCGGGCGGCGCGGTCTACTCCCCCGCCATCACCGACTTCACGGTCATGGTCGACCAGACCTCGCACATGTTCATCACCGGGCCCGACGTCATCAAGACCGTCACCGGTGAGGACGTCGGCTTCGAGGAGCTGGGCGGCGCCCGGACGCACAACACCACCTCGGGCGTGGCGCACCACATGGCGGGTGACGAGAAGGACGCCATCGAGTACGTCAAGGGGCTGCTGTCCTACCTGCCGTCCAACAACCTCTCGGAGCCGCCCGCCTTCCCCGAGGAGGCGGACCTGGAGACCTCGGACGTCGACCGTGAGCTGGACGTCCTGATCCCGGATTCGGCCAATCAGCCGTACGACATGCGCACCGCGATCGAGCATGTCCTGGACGACCACGAATTCCTGGAGACCCAGCCGCTGTTCGCGCCGAACATCCTGACCGGCTTCGGGCGGGTCGAGGGCCATGCGGTCGGTGTGGTCGCCAACCAGCCGATGCAGTTCGCGGGCATCCTGGACATCAAGGCCTCGGAGAAGGCCGCCCGGTTCGTGCGGACCTGCGACGCGTTCAACGTCCCGGTGCTCACCTTCGTGGACGTGCCCGGCTTCCTGCCCGGCACCGACCAGGAGTGGGACGGCATCATCCGGCGCGGCGCCAAGCTGATCTACGCGTACGCGGAGGCCACGGTCCCGCTGATCACGGTCATCACGCGCAAGGCGTTCGGCGGCGCGTACGACGTCATGGGCTCCAAGCACCTGGGCGCGGACCTCAACCTGGCCTGGCCGACCGCGCAGATCGCCGTGATGGGCGCGCAGGGCGCGGTCAACATCCTGCACCGCCGCACGCTGGCCGCGATCGAGGACCCGGCGGCGCAGGACGCGCGGCGCCAAGAGCTGATCCAGGAGTACGAGGACACCCTGCTCAACCCGTACGTCGCGGCCGAGCGCGGCTATGTCGACGCGGTGATCACGCCGTCCGAGACGCGCCGGCACATCGTCCGCGGGCTGCGCACGCTGCGCAACAAGCGCGAGTCGCTGCCGCCGAAGAAGCACGGCAACATCCCGCTCTGACCGGCAACCAGCAGCAACGAGCGGAACCGGCGAAGGGAGCCGATCTCCATGATCAAGGTCGTACGGGGCAATCCCACCCCTGAGGAGCTGGCCGCCGCCGTGGCGGTGGTACAGGCCCGCGCGGCGGCCGCCGCCGCGGTCCCGCCCGGCGAGGCGGACCGCGGCACCGAGTGGTCGGACCCCGCGTCCACCGTTCCGGCGCGGTCGCGGATGCCGCATCCGGGGCCGCGGGCCTGGCGGACGAGTTACTGGCCGCACTGACCGGCTGACACCGGGTGGCCGCCGGGGCCGCCAGGTCGGTGCATGATGCACTGACTAGTCCTTTGCACCGTGGCGCCTGAGTACGCGTACTCAGGCGCCACGGCCGTTCCCGGGCCCAGGATCGGTACATGCTGTGGTCAGATCCGCCCGATGAACCTCCTGAGGAGCTGCGCGACGTGCAGGCGAAGCTCCGCCGGATGGGCGTGGTACTGGCCGTGGCCGCGGTGGTGCTGATGGTCCTGCTCTCGGGGCGATAGCCGCTCCCGCACACCGGAAGATCATCGTTCCCGTACGCGGAGAGGCGACGCTCACAGTCCCCGCCCGCAACCGTGTCCCCCGAAATCGCTTCTTCCTCTTTTGAGAGCGCAATTCGGGCGTCCGGCCGCCCGGGCGGAAGCCGGACGGGAGTGGGAGAGCGATGAACAGGCCGCTGAGGCATATAGCCGTGTTCTGCGGGGTGCTGGTGCTGGCCCTGCTGGCCCGCGTGACATGGGTCCAGTTCGTCCAGGGCGAGAAGCTCGCCAACGACCCGAACAACCGGCGCGTCAAGATCGAGGCGTTCTCCTACCCGCGCGGCAACATCATCGTCGGCGGCAAGCCGGTCACCGGCTCGGCGGCGACACCCGGTGACTTCAAGTACAAGCGGACGTACAAGAACGGCCCGATGTACGCGCCGGTCACCGGCTTCGCCTCCCAGGCGCAGGGGACGACGTTCCTGGAGGGCATCTACAACAAGGTGCTCAGCGGCAAGGACGACCGGCTCGCCCTCAAGAACGCCAAGGACATCCTCACCGGCGAGAAGCCGCGCGGCGGCGACGTGATCACCACCATCGACCCCGCGGCGCAGAAGGCCGCTTACAAGGGCCTGACCGACCTCGACGCCAAGGGCGCGGTGGTCGCGCTCGACCCGCGCGACGGCCGGGTGCTCGCGCTCGCCTCCACCCCCTCCTACGACCCCTCGCTCTTCACCGGCATCTCCAACGCCGAGGGCAAGAAGTTCAAGGCGCTGGACGACGACAAGTCCAAGCCGCTGAGCAACCGGGCGCTGCGCGAGACCTACGCCCCCGGCTCCACCTTCAAGATCCTCACCGCGGCGGCGGCCCTGGAGCACGGCGTGGTCAGCGACATCAACGCCTCGTCGGGGGCGCCCGCCCCCTACCAGCTGCCGCAGAGCACCACGAAGGTCGGGAACGACGTCGCGGGCGCGCCCTGCGACAAGGCCTCGCTGAAGACCGGCATGCAGTGGTCGTGCAACAACGTCTTCCTCGACGCCGCGCTGAAGGTCGGCAAGGACAAGATGCGCGAGACCGCCGAGAAGTTCGGCTTCAACGAGAACGTCTACGACGAGGACCTCGGCGACCTGCTGGCCACCAAGAGCCTCTACCCGGACAAGCTCGACAAGCCGCAGACCGCGCTGACCGGTATGGGCCAGGGCAGCCTGACCAGCACGCCGATGCAGATGGCGATGGTGGCCGCCGGCCTCGCCAACGACGGCAAGGTGATGATGCCGCACCTGGTCGACGAGGTGCGCGGCTCCGACCTGTCGACGATCGAGAAGACCAAGCCCAAGATGATGTCCCAGGCCGTCTCCGCCGGCACCGCGAAGAAGGTGCAGGAGATGATGGAGTACACCGTCGACGAGGGCACCGCCGACAAGGCCGCGATCGACGGGGTGACCGTCGGCGGCAAGACCGGCACCGCCCAGCACGGCGCGAACGTCCACGACGAGCGCCCCTACGCCTGGTTCGTCTCCTACGCCAAGCAGAGCGACGGCAGCTCCCCGGTGGCGGTCGCCGTCTTCGTCGACCCCAAGGACATGAACATTCCCCGCGAGGAGATCGCCGGCGGCAAGCTGGGCGGGCCGATCGCGAAGTCGGTCATGGAGGCGGTGCTCAAGAAGTAGTCCGGGCGGCGCCCCGGCGCCCGGGGCTCCGTACGATGGCGGGCATGACCGAAGAGCCCCGCCCCCGCCGTCTCGTCCTCGCCTCCCAGTCCCCCGCCCGGCTGGGCCTGCTCCGGCAGGCCGGACTGGCCCCCGAGGTCATCGTCAGCGGCGTCGACGAGGAGGCGCTCACCGCGGACACCCCCGGTGAGCTGGCCCGGGTGCTGGCCGAGGCGAAGGCCGAGGTGGTCGCCGCCCGCCCGGAGGCCGCCGGTGCCCTGGTCGTCGGCTGCGACTCGGTGCTGGAGCTGGACGGGCGGGCGCTCGGCAAGCCCGCCGACGCCGAGGACGCCACCGCCCGCTGGAAGTCCATGCGCGGCCGCTCCGGCGTCCTGCAGACCGGCCACTGCGTCATCGACACCGCGACCGGCCGCCGGGTGTCCGCCACCGCCTCGACCACGGTCCGCTTCGGCGAGCCGGCCGACGAGGAGATCGCCGCCTACGTCGCCAGCGGCGAACCGCTGTTCGTCGCGGGCGCCTTCACCCTCGACGGCCGCTCCGCCCCCTTCATCGACGGCATCGACGGCGACCCCGGCAACGTCATCGGGCTCTCCCTGCCGCTGCTGCGCCGGCTGCTCGCCGATCTGGACGTCGCGATCACCGAGCTGTGGACCTGAGCGGCGGCGCCGTACGGCACACGGCGGAAAGCGGCCACCGGCGGTAAAAGGCCGGAACGCGCGGACGTCCGCCGCCTACGCTGCCCGTATGGCAACAGTCGTCGAGCTGATCAGCTACCCCGTCAAGGGCTGCGCCGGTGTCCCGGCGGCCGAGGCGGAACTCACCCCGGCCGGCCTCGCCCACGACCGCACCTTCCTGGTCGTCGGCCCCGGCGGCGTCTTCCGCAGCCAGCGCACGGACCCCCGGCTGGCGGTGATCCGCCCGGAGGTCGGCGCCGACGGCACCCACCTCACCCTGCACGCGCCGGACCGGGACCCGTTCCGCCTGGACGTCGACCTCGGCACCGGCTCGCCGGCCCGGTCCGAGGTCGAGATGTTCGGCACGCCGTACCGCGCCGTGGACCAGGGGGACGGGGTGGCCGGGTGGCTGTCCGGGGCGCTGGGCGCGGAGAGCCGGCTGGTGCGGGTACCGCCGGAGCACGACCGGGTCACCGACGGCCTCACCCCCGGCACCTCCGGCTTCGCCGACAGCAGCGCCGTGCACGTCCTCTCGCTGGCCTCCTTCGACGACCTCAACCACCGGATCGCCGCGGCCGGCCGCGCACCGGTCCCGATGGCGCGGTTCCGGCCCAACTTCGTGGTGGACGGCTGGGACACCCCGCAGACCGAGGACCGGGCCCGGCGGGTCACGGTCGGCGGCGGCGCGCTGGGGTTCACCAAACTCGCCGTCCGCTGCGCGGTCACCCTCGTCGACCAGCGGACCGGCGGCAAGGCCGGGCCCGAGCCGCTGCGCACGCTCGCCGCCTACCGCCGGGTGCCCGAGGGCGGGGTGGCGTTCGGCTCGAAGTTCTCGGTGCTGGCCACCGGAAAGGTGTCGGTGGGCGACGCATTCGAAGTCACCGAGTGGGGAACCGATTGATCCGGAACGCGTCGATCGCCCCGATCGGCACCGTCATGAGGAGCCCGCGCCATGCCGAAGATCCTGATCATCGCCGGTGACGCCACCGAGGACCTGGAGTTCTTCTACCCCTACCAGCGGCTCCTGGAGGAGGGGTACGAACCCCGCGTCGCGGCCCTCTCCCGCAAGAAGCTGCGGTTCGTCGTCCATGACTTCGTCGACGACTTCGACACCTACGTGGAGCGCGAGGGCCACTCCTGGCCCGCCGACCTCGCCCTGTCCGAGGTCGATCCGGCCGAGTACGCGGCACTGGTGCTCCCCGGCGGCCGGGCTCCCGAGTACCTCCGCAACGACGCCGGCTTCCGCCGCGTCGTCACCCACTTCTTCGACGCCGACAAGCCCGTCGCCCACATCTGCCACGCGGCCCTCTCGCTGGCCCCCCTGGGCGTCCTCAAGGGCCGCCGCACCGCCGCCTACCCCGCCTGCGCACCGGACGTCGAACTGGCCGGCGGCACCTTCGTCGACGGCGCCGCGGTGGTCGACGGCAAGCTCGTCTCGGCCCGCGCCTGGCCCGACCACCCCGACTGGATGCGCGCCTTCCTGGAGGTGCTGCGCGAGCACGCGCCGGTGAAGTAGGGGACGGACGGCGGCGGGCGGGGCGTCAGAACACCGGGAGGGCGTAGAGCGAGTCGTCGTTCATGGCGAACACGCGGTTGCCGTCGGCCGCCAGGGCCTGGCGGCCGCCCTCCCCCACGGTGTACGTCGCGACCTGCCGGCCGCTCTCCGGGTTCACCGCGCTGACCCCGCCGTCCGCTTCGTCACCCGCGATCATCCACAGGCCGTGCCCGTGGAGGATCATTGGGGTGTAGATGTTGGTCCTGCCACTGAGCCCGGACGCATAATGGCCGTCGCTGGGACGCCACTTGGCAGCGTATGCGGGCTCGCCGGGATAGCCCTCGTGCACGGTATACAGGGCGTCCGCCGTGGCGGTCACCGGGCCCCACTCCGCGTAGGGCGGTTTGCCCTTCAGGTGGATCGGCAGGGTGCGCCTGCGGACCGTCCACACCTCCTTGCCGTCGATGATCCGCCGGGCCGTCATCGACTTGCCGTGGAGGTAGACGGTACTGCCGTGACAGGACGGGCGGATGATGGTGTCGGACTGGCCGCGCAGCTCCCAGGCCCGGCGGCCGTCCGCGGTGTACACGACGAGGACATTGCCGTCGTAGGTGCCCAGAACGAGCCGGCCATGGGCGATGACCCCCGGCAGATTCGCCTTGCGGAAGGGCTTGTCGAGGGGCACGGTCCAGCGGACCTTCGCGTCGGAACGGCCGACGGCGCGCAGCCGGTCGTCCTTCGTCAGCACGTAGACGGCCGTGTCGTCGGCAGCCAGCACCGCCTCGGCGCCGACCGCGGCGGTCCACCGCGGCTCCCCCGTGGTGGGGACGAAGGTGCGCAGCGTCCCCTTGGCGTCAACAGCCACGAGCAAACGGTCCGAGAGGGACACGTAGCGGCCGTTGGCCTTGATGTCAGGGGCGGCCCAACGCCGTTCGCCGTCCACGACGTTGTGGGCGGCGATCCCGCCGCCACGGACACCGAAGACGACAACGTCCCGGACGGGCAGGGGGGCCGGGGTGTTGTGGGCGAGGTCGTGCACCGCCCACAGCTCCTTCAGGGACTCGCCGACGACGAAGTCCCCGTCGTCCGCGTTGAGCAGGTGCGCGGTGGGCGTCCTGGCGGCGGGCGGGTAGGCGAAGAGGTCGACCTTCTTCTTGGGCGGCTTCGGGGGCCGCGGCCACCAGGCGGCGGCCGCCCCGCCGCCCGCGGTGAGCACCACTCCGCCCGCGGCGAGGCCGGTGAGCAGCCGGCGGCGGGAGACCTGCCCGGAGGGCGTCGCTCCGTCGACCGCGGTGGTCAGCGCGTGGAGGCCGCTCTCCCGCTCCTTGATCGCCTGGCTCACCGGGCCGCGCCGCCAGGCCCGTTCGGCGCCGCGCGGTGGCGCGAAGGCCGCGGCGATCTGCGCGGGCGTGGGGCGCACGGCCGGGTCCTTGGCCAGGAGGGGGAGGACGAGCGGGCGCAGCTCCTCCGGGACGCCGGTCAGGTCGGGCTCTTCGTGCACCACCTTGTACTGGAGGGCGGCGATGTGGCTGCCGTCGAAGGCCCGCCGCCCACTGGCCGCGTGGACCAGGACGGCGCCCAGGGAGAAGACGTCGGCGGGGGCCGCGACCCGGCGGCCCAGGACCTGTTCGGGGGCGCCGTAGCCGGGGGTGACCGGGACCTGTCCGGTGGTGGTCAGGGTCAGGCCGTGCTCGGGACGGGCGATGCCGAAGTCGATGACGCGCGGGCCGTCCGAGGTCAGGACGATGTTCGGCGGTTTGAGGTCGCGGTGGATCAGGCCGGTGGCATGGATGTCGGCGAGAGTGTGCGCGAGCGACGCGGCGAGGGCGCGTACGGCGGGCTCGTCGAAGGGGCCGTACGTCTCCACGGCCTCGTCGAGGGGCGGACCGGCCAGGAACTCGGTGGCGATCCACGGGCGTCCGGCCTCGGTGTCCGTGCCCAGCACCCGGGCCACGCCCTTGCTGGTCACGGCGGTCGCCGCCTGCGCCTCCCGGACGAAGCGGCGGGCGAGGTTCTCCTCGCCGGTGAGTTCGGGCCGCAGGACCTTGACCGCGGCGACGGTACCTCCGGCGTCCTGGCCGACATAGACCTTGCCCATGCCGCCCTCACCGAGCACGCCGAGCAGGCGGTACGGACCGAGGCGGATCGGGTCGCCGGTGCCGAGCGGTTTCATGACGGTGTCCTTCACACGAGTGCGTGGCCGGTGCGGGCTTGGGGGCAGGGGCGGCGGGTTCAGTGGAGCGGGAAGCCCGCGAGGAAGTCGCGCCCGGAGGCGATGACCATCCGGCTCTTCTCATGGGCGAGGAACTTCGTTCCGGTGGTCTTGTACAGCTGCTCGGTGGTGTGCGAGGCGAGACCGACGGCCCGGAGGTACTCGCCGGTGAAGCTGTACGAGTAGGCGTACGCGGAGCCGATCACGGGGCGGACGAGGTGGTCCGCCGACCTGCCCTCCTCGCTCTTCTCCGTCCACCGCGGCTTCCCGCCGCCGGGGTCGAACGCGACCACGCCGAGGTCCTCCTCCACCGCGTACAGCACACCGTCCTTGAGGGCCGGCGGTCCGTACGTCTTCCCGGGGCGGGTGCCGGAGGTGTCCCACACCTGGCCGCCGTCGCTCAGCCGCAGCGCCCGCAACGGGCCGTAGCCCAGGTAGAGATGCTTGTCATCGGTCGTGAGCGGGTCCCGTACGAGCCGCCGGTCGGCGCCCTTCCACGGCTTGTCCCAGGTGACCTTCCCGGTGCGGAGGTCGCGGGCGACGATCCGGACCGAGGCGTCGTTCATCTGCTGGAGGGTCACCAGGAGGCGGCCGGTGACCTTGGCGGTCAGGACGTGGTTCTCGTTGCTCTCGGCGGCGTGGAACGGAAGGGGGTCGCTCCACTTCCGGCTCCCGTTGGTGAGGTCGAGCGCCACCACGGACCAACGGACCTGGCGTTCGTACTTCTTGGGCATGCCCTGGGAGACCGCCAGACAGGCCGTGTCGCCGGCGACGGCCAGCAATCGGCTGGTGAGGCCGTAGTCGTGATCGTCCGACACCGGGGCGAGACGGCGGCCCTCCTTGCCCGTCGTCAGGTCGACACGGGCGAGGTACCACGAGCCGGGCTCCCCTGCTCCGGCCCTCACGATCCGGTAGACGTGGGTGCCGTCCGAGGCGGCCTGCCAGCTGGCGTCCCAGGACAGTTTGAATGTCCACCGGGTCTCCCCGGTCCGCGCGTCCACCCCGCGCGCCTCGGCACCGGACACCATGACGACCTGGTCGCCGGCCACCATCGGCACGTCGGGGTTCTGGTCGTCGTCGGGGCCGCTGATCTGCTTCTGCCACACCGAGTCCAGCTTTTTCTTCTTCAGCGCGCTGACGCTCGGCCCCGGCTCCGGCTCGGTGTACCCGGGCCCGGTGGCGGACCCCGGCGCCGACCGGTCCCGCCCCAGCCAGGCCCACACCCCCGCCCCGGCGCCCGCGACGCCGAGCACCGAGCCGGCGCCCGCCAGCAGCAGCCCCCGGCGGGACAGCCCGCGGGCGGCCGGGGCCTCGGCGGACGGCACGGTCGCCGGCTCGTCGGGCGGTGCGGGCAGCCGCTGCGGCACGACCTGCCAGACCTCGCCGGCCCGCCGTCCGATCTCGGCGAGCACCGCGTCCGGCAGATGGTCGGCGAACTCCCCGCCACCGTCGTGGAGTCCGGCGGCCAGCTCGGCGGTGGACGGGCGCCCGGCCGGGTCCTTGGCCAGCGCGCGGGACAGCACCGGGACGAGGGCGGCCGGGACGCCGCCGAGGTCGGGCTCGCTGTAGCGCACCCGGTAGAGGAGGTCGGCGGGCCGGCCGTCGCCGAACGGGCCGTGGCCGGTGGCGGCGAAGACCAGGACCCCGGCGAGCGCGAAGACGTCCCCGGCCGGGGTGTGCTCCTGCCCGGTGGCCTGCTCCGGCGACATGAACGCCGGGGTGCCGACCGCGGCACCCGTGTGGGTCAGCCGGGCGTCCCCGAGGGCGCGGGCGATACCGAAGTCGATGACCTTCGGGCCGTGCGCCGTGACCATGATGTTCGACGGCTTGAGGTCACGGTGCACGACGTCCGAGTGGTGGAGCTGGCCGAGCGCCGCGCACAGCGCCGCCCCCAGGGCACGCACCGAGGCCTCGGGCAGCGGACCGGCCGCCCCCACCGCCTCGTCGAGGGGCGGCCCGAGCACGTACTCGGTGGCCATCCAGGGGGTTTCGGCGAGCGGGTCGGCGTCGACGACCTGGGCGCCGTACCGGCCGCCGATCACCCGGGCGGCATCCGCCTCCAGCCGGAACCGGGTGCGGAACTCGGTGGTGGTGGCGATCCGGGCGTGCATCGTCTTGAGCGCCACGGTCCGGCCGCCCGGGGAGCGGGCCAGGAAGACGGTGCCCATACCGCCGCTGCCCAGCCGGGCGATGAGGCGGTACGGGCCCAGGCCGGGCGGGTCGTCATGGGCGAGCGGGAAAGGCATGGCGGTCAGTCCTGTGGGGCGGGCGGAACCGGGAGGTCGGCGGCGAGCAGCCCCGCCGACTGGCGGGCGAGGGCCGCGATGATCCGGCCGGGCAGCCAGCCGGGGGCGAGCAGCGCGGCGGCCCGGCCGGCCGGGCCGCCGTCGGCGTCGGGCAGCGTGGCGGAGTGCGGCGGCCCGGAGGCCGGGGCGGGCGGGCCGTCCGCCGTGAGGAGGTCGAGCAGTTCGGCGGGGCGCGGGCGGGCCGCCGGTTCCCGGGACAGGCAGGCCGTGACGACGGACCGCAGGGCGGCCGGCAGCTCGTCCCGCTCCGGCACGGTGTGCCCGGTCGCGGCGTAGGCGAGCGTCGCGCCGAGCGCGTAGACGTCGCCCGCCGGATGCGGCCTGCCGCCGGTGGCCTGCTCCGGCGGCAGGCTTCCGGACTCCAGGCCCGGCAGCCCGGAGCGCGGGGTGCCGTCCCCGGCGGCGGCCCGTACCGACCCGAAGCAGGTCAGCCGGGGCCCGTCGGCCGCCAGCAGCACCGCGGCGGGCGACACCCCGGCATGGGCCAGGCCCTGCCCGTGCCCGATCACCAGGGTCTCGACGAGGGCCGCGCCCAGGGCCCGTACGGTGCGCTCGGGCAGCGGGCCGCCGTGCACGGTGAGCGCGGCGGGCAGCGGCAGCACCGGCGCGTACGGGCGGGCGTGCCAGGGGTCGTCACCGGCGGCGGCGACCTCGGCGGCCGGTGACGACCAGGGGCCGAGCAGATAGCGCGAGTCCGCCGCCTCGGCCAGGAACCGGCCGGAGTCCGCGCCCGGCAGCGGCACGCCGATCAGGACCGTCCGGTCGCCGTCCGCGCTCCGCCCGATGAACCGCCGCTCCGGCACGGGTATGCCGGACGGCTCGTCATCCAGCTCCCGCAACACCGTGTAGGGCCCGATCGCGCTCCCGCGCGCACGGCCCTGCGCACCCGCAGCCGATGCAGGCATGCCCCGTCCCCCGTCCTCCGACATCGCGCGAAGAGCCTACCCGGGCGTGTCGCAGAGCCCCCGGGGGCGTCGACTCGCCCCGGGGCGCGGGGAGTTCGGGCCCGCTCGGAGGGGTCCGGACCACGGCCGCCGGACGGAGGCGGCGGGGGCGGGCATGAAGCCGGTGGACGTGCATCGGCCGGACGTGGCTCGGACGGACGTGCATCGTGCGGATGCGGCTCAGGCGGACATGGAGCGACCGGACGTGCGTCAGGCGGACGTCGGGGCCACCGGCGGTGCGCCGTTCGGGGGATTTTCCGCGTTTCCATGCGCATCCCCCGTAAGGCCCTCGCCGTACGCCATCAGTGTCAGCACCAGCAGCCCCAGCACGGCCATCATCGCGACGAAGGCGACCCAGCCGACCAGCCCGACGGCGAAGGCGCCGAGCATCCCGTGGACCACCGCGCAGCTGATGAGGGCGATCCGGGTGAAGCCGCCGGGGGCGCGGTCGCGCAGGGCGCTGCGGAGCAGGACGCCGGCGCAGAACAGCAGGTAGAGGCCGAAGACGATGCCGCCGATCCAGGAGCCGGTGGACATCGCGCGGGGCTGCAGGCCGGCCAGCGACATCTGCTGCCGGTCGACGACGATGCTCAGAATCCAGTTGAGCAGCACGATCCCGAACGCCTCCAGGACCAGTACCACCGCCGCTGCCAGGGCCACCGGCCGTCGTGCCACCCTCACCCCGTCCACCCACTTCCGCCGTTCGCCCTGCCCGGTGCGCCATGCGGGCGCCTGTTGCCGCCGTGACCCCTGTTACCCATGGGTACGGGTAGGCATCGGGCACGCTACTGGGGGTCCCCCCTGCCCGTGAAGGGGTCGGCGGAGGGCAATAGCCGGGCAGGGGTGGTGCGCGGGTGGGTGCGGCCGACCGCGGACGGCGGGGCCGGCGGCGCGCCGACGGACGGAGCCGACCGCAAAGATTCCTTCGCCCATTCGTAGGGACTCCACAAAGAATTGACGATCCGCTGGACGACCGAAGTCCGAGACCTAGGCCACACCGGGTCCTGAGCCGGAGCCCGTAAATCCGGGCCTACCCTGGGACACCAGGGGACTTCGCTCCCTCACTGGCGTCCCGGGCACACTCCGTGTGGGCAAGCTCACCCCAGGGAACGGGTCGGCACGCGGTGTCGCCAGTCCCTAAAATCGCGGCATCCAATAGATGCGGCGAAGCGCCAAGGAAGGACCCATCGTGCGCAAGGTGCTCATCGCCAACCGTGGCGAAATCGCTGTTCGCGTTGCCCGTGCATGCCGGGACGCGGGGATCGGCAGCGTAGCCGTCTACGCCGACCCCGACCGGGACGCGCTGCACGTACGCGCGGCAGACGAGGCGTACGCCTTGGGCGGTGACACTCCTGCCAGCAGTTACCTGGACATCGCCAAGGTCCTGGCGGCCGCCGCCGATTCGGGCGCGGACGCCATCCACCCCGGGTACGGCTTCCTGTCGGAGAACGCCGAGTTCGCGCAGGCCGTCCTGGACGCCGGGCTGACCTGGATCGGCCCGCCCCCGCAGGCCATCCGCGACCTCGGCGACAAGGTCGCCGCGCGGCACATCGCCCAGCGCGCCGGTGCGCCGCTGGTCGCCGGCACGCCCGACCCGGTATCCGGCTCGGAGGAGGTCGTGGCCTTCGCCAAGGAGCACGGCCTGCCCATCGCGATCAAGGCGGCTTTCGGCGGCGGCGGCCGCGGCCTGAAGGTGGCCCGGACGCTCGAAGAGGTTCCGGAGCTGTACGACTCCGCGGTGCGCGAGGCGGTCGCCGCCTTCGGCCGCGGCGAGTGCTTCGTCGAGCGCTACCTGGACCGCCCCCGGCACGTGGAGACCCAGTGCCTGGCCGACAAGCACGGCAACGTGGTCGTCGTCTCGACCCGTGACTGCTCGCTCCAGCGCCGCCACCAGAAGCTGGTGGAGGAGGCCCCGGCCCCGTTCCTGACGGCCGAGCAGAACGCCGAGCTGTACCGCGCGTCCAAGGCCATCCTCAAGGAGGCCGGCTACGAGGGCGCGGGCACCTGCGAGTTCCTCGTCGGGCAGGACGGCACGATCTCCTTCCTGGAGGTCAACACCCGCCTCCAGGTCGAGCACCCGGTCACCGAGGAGGTCACCGGCCTCGACCTGGTCCGTGAGATGTTCCGGATCGCCGACGGCGAGAAGCTCGGCTACGACGACCCGGAGGTCCGCGGCCACTCCTTCGAGTTCCGGATCAACGGCGAGGACCCGGGCCGCAACTTCCTCCCGGCGCCCGGCACGGTCACCCGCTTCGACGGGCCGGCCGGTCCCGGTGTCCGCCTGGACGCGGGCGTGGAGTCCGGCAGCGTCATCGGCCCGGCCTGGGACTCCCTGCTGGCCAAGCTGGTCGTCACCGGCGCCACGCGTCAGCAGGCCCTCCAGCGCGCAGCGCGGGCGCTGGCGGAGTTCACCGTCGAGGGCATGGCCACCGCCATCCCGTTCCACCGCACGGTGGTCCAGGACCCGGCGTTCGCCCCCGAACTCACCGGCTCCGCCGACCCGTTCACGGTCCACACCCGCTGGATCGAGACCGAGTTCGTCAACGAGATCCCCCCGTTCGCCGCCCCCGGCGCGGACGAGGCCGAGGCCGACACCCGCGAGACGGTCGTCGTCGAGGTCGGCGGCAAGCGCCTGGAGGTCTCGCTGCCGTCCTCGCTGGGCATGCCGCTGGCCCGGGCCGCGGTCGCCGGCGGTGCCAAGCCGAAGCGGAAGGCCGCCAAGAAGTCCGGCGGCGCCGCCTCCGGCGACGCGCTCGCCTCCCCGATGCAGGGCACCATCGTCAAGGTCGCCGTCGAGGAGGGCCAGCAGGTCACCGAGGGCGAGCTGGTCGTCGTCCTGGAGGCGATGAAGATGGAGCAGCCGCTCAACGCCCACCGCTCGGGCACCATCAAGGGCCTGACCGCCGAGGTCGGCGCGGCCCTCACCTCCGGCGCGGTGATCTGCGAGATCAAGGACTGACCCGAGGGCATCCCGCCCGACGGACGAGGGGCTCCCGGCGTGTGACCGCCGGGAGCCCCTCGCGTCGTTCCAGGTCTCCTACGAGTTCCCCACCACGTCCTCCGGGAAGCTCAGCGACCTGCCCATCCACTCCAGCGCGGCGGGCAGTTCGCGGCGCCAGGTGGCGAAGTTGTGGCTGCCGTGCGGGAGGACGACGGAGTCCGCCGTCATCGGCGGTTTGACGGCGGCGAGGAAGTCCCGGGCCGCCGGGTAGTTCTTCTCGCCGGTGCGGCTGGTGCCCACCAGGACGTTCACCCGGGGCGCGGGCAGCTGCCGCAGCCGCCACATCAGGTCGTACTCCTGGCGGCGGCGCACCCGGTCGCGGCCCTCGCCGAAGAGGTTGCCGGTCGTGGCGTCGTTGCTGACCTTGTAGTCGGGCGACAGGGCGGCCGCCGCGGTGTACGTACGGTCGTGCCGCATGGCGAGCTGGAGGGCGCAGCTGCCGCCCGAGGAGTAGCCCAGCAGGCCCCAGCCGCCGGGGTCGTGGCCGACGCGGTAGTGCGACCGGAGCGCCTCCGGCACATCGCGGGCGAAGAAGGTCTCGGCCTGCGGCCCGCCCGGCACATCGACGCACTGGGTGTCGCGGGGCGGGGCGATGGTGGGCCGCAGCATCACGATGACCGTCGGCTGCATCCTGCCGGCCCGGATCAGCCGCCCGGCGGTCTGCGGCAGCCGCAGATGCTGGCCCAGCAGGAAGGTGCCGCCGGGGTAGCCGCTGAGCGCGACGACGACCGGGAACCGCTGGCGGGCGAACTGGGGCTGGAAGTACTGCGGCGGCAGATAGACGTACGCCGGGTTCACCGCCCGGGTCCGCTTCCCGACGATCCGTACGGTCTCGACCTTGCCGTGCTGCTCCGGCGCCCCCTTCGGCAGCCCGTGCACCTTGTCCAGGCCCTCCGGCCCCGAGGGCTGGACGAGCCCCTTCGACGGGTCGCCGACGGGACCGGCCGCCCCCTGGCCGCCCCATTTGCCGACGGCGGCCGGGGCGTCGTCGTACAGGCCGAGCAGTTCGTGCCAGGACCCGTAGAACTGGAAGTTGGCGTTCACCACGAGGCCGAGCGCCGCCACGACGGCCAGCTGGGTCGCGACGATCGAGCCGAGCCGCCCCAGCAGCGCCCGCGGCCCGCGCCCGGCGAACCGCGGCCAGAGCCAGAGCGTGAGGCCCACACAGACCACGGCGACCGCGATCATGGCGTACAACAGCGGCCGGCTGGTCAGTCCCATGACGTTCTTCCCCAGATGTCCCGCGCCGCGCCCCCGTTCCCGGCGGTCCGGCACGGCGTCCTCCCGGGTCTCCGGAACACCCCGGAAGACCTCATTGCGCCTGGTTTGATGGCCCTTGGAGGCGCGGCGTTGCGGGTCCGGCACGGTGTTCGGCCGCGCGACCGCCGGGGGACGCCGGGACTTCACCCCCGGTCCGCCGGACGGCCACCGGGCGGGCGCGGCCGGACCGCCCCGACCGTTCGGAGGCACCATCCGTCAAGCCTTGTCCACAGCACCCGGGCAGCCGCCGAGGACGCGATGGCATGCTGGAGCCACCGGGCCGCGACCGGCCGGGGCGAGGGAGGACGGCGATGGCGACCGAGACGGCTGGGCAGCGGCAGACGACGGACCCGGCGGCGACCGCACCGGCGCGGGCGCAGGACGTACGCCCCATGCGGGCCGATGCCCGCCGCAATTACGAACGGCTGCTGACCGAGGCCCGTACGGCCTTCACCGAGCACGGCACGGACACCTCGCTGGAGGACATCGCGCGCCGCGCCGGAGTCGGCATCGGCACGCTCTACCGGCACTTCCCCAACCGGACCGCCCTGATGGGCGCGGTCTTCCAGGGAGAGGTGGACGCCCTGCTCACCCAGGCCAGGGAGCTGGCCGACGCCCCGCAGCCGTGCGCCGCCCTGGTCGAATGGCTGCGCGCGATCATCACCCACGCCACCACCTACCGCGGGCTGTCGCGGGCGCTGATGACGGCCTCGGCGGACGACAGCTCGGGGATGGCGCGGTGCAGCGTGCCGATGCGGGAGGCCGGCGAGGCGCTGCTCACCCGCGCCCAGCGGGCCGGGGCGGTGCGCTCCGACGTGAGCATCGGCGATCTGATGCAACTGACCAACGGCATCGCGCTGGCCGCCGAGGAATCCCCGGACGACCCCCAGCTCGCCGACCGGCTACTGACACTCACCCTGCGCGGGCTGAAGGGGGAGAGCTGCTAGCGACAGCCCGCGCCGCCGGGACGGCGCGCCCCTGTGGCGCGCCCCCGACCGGTGTGCTCAGCGGCGCCGTGGCGCCAGGTCGGCGACCCGGCCGCCGGCGGCCTCGCTGAGGGACGGGGCCGAGCGGAGCTGTGGCCCGCCGGCTCCGGTGCCCGGCGCATGGCTGCGCCGCTGGCCCGGGAGCGGGACGTCCCGCCGGGGCCCTCTGCGGTCCCCCGGCCCACCGTCCCTGCCCGGCTGCCCCGGCCCGTGCCCCAGGCCCGAGCCGTTGGCCACGGCGATCTGGACGCCCTGATCGGCCAGCGCCTGGAGTTCCGTGGCGGCGCGGTCGTCATGGCCCGGCGGCTCGTCCGTGACCAGCCGTGTGATCACGTCCGTGGGCACGGTCTGGAACATCGTGTCGGAGCCGAGCTTGGTGTGGTCGGCGAGCACCACCACCTCCCCCGCCGCCTGCACCAGCGCCCGGTCGACGCTGGCGGAGAGCATGTTGGAGGTGGACAGGCCGCGCTCGGCGGTCAGACCGCTGCCCGAGAGGAAGGCACGCGACACCCGCAGCCCCTGGAGCGACTGTTCGGCACCGCTGCCGACCAGCGCGTAGTTGGAGCCGCGCAGGGTGCCGCCGGTCATCACGACCTCGACGCGGTTGGCATGGGCCAACGCCTGGGCGACCAGGAGGGAGTTGGTGACGACGGTCAGGCCGGGGACGCGGGCGAGCCGGCGGGCCAGCTCCTGGGTGGTCGTCCCGGCCCCGACGACGATGGCCTCGCCCTCTTCGACGAAGCCGGCCGCGAGATCGGCGATGGCCGTCTTCTCCGCGGTCGCTAGATGGGACTTCTGCGGGAATCCTGATTCGCGGGTGAAGCCTCCCGGCAGGACCGCACCGCCGTGCCGGCGGTCGAGCAGTCCTTCTGCCTCCAGCGCCCGCACGTCCCGCCGTACGGTTACTTCGGAGGTCTGGACGACGCGGGCGAGCTCCCGGAGCGATACGGCTCCATTGGCGCGCACCATTTCAAGGATCAATTGGCGACGTTCTGCAGCGAACACGAAACTGACAGTAACGCCAACGACCGTCTGTTTTCAGCAGGTTGCACCAATTAACGGAAGTTGTTCACAGCGCGGAGCGTGACGTGGTATGCGGTGTGCATATGTCGTGCGGATGTCGAACTGCCGGGCGGAACCGTGCCGCGTGACACCTGGTCAGTCGCCCTCCCGGCGCCCGCGGCGGCGGGTCCCCGGAGCGCACCGGCCCCCCGGCCGACGCAGGGACGTTTCATCCGCAGTGCGCACGGGGGGCACAAACATGTGAATCGGCTGCCGCCGTCCGGGGTACGCCCCGGGGCCGGTTACTCGCTCCCGGCCTTGCGGGTGTGCAGCTGGCGGGCGACCTCGGCGATCGAGCCGGACAGCGACGGGTAGACCGTGAAGGCGCTGGCGATCTGCTCGACGGTCAGGTTGTTGTCGACCGCGATCGAGATGGGGTGGATCAGCTCACTGGCGCGCGGGGAGACGACCACACCGCCGACGATGATGCCGGTGCCGGGGCGGCAGAACAGCTTCACGAAACCGTCGCGGATGCCCTGCATCTTGGCGCGCGGGTTGCGCAGCAGCGGGAGCTTCACGACCCGGGCGTCGATCCGGCCGCTGTCGACGTCGGCCTGGGAGTAACCGACGGTGGCGATCTCCGGGTCGGTGAAGACGTTCGCGGAGACCGTCTTGAGGTTCAGCGGGGTGACCGCGTCACCGAGGAAGTGGTACATCGCGATCCGGCCCTGCATCGCGGCGACGGACGCCAGCGCGAAGATGCCGGTGCAGTCGCCGGCCGCGTAGACGCCCTGGGCGCTGGTGCGGGAGACCTTGTCGGTCCAGATGTGGCCGGAGTCCTTGAGCTTGACGCCGGCCGCTTCCAGCCCGATGCCCTCGGTGTTGGGGATGGAGCCGACCGCCATCAGGCAGTGCGTGCCGGAGATGGTGCGGCCGTCGGCCAGGGTGACCTCGACGCGGTCGCCGACCCGTTTGGCGGACTGAGCCCGGGAGCGCGACATGACGTTCATGCCGCGGCGGCGGAAGACGTCCTCCAGGACGGCGGCGGCGTCCGGGTCCTCGCCCGGCAGCACGCGGTCGCGGGAGGAGACGAGGGTGACGCGGGAGCCGAGCGCCTGGTAGGCACCGGCGAACTCGGCACCGGTGACACCGGAACCCACCACGATCAGCTCTTCGGGCAGCTCGTCGAGGTCGTAGACCTGGGTCCAGTTCAGGATGCGCTCGCCGTCCGGGAGCGCGTCCGGGATCTCGCGGGGGTGCGCGCCGGTGGCGATCAGCACCGCGTCCGCGATCAGCCCCTCCGTGGTGCCGTCGGCGGCGGTGACCGTCACCTTGCGGGAGCCGTCCGGGGCCTGGCCCGGCTCCAGCCGCCCGCGGCCGCGCATGACCCGGCCGCCGGCGCGGGTCACGGAGGCGGTGATGTCATGCGACTGGGCGAGCGCGAGGCGCTTGACGCGGCGGTTGACCTTGCCGAGGTCGACGCCGACGACCCGGGCGGGCCGGTCCACGTGCGGCGTGTCGTCCTCGACGATGATGCCCAGCTCCTCGTACGAGGAGTCGAAGGTCGTCATCACCTCGGCGGTGGCGATCAGAGTCTTCGACGGCACGCAGTCGGTCAGCACCGACGCCCCGCCCAGACCGTCGCAGTCGACGACGGTCACCTCCGCGCCGAGAGAAGCCGCCACCAGGGCCGCTTCGTAGCCGCCGGGTCCACCACCGATGATCACGATCCGAGTCACGTACTCCATTGTCCCGCACGCCCGTACGTCGCTCTCGCCCGGGGGCGTACTCCGTCCCCGGGCGGCAACCGGGGCGCGCCCCACCGGGTCTTCCGTCCGGCCCCCGGCGCCACGAGCCCGGCGGGCAACCTCCCGTACCCTCGGAACCATGTCGCTCTACGCCGCGTACGCCGGCAACCTCGACGCGCGGCTGATGTCCCGCCGCGCACCGCACTCGCCGCTGCGCGGCACCGGCTGGCTCAACGGCTGGCGGCTCACCTTCGGGGGCGAGCAGATGGGCTGGGAGGGCGCGCTGGCGACGGTCGTCGAATCGCCGCGCTCCCAGCTCTTCGTCGCGCTCTACGACATCGCGCCCATGGACGAGGAGTCCATGGACCGGTGGGAGGGCGTGGGCATGGACATCTACCGCCGGATGCGGGTGCGGGTGCACACCCTCGACGGCGACGAGGCGGCGTGGATCTACGTCCTCAACGGCTACGAGGGCGGCCTGCCGTCGGCCCGCTATCTGGGCGAGATCGCGGACGCCGCGGAGTCGGCGGGCGCACCGCACGACTATGTGATGGAGCTGCGCAAGCGGCCCTGCTGACGGGCGGCGCCGCGGCGGGCAGGCCGCCGTACGGGTGCCGCGACGCGCCCGGGCACATGCATTTGGCAGATGCCACAACGCTCCGTACCGAGAGCCGTGAGCAGCGACATCTACGCGCGTAGGGCATTACCGGCTACCCTCGTCCGCGTGAACGCATCTGTTACTCCGGACATCGCGCGCGACCCCCAGGGTGCCGCCGCCGACGCCGCCGCCCGTCTGCGCGAGCTGACCGGCGCCGAGACCCATGACGTCGCCCTGGTGATGGGCTCCGGCTGGGCTCCGGCCGCCGAGGCCCTGGGCGCGCCCGAGCACGAATTCCCCGTCACCGAGCTGCCCGGCTTCCCGGCGCCGGCCGTCGCCGGGCACGGCGGCACGATCCGCTCGTACCAGGTCGGTGCGAAGCGGGCGCTGGTCTTCCTGGGCCGCACCCACTACTACGAGGGCCGCGGGGTCGCCGCCGTCGCGCACGGTGTCCGCACCGCCGTGGCGGCCGGCTGCAAGACCGTGGTGCTCACCAACGGCTGCGGCGGCCTGCGTGAGGGCATGCGCCCCGGCCAGCCGGTCCTCATCAGCGACCACCTCAACCTGACCGCCACCTCCCCGATCGCCGGCGCGCACTTCGTCGACCTGACGGACCTGTACTCGCCGCGGCTGCGCGCGCTGTGCAAGGAGGTCGACCCGAGCCTGGAGGAGGGCGTCTACGCCCAGCTCCCCGGCCCGCACTACGAGACCCCGGCCGAGATCAAGATGCTCCGGACCCTGGGCGCCGACCTGGTCGGCATGTCCACCGTCCTGGAGGCCATCGCGGCGCGCGAGGCCGGCGCCGAGGTGCTCGGCCTGTCGCTGGTGACGAACCTCGCCGCCGGCATGACGGGCGAACCGCTCAACCACGAAGAGGTGCTCCAGGCCGGCCGCGACTCCGCGACCCGGATGGGCAGCCTGCTCGCCCAGGTGCTCGGCAAGCTCTGAGGCACCGCGGCGCCACCGCGCCGCGCCCGGACGACGACGGCCGACGGCCACGGCGGGTGCACCCCACCCGCCGGGCCGGCCGCCGTCACCGCCGCACCCGCCCCGCCGTCCGCCCGCCGGACCGCCCCGCCGCGCGGCGCGGCCCTCCGCGTGCGCTGCCATCCAGTGGCATTGGCCGGTTCCGCGGCTCCCCGTACCCGGATACCGGGTATGCGTGACGAGCCGAGAGGGCCCCGTCCCCGCTGTCCTCAGCGCGCGCCCCACCCGCATCCACCGTCAGGAGCATCACGTGGCTACCGATCCCGCGGAGCTGATCAACCGGGCCCAGGCATGGCTGGCCGAGGACCCCGACCCGGAGACCCGGGAGGAGCTGTCCAAGCTCCTCGCCGCCGAGGCCACCGAGGAACTGGGCGCCCGGTTCGCCGGCACCCTCCAGTTCGGCACCGCCGGGCTGCGCGGTGAGCTGGGCGCGGGCCCGATGCGGATGAACCGTTCCGTGGTCATCCGGGCGGCGGCCGGACTCGCCGCGTACCTCAAGGCGCAGGGTGACGGTTCCGGCCTGGTGGTCATCGGCTACGACGCGCGCCACAAGAGCGCCGATTTCGCGCGCGACACGGCGGCCGTGATGACCGGCGCGGGCCTGCGCGCCGCGCTGCTGCCGCGTCCGCTGCCCACCCCGGTCCTGGCCTTCGCGATAAGGCACCTGGGCGCGGTGGCCGGTGTCGAGGTCACCGCCAGCCACAACCCGCCCCGCGACAACGGCTACAAGGTCTACCTGGGCGACGGCTCCCAGATCGTGCCGCCCGCGGACGGCGAGATCGCCGCCGAGATCGCCGCGGTCCGCTCGCTGGCCGACGTCCCGCGCCCGGAGAGCGGCTGGGAGACCCTCGACGAGACGGTGCTGAGCGCCTATCTGGCGCGTACGGACGCCGTACTGACACCGGGCTCCCCCCGGGACACCGCGGTCGTCTACACGCCGATGCACGGCGTCGGCCGGGACACCCTCGTCGCCGCCTTCGAGCGGGCCGGCTTCCCCGCCCCGGTGGTCGTCGCGGAACAGGCCGAGCCGGACCCCGACTTCCCGACGGTCGCCTTCCCCAACCCGGAGGAGCCGGGCGCGATGGACCTCGCGTTCGCCACCGCCCGGAACACCGCCGGCGCCGACATCGTGATCGCCAACGACCCCGACGCGGACCGCTGCGCCGTCGCCGTCCCCGCCCCCGGCACGCCGGACGGCTGGCGGATGCTGCGCGGCGACGAGGTCGGCGCGCTGCTCGCCGCCCACCTGGTGCGCAAGGGCGCGTCCGGCACCTTCGCGACGACCATCGTCTCCTCCCAGCTGCTGTCCCGTATCGCGGCCGCCGCCTCGCTCCCGTACGAGGAGACGCTGACCGGCTTCAAGTGGCTGGCCCGGGTGGACGGTCTGCGGTACGCCTTCGAGGAGGCGCTCGGCTACTGCGTCGACCCGCGGGGCGTCCGGGACAAGGACGGCATCACCGCCGCCCTGCTGATCACCGAACTGGCCGCGGAGCTCAAGCAGTCCGGCCGCACCCTCACCGACCTGCTCGACGACCTCGCCCTGGAGCACGGGCTGCACGCCACCGACCAGCTCTCGGTCCGCGTCGAGGACCTGTCGCTGATCGCCGACGCCATGGGCAGGCTGCGCGCCCAGCCGCCGGCCGCGCTGGCCGGCCTGAGCGTGACCCGGGCCGACGATCTGACGCAGGGCACGGAGACGCTGCCGCCGACCGACGGGCTGCGCTATTACCTGTCCGGTTCGCCGGAGGCCGGGATCGAGGCCGCCCGCGTGGTGGTCCGCCCCAGCGGCACCGAGCCCAAGCTCAAGTGCTACCTGGAGGTCGTGGTCCCGGTGGCCTCGCCCGACGCCCTGCCCGAGGCCCGCACGAAGGCCGCTGCGGCACTCGCGTCGATCAAGCGGGATCTGTCGGAGGCGGCGGGGATCTGAGCCGGCTGGTCGGAGGCGGCGGGGATCTCGGAGACGGCCGGGTTGCTTCCGCCCCTGCTCCTTCCCGCGCAGCCACTGCCGCTTCCGCCTCTGCTCCTGCCCGCCCTCCCTCCCCTCCCTACCCGCCCACCCCCCGAAGGGGGGTGGGCGGCGGGGAAACAACAACACCGGGGTGGGCGGCGGGGAAACAACCCTGGGGACACGACCTTGCTCGGACGCCCCCGGGGACACGCCCCTGCAGGGCCAACCCCCAGGCGCGCTCAACTCCCCCGGCCCCCACTACGGGCCGCGGCCCGGGAACAGCTACACCGCCAGCATCACAGCCAGCCCCACCGCGCCCACCACCACCGGCGCGATGACCGCGTACGCCCAGCGCACCACCGGCTCGCCCTGGGCGCTCTCGCGGTGGGTGGCGCGCTCCTTGATCTCGCGCAGCTCGTCGAGGGTCTGGTCCGCCATGGCGCGCGGCACCGGCCCGGCGTCGGCGTTCAGGCCGAAGCGGGGCCGCGGCGCGGAGCCCGCCGCCTGGCGGCTGACCTTCTTGCGCTGCCGCAGCGAGACCGGGATCGCCCACATCTGGTACTTGCCGCCGCTGGTGAACACCTCGGTGGAGAACGTCGCCCGCAGCTCCTCCACCGCGCCCCACGGCAGCGTGATCGTACGGAACGGGTTGCGCACCGTCAGCCGGTCCTCGCCGGCCCGCACCAGCGGCCGCAGGGTGTAGGCGGTGACCAGCGGCACCCCGAGGAGCAGCGCGAACAGCGCGGTGAGCTTGGTGTGCACGGCGCCCCGCAGCAGTGCGTCGCCGCCCAGCCAGAGTCCGAGCAGGAGGAGCAGCGCGCCGCCGAGGAGGGCCGCGGGCGACCGGTAGCTGCGCTCCGCGTACTGCTGCTGAGGCGGGGTGGTCCGTTCCTGGCTCGTCATGAGGGCGATTCTGCCTGACCGTCCGGATGCCGGACATTGCGTTACGGCATCATTCGGGCACGCGCCGCAAGCCCGTCCGTACCCGGTGGAGGCCCTGCGCCACGCCCGCTACCGGGCGCGTTGCCGGAACCGGCCCCGCCCGCCCGGCCGGATTCGGTCGGCTGAAGGGGATGACATGGTGCTACGCGCGTAGATATGCTCCCCTCGTGACCATGCCCATCACTGTTCCCGCATACGGCAAGGAAGCCGCGGGGCGTCTGGCGTCAATGGCGGACGTGACCGCCGACGACGGTGCGCTGCGCCGCTTCCTCCACGGCCTCCCCGGCGTCGACGCGGTCGGCCTCGAAGCCCGCGCCGCCGGCCTCGGCACCCGCTCGATCAAGACGACGGCGAAGACGTACGCCATCGACCTCGCGATCTCGATGATCGACCTGACGACCCTCGAAGGCGCGGACACCCCGGGCAAGGTCCGGGCGCTGTGCGCCAAGGGCGTCCACCCCGACCCCACGGACCGCACCAGCCCCAAGGTCGCGGCGATCTGCGTCTACCCGGACATGGTCGCGACGGCCAAGGAGGCGCTCGGCGACTCCGGTATCCACGTCGCGTCCGTCGCCACCGCCTTCCCGGCCGGCCGCGCCGCGCTGCCGGTCAAGCTCGCCGACACCCGGGACGCGGTCGCGGCCGGCGCCGACGAGATCGACATGGTGATCGACCGGGGCGCCTTCCTCTCCGGCCGCTACATGGACGTCTTCGAGGAGATCAAGGCCGTCAAGGAGGCGTGCGCCCGCCCCGATGGCAGCGCCGCGCATCTCAAGGTCATCTTCGAGACCGGTGAGCTCCAGACGTACGACAACGTCCGCCGGGTCTCCTGGCTGGCGATGCTCGCGGGCGCCGACTTCATCAAGACCTCCACCGGCAAGGTCGCCGTCAACGCCACCCCGCCGGTCACCCTCCTGATGCTGGAGGCGGTCCGTGACTTCCACGCCACGACCGGCGTCCAGGTCGGTGTGAAGCCGGCCGGCGGTATCCGTACCACCAAGGACGCGATCAAGTACCTGGTGATGGTCAACGAGACGCTCGGCGAGCCCTGGCTGACCGCCGACTGGTTCCGCTTCGGCGCCTCCAGCCTCCTGAACGACCTGCTGATGCAGCGCCAGAAGCTCAGCACCGGCCGCTACTCCGGCCCCGACTACGTCACGGTGGACTGAGGCTCCCATGACCTTCGATTACGCACCCGCCCCCGAGTCCCGCGCCGTCGTCGACCTGGCGCCGTCCTACGGACTGTTCGTCGACGGCGAGTTCGCCCCGGCCTCTGACGGCAAGGTCTTCAAGACCGTCTCGCCGTCGTCCGAGGAGGTCCTCTCCGAGGTCGCGCAGGCCACCGCCGACGACGTCGACCGGGCCGTGCAGGCCGCCCGCAAGGCGTTCGAGAAGTGGTCCGCGCTGCCCGGCGCCGAGCGCGCCAAGTACCTCTTCCGGATCGCCCGGATCATCCAGGAGCGCTCACGCGAGCTGGCCGTCCTGGAGTCGCTGGACAACGGCAAGCCGATCCGCGAGTCCCGGGACGCCGACCTGCCGCTGGTCGCCGCGCACTTCTTCTACTACGCAGGCTGGGCCGACAAGCTCGACCACGCGGGCTACGGCCCGAACCCGCGCCCGCTGGGCGTCGCCGGCCAGGTCATCCCCTGGAACTTCCCCCTCCTCATGCTCGCGTGGAAGATCGCCCCGGCGCTGGCGACCGGCAACACCGTCGTCCTCAAGCCCGCCGAGACGACCCCGCTGTCCGCCCTGTTCTTCGCGGACATCTGCCGCCAGGCGGGCCTGCCCAAGGGCGTCGTCAACATCCTCACCGGCGACGGCTCCACCGGCGCCGCGCTGGTCGCCCACCCCGACGTCGACAAGGTCGCCTTCACCGGCTCCACCGAGGTCGGCAAGGCCATCGCCCGTACGGTCGCCGGCACCGACAAGAAGGTCACCCTGGAGCTGGGTGGCAAGGCCGCGAACATCGTCTTCGACGACGCCCCGCTCGACCAGGCCGTCGAGGGCATCGTCAACGGCATCTTCTTCAACCAGGGCCACGTCTGCTGCGCGGGCTCGCGCCTGCTGGTCCAGGAGTCGGTGCAGGACGAGCTGCTCGACGCGCTCAAGCGCCGGATGCAGACCCTGCGGGTGGGCGACCCGCTCGACAAGAACACCGACATCGGCGCGATCAACTCCGCCGAGCAGCTGGCCCGGATCACCGAGCTGGCCGACGCGGGCGAGGCCGAGGGCGCCGAGCGCTGGGCCCCCTCCTGCGAACTCCCCTCCGCCGGCTACTGGTTCGCCCCGACGCTGTTCACCGGCGTCACCCAGGCGCACCGCATCGCCCGCGAGGAGATCTTCGGCCCGGTGCTGTCCGTGCTGACCTTCCGCACCCCCGCGGAGGCCGTGGAGAAGGCCAACAACACCCCCTACGGCCTCTCCGCCGGCATCTGGACGGAGAAGGGCTCGCGGAGCCTGTGGATGGCGAACAAGCTCCGCGCGGGCGTCATCTGGTCCAACACGTTCAACAAGTTCGACCCGGCCTCGCCGTTCGGCGGCTACCAGGAGTCGGGCTACGGCCGCGAGGGCGGCCGGCACGGTCTGGAGGCGTACCTCAATGTCTGAGCTGACTGGCCGACTCGCCGTCTTCAAGACCTACAAGCTGTACGTCGGGGGGAAGTTCCCCCGGTCCGAGAGCGGACGGGTGTACGAGGTGACCGACTCCAAGGGCACGTGGCTCGCCAACGCCCCGCTGGCCTCCCGCAAGGACGCCCGGGACGCGGTGGTCGCCGCCCGCAAGGCCTTCGGCGGCTGGTCCGGCGCCACGGCCTACAACCGCGGCCAGATCCTCTACCGCGTCGCCGAGATGCTGGAGGGCCGCCGCGACCAGTTCACCGCCGAGGTCGCCGCGGCCGAGGGCCTGTCGAAGGCGAAGGCCGCCGCCCAGGTGGACGCCGCGATCGACCGCTGGGTCTGGTACGCGGGCTGGTCCGACAAGGTCGCCCAGATCGCCGGCGGCGCCAACCCGGTGGCCGGCCCGTACTTCAACCTCTCCGCCCCCGAACCGACCGGCGTGGTCGCGGTCCTGGCCCCCCAGGACTCCTCGTTCCTGGGCCTGGTCTCGGTGATCGCCCCGGCGATCGTCACCGGCAACACGGTGGTCGTGGCGGCCGCCGAGAACGCCCCGCTGCCCGCCCTCTCCCTGGCCGAGGTGCTCGCCACCTCCGACCTCCCGGGCGGCGTCGTCAACATCCTCTCCGGCCGCACCGCGGAACTCGCCGCGCCGCTCGCCGCCCACCAGGACGTCAACGCCCTCGACCTCGCGGGCGCTGACCCCGCCCTGACCAAGGACCTGGAGACCGCGGCGGCCGACAACCTCAAGCGCGTCCTCCGCCCCACCCCGCAGGCGTGGACCGCCGACCCCGGCACCACCCGTCTCCTGGCCTTCCTGGAGACGAAGACGGTCTGGCACCCGATGGGGGTCTAGGTCTGACACCCGCGGGCCGGTGGAGTCCGCGGAACGACAGTGCGGGGCCCCTCCTTCCCAGGCGGGGCCCCGCACTTCGTTTGCGTACCGCAGCACTTGCTTACCGCAGCAGGGGAGATGACCGCGTACCGCCCCCGCCGCGTCCGTCGTCAGCCCGGCAGCACCCGTGTCACCTGGCCCACCAGGGGCAGGTCCTTGAGCGCGGCGCCGTTCGAGAGGGCGCCGGTCAGGAGGGTGGTGCCCACCGGCTTGAAGTCGGCGATCTGGGTGCTCACGGCGTTGGCGAGCGGGTCGACGGAGGTGTTGGCCAGCGGGTCCAGCTTCAGGTTCTTGACCGGGCCGAGGCCGCCGGCCGCGGAGTGCAGCAGGGCGCCGGTCAGGCCCGAGGCGGCGGCGCCGGTGTCGGTGGTGAGGTCGGAGGCGGCCGGTGCCGCGCTCGCCGTCGCCGCACCGCCCGCCGCGAGCGCGGCACCAGCCGCGGAGATCACCAGTCCGGCCCGCAGCAAGGTGCGCGGGACACGGCTGGGCTTGGGACGCGCGTGGGAGGGCATGTGCCACCTGCCTGTGGTTCGAAGGGGCCGAAGTGCTGTGCGAGCCAACGGATTCGGGTCATCGAGGTAATCGATTGACTGCGTAGCGTAGTTGAGGGCGCGGGGGCCGATCCACCTCGCGCGCCAGGGGTACCCCACACGGCGCAATACGCGACAATGGGTGCCCGTGAGCTCCCACACCGCCAACCGGCCGCCCTCCGCCAAGCTCCCGACTCCGCTCGGGCAGGGAGGTGCCCCCACCCGAGTCGTCCTGCTGACCGGCCCGTCGGGCTCCGGCAAGACGTCGCTGGCCGCGCACAGCGGCCTCCCCGTCCTGAACCTCGACGACTTCTACAAGGAGGGGACGGACCCGACCCTGCCGCAACTGCCCGACGGCGGCGGCGCCGACTGGGACGCGCCGCTCTCCTGGGACGCCGGCGCCGCCCTCGCGGCCATCGCGGCGCTGTGCCGTACGGGGCGTGCCGACGTTCCGGTGTACGACATCGCGACCAGCGCCCGGACCGGTGCGTCGGGGCTGGACCTCGGCGGCGCCCGGCTGTTCATCGCGGAGGGGATCTTCGCGGCCGAGGTCATCGAGGACTGCCGGGCCGCGGGGCTGCTGGCCGACGCGCTGTGTCTGCGCGGGCGCCCCACCACCACCTTCCGCCGGCGGCTGGCGCGGGATCTGCGGGAGGGCCGCAAGTCCGCCCCGTATCTCGTCCGCCGCGGGCTGCGGCTGCTGCGCGACGAGCGGTCGGTGGTCGCCCGGCACACCGCCCTGGGCGCGCACCCCTGCGCCGGGCCGGAGGCGCTGGCCCGTATAGCGGCGGCGGGGACACCGGACACGGTGGGCACGGCCGTACGGTCCTGACCGGCCCGCGCCCGCGGCGTCCATGTCGGCGTCGGCGCACAAGCCGCGCACGGTCCGCGCACAAACGGAGAAGCGGGTTCGGACAGACCCCCCGGCCGTCCGAACCCGCCTTATCTCCCCTGCACTCCCCCGTGCTTCCCCCGTATCCCCTGATACGTCCGGCCTCCGCGGATCGCTCTGCTTCGGCCGGTTCCCCCGTATCCCCCTCGGGCGTTCCCCCCTGGTCCCCCCTCGGGCTCCCCCGGTCCTCAGGCCACCAGCTCGCCGAAGGACTCCTCCTCGTCACGGCCGAAGCTGAGGACCTCGTCCTCGCGCAGCCGGCGCAGCGCGCGCCAGATGCTCGACTTCACCGTGCCGACACTGATGTTGAGAATGTCCGCGATCTCCGGGTCCGTACGGCCCTCGTAGTAGCGCAGCACCAGCATCGTGCGCTGCGTCTCGGGCAGCCGGACCAGCGCCTGCCACAGCACGGCGCGCAGCTCGGTGCCGCGCATCGCGTCCACGTCGCCGGCCGTCTCGGGCAGTTCCTCGGTCGGGTACTCGTTGAGCTTGCGCCGGCGCCAGGCGCTGATGTGCAGATTGGTCATGGTGCGGCGCAGATAGCCGCCGAGCGCCGCCTTGTCACTGATCCGGTCCCACGCCCGGTAGGTCGAGAACAGCGCGCTCTGCAGCAGGTCCTCGGCCTCGTAGCGGTCGCCGGTCAGGTGGTAGGCGGTGGCGTACAGGGAGGCGCGGCGCTCCTGGACGTAGGCGGTGAAGGCCGCTTCGGCCTCGGCCGCCTCCGACGCGGAACGCCGTTCCCCCGTGGCCTCCCCGTACTCCGCTCCCCCGGTATTTCCCCCGTTTTCTCCCCCGTGGGCGGCCTTGCCCCCGTGCCCCGGGCCGATCTCCACCGTCGTGGCGTCGATGGCCACCTTGAAAGGCGGCCGCTGACGCACGACGGTGCGGGTGCACCCCCGTGCTCCACCGGACTTCTCGCCGGACCGGATGACGTCGTGGAGCCGCGTGATAACTGCGCTGGAAGTGGTCCCGTGCAGTGTGTTCATCTCGCGCCCCCCGTCGTAGAGCCAGCTCGTTCGGTGTGTCCCGGTTGTTGATCTCTCCCGGTGCCCAAAAGACTGCCAACCCAGTTTCATCGCGTTGTCCGCCGACTGTCACAGGCCTGTCACAGGGCTCGGTGCGGCGCGTCGCGGGGTGCGGGGCGCGCGGGCCTTGTGTACGTGGGCGCCACTGGTCGATCTCCCGGCGTCCCATGGGCCAGAATGGCTGACGTGCCTTTCCTGTTGCTGATCGAGGACGACGACGCCATCCGCACGGCCCTCGAACTCTCGCTGTCGCGCCAGGGTCACCGTGTGGTGACCGCGGCGACGGGCGAGGACGGCCTGAAGCTGCTGCGTGAGCAGCGCCCGGACCTGATCGTGCTGGATGTGATGCTGCCGGGCATCGACGGTTTCGAGGTGTGCCGGCGGATCAGGCGTACGGACCAGCTGCCCATCATCCTGCTCACCGCGCGTAACGACGACATCGACGTCGTGGTGGGCCTGGAGTCCGGCGCCGACGACTATGTCGTCAAACCGGTCCAGGGGCGGGTGCTGGACGCCCGTATCCGGGCCGTGCTGCGCCGCGGCGAACGGGAGTCCAGCGACTCGGCGACGTTCGGCTCGCTGGTGATCGACCGGTCGGCGATGACGGTCACCAAGAACGGCGAGGATCTGCAACTGACGCCGACCGAGCTGCGGTTGCTGCTGGAGCTGAGCCGCCGGCCCGGTCAGGCGCTGTCCCGGCAGCAGCTGCTGCGGCTGGTGTGGGAGCACGACTACCTGGGCGATTCGCGCCTGGTGGACGCGTGTGTGCAGCGGCTGCGGGCGAAGGTGGAGGACGTGCCGTCCTCGCCGACCCTGATCCGTACGGTCCGCGGTGTCGGCTACCGGCTGGACTCGCCGCAGTGAGGGAAGGGCCCGCGGACGGCGGTGTGACGGAGGAGAGCGTGGGTGGCGAGGCCGGGGACAGCGCCCGGCCCGGGGCGGGCCGGCGGTTACTGCGGGGACTGCGCCGGGCGTCGGGCCTGCTGCGCTGGACGAGCCTGCGGCTGCGGCTGGTCGTGGTCTTCGCGCTGGTGGCGCTGACCGCGGCGGTCTCGGCGTCGGGCATCGCGTACTGGCTCAACCGCAACACCGTCCTGGAGCGCACCCAGAACGCCGTCCTCAAGGACTTCCGCAAGGCGCTGGAGGACAGCACGCGGTCGCTGCCGCTGCGTCCGCGGTGTGCCGAACTCCAGGACGCGGCGCGGCAGATGGCGGCCGGGCCGCAGAACTACGCGGTGCTGCTGATCGGCGTCGACCGCGAGGGCAAGGACTGCGCGGCGACCACGAACAAGGACCTGCTGACGCTGGACGGCGTGCCGCAGTCGCTGCGCACCGCGGTCGACGAGGTGCGCCCGGTCGACGAGTCCAACCGCTATCCGCACCATCTGTACTGGCAGCGCAGGGAGGTCGGGGACGCCCCCTACCTCGTCGCCGGGGCGAAGGTGATCGGCGGCGGGCCCACCGGCTACATGATGAAGTCGCTGGCCACCGAGCGGCAGGACCTCAACTCGCTGGCCTGGTCGCTGGGGATCGCGACCGCGCTCGCGCTGGTCGGCTCGGCGCTGCTGGCGCAGGCCGCCGCGACGACCGTGCTGCGTCCCGTACAGCGGCTGGGCTATGCGGCGCGGCAGCTGGGCGAGGGGCGGCTGGACACCCGGCTGCGGGTGACCGGCACGGACGAACTGGCCGATCTGTCCCGGACGTTCAACCGCACCGCGGAGCGTCTGGAGCAGCGGGTCGAGGAGCTGAGCGGGCGCGAGGCGGCGTCCCGGCGGTTCGTCGCCGACATGTCGCACGAGCTGCGGACGCCGCTGACCGCGATCACCGCGGTCTCCGAGGTGCTGGAGGAGGAGGCGGACTCCCTCGACCCGATGATCGCGCCGGCCGTGCAGCTGGTGGTCAGCGAGACCCGGCGGCTGAACGACCTCGTGGAGAACCTGATGGAGGTCACCCGCTTCGACGCGGGGACGGCCCGGCTGGTACTGGACGATGTCGATGTCGCGGACCAGGTCACGGCCTGCGTCGACGCGCGGGCCTGGCTGGACGCGGTCGAGCTGGACGCGGACCGCGGCATCGTGGCCCGTCTGGACCCGCGGCGGCTCGATGTCATCCTGGCGAACCTGATCGGCAACGCCCTCAAGCACGGCGGCTCCCCGGTGCGGGTGTCGGTGCGCACCGAGGAGGCGGCCGGTGACGGTGCGGGCGGCCGGACCGGCAGCACGGCCGTCACCGGCGGCCCGGCCGTGCCCGAGGCGTCCGGCGGACCGGAGGCCCCCGCGGAGCACCCGGGGCCGGAGCGGCCCGAGGAGGCGGCGGACACGGAGCGGCCCGGGGGCGGCACGCTGGTGATCCGGGTACGGGATCACGGCCCCGGCATCCCGGAAGAAGTCCTTCCGCATGTCTTCGACCGCTTCTACAAGGCGAGCGCGTCCCGGCCGCGGTCGGAGGGCAGCGGTCTGGGCCTGTCGATCGCGCTGGAGAACGCCCATATCCACGGCGGGGAGATCACGGCGGCCAACCTCCCCGAGGGCGGCGCGGTCTTCACCCTGCGGCTGCCGATGGACGCAGCGCCGCTCACGGACGGCGACCGCAGCGACGGCGGCCCGGCCCGCGCGGCCGGCGAGGGCACGGAGGACGAGCGATGACGCCGGTCAGGCGGACGGGGCGGCGCACCGCCGCCGTGGCGGCGCTCGCGCTCGCCGCAGCGGGCTGCGGAATCCGGGGCACGTCGGTCCCGGTCGACGCGGGCGGCGCGCCCTCGCGGGTCAGCTGCCGGGCCCCGGCGGGCGAGCCGGCCCCGAACGCGCCCGGCAGGACCCAGGCCACCGTCTATCTGGTGTGCGGCTCGGCGCTGGCCCAGGTGGAGCGGGCGGTGGCGCTGCCCAAGGGCACGGCGGCCACCGACCCACGGCTGCCGACCGCGCGTGCGCTGCTCAAGGAGCTCCAGCGGCAGCCGTCGACCGACGAGGACCGGGCCGGCTTCAGCAGCGCGCTGCCCCGGGACCTGAAGGTCACGGCGCCGCGCGCGGACGACCCCTCGGACGCGCTGCGGCTGAACATCCGGCCGGACGATCTGCCGTCGTTCGCGCTGGCCCAGCTGGTGTGCACCTACGGCGCGAGCCCGGCGCTGGGCCGGACGCATGCGGCGGTGCTGGGCGGACCGGGCGACGACACCGCGCACCGCTACGACTGCTCCGACGATGTGCTGGCCAATCCGGACATAGCGGAGAACGCCGGGTGGGGTGACCCGTTGTCCGAAGAGGGCTGATACGACGGCCGAGACGGGCACCGTCAGGCGGAACCACAGCCCCCGCCTGTCGCGTCCTGGGCTGTGTGCAGCGTCATGGCCCCGGCACCACCGCCGTTCCCCGTATGCGCGTCACCGGACTTCTCCTCCTCGTGGCGCACCTGTCGACCGTCGGCTGGCTGACGCTGCGTCCGCGCACCGTGCCCTGGGTGTCCGCCACGAATCTCCAGCCGCTGGCGACGATCCGGGCCGAGCTGGCACACGGGCCGTCATGGGAGGCCGTGCAGCATCTGGGCGCTTCGGTGCTGCTGCTGGCGCCGCTGGGGGTGCTGCTGCCGCTCTCGGCGGGCCGGCTGAACGTTTCGCCGCTGGTGTCCCTGACCCGCACGGTGTTCGCCGGGTCGATGATCGCGCTGGCCATCGAGCTGTTGCAGTCAGGGGTGCCCGGCCGGGTCCCGGACATCGACTCGGTGCTGCTCGGCTCCCTGGGAGTGGCCCTGGCGCATCTGGCGGTGGTCCCCGCGGCCCGGCGCCGGCTGCGTCGCCGGTACGGACATCTCAGGGACGTGACCCCGAGGTTCCCCAGGGTTGAACTGGCCCCGCAGGCTGATGCTCTCGTCGGTGGCCGGACCTACCGTTGAGGCATCGGGGCAAACGCCCCACCGAGTCGCAAAGGAGCCGCCATCATGGCCGCCGCACTGGTCCGCCCCCGCAACAACCGAATGATCGCCGGAGTGTGCGCGGGCCTGGCCCGTCGCTTCGGAATGACGCCGACGACCATGCGTGTGATCTTCGTGCTGTCCTGCCTGCTGCCCGGCCCGCAGTTCCTGGTCTACCTGGCGCTGTGGATATTCCTCCCCTCGGAGGAGAGGGCCGCCACCGCCTGGTGACCGCCCCGCGCCGGCGCCCGGCGCAGATGCCGGACCGGCCCCGCGCCGCCCGGGCTCCCGCATGACGATGCCCCGGCCGTACGCACGAGGCGTTCGGCCGGGGCACGGCGCAGGACGCGTCCCTGTCGGGGGACGAGCCGGAGAGCGCGATCAGCCGCCCAGGGGGAGGTTCTTGGTGACGGCGCCGGTCGGCAGGCCGCCGAGCAGCTTGTTGCCGTGCGAGTTGAGCTTGGTCTTGACGTCGTTGCCGGCCGGCTTGGCCTTGGTGAGGCCGGAGACGGTCTTGGTGGCGTCCTTCACCGGCAGGCTCTTCAGCACCCCGGTGGTGTCCAGCGACGGGGCGGCGCTGGCGACGCCCGCTGCGGTGACAACGAAAGCGGCACCGAGCGCGACGGTACCGAGTGTCTTGATGGTTCCCTGCTTCATCGAATTTCGTCCTCGTGATGGGGGCTTGACCGGCAAATCAACCTACTGAGGCGGCAACCGGCGCCGCAAACAGCCACGACGAAAGAAAAAACGGCCGGTGGACATTCCACCGGCCGTTGCGCTATAGGCTCACTCTTGCCCCTTACGCAGGGTCAGAAGTGCTGTTCGCAGGGGGCGTCGTGACCGCCGGGCGGAACAGCCATTCGGCCCGCAGTTCCGCGTAACCGGGCTTGATGACGTCATTGATCATGGCCAGACGTTCATCGAAAGGAATGAACGCTGATTTCATCGCATTGACTGTAAACCACTGCATGTCATCGAGCGTGTATCGAAATGTCTTGACCAGGTGCTCGAATTCCTCGGACATGCTCGTGTGGCTCATCAGCCGGTTGTCGGTGTTGACCGTGAGCCGGAATTGCAGGCGGCGCAGCAGACCGATGGGGTGCTCGGCGTAGGAAGGGGCGGCGCCGGTCTGGAGGTTGGAGGTCGGGCACATCTCCAGCGGGATGCGCTTGTCCCGTACGTACGAGGCGAGCCGGCCGAGCGTGACCGAGCCGTCGTCGGCGACCTCGATGTCGTCGATGATCCGGACGCCGTGGCCGAGGCGGTCGGCGCCGCACCACTGGAGGGCCTGCCAGATCGACGGCAGGCCGAAGGCCTCGCCGGCGTGGATGGTGAAGTGGTTGTTCTCCCGCTTGAGGTACTCGAAGGCGTCGAGGTGGCGGGTGGGCGGGTAGCCGGCTTCGGCGCCCGCGATGTCGAAGCCGACGACGCCGGTGTCCCGGTAGCGGTTGGCGAGTTCGGCGATCTCCAGGGCGCGGGCGGCGTGCCGCATGGCGGTCAGCAGCGCGCCGACGCGGATGCGCCGGCCCTGCTCGCGGGCCCGCCGCTCGCCCTCGCGGAAGCCCTCGTTCACC
Organism: Streptomyces sp. NPDC048612; assembly: GCF_043199295.1. Classification (NCBI taxonomy): domain Bacteria; kingdom Bacillati; phylum Actinomycetota; class Actinomycetes; order Kitasatosporales; family Streptomycetaceae; genus Streptomyces; species Streptomyces sp. NPDC048612. The sequence continues at coordinate 146,391 of NZ_JBICVV010000004.1, forward strand.
GCCTCGACGACCTCTTCGAGGGTCAGCCCCTTCTCCAGGTGCTGCTCGGGCGCGTACCTGACCTCGGCGTAGACCACACCGTCGGCGGCCAGGTCCTCGGCGCACTCGGCGGCCACCCGGACCAGGGCTTCGCGGGTCTGCATGACGGCGCAGGTGTGGGCGAAGGTCTCCAGGTAGCGCTCCAGCGAGCCGGAGTCGGCGGCCTCCCGGAACCAGATCCCGAGCTTGTCCGGGTCGGTTTCGGGCAGTCCCTCGTAGCCGTTCTCGCGGGCCAGTTCGACGACGGTGGCCGGGCGCAGGCCGCCGTCGAGGTGGTCGTGGAGCAGCACCTTGGGAGCGCGGCGGATCTGTTCACTGGTCGGCAGGGTGGTGGTCTCGCTCGTCATCTCGGCACTCTAGCCCCTACGCGCGTAGATCTCATCGAACGATACGTAACAGTGACCCGTCCACGGGGTGGCGGGCACGCCTCCTTCTGCCATCGTTCTGGTCATGGCTCAGCAAGCGCTGCCGGTGCGTGAGGCCCGGCTGGGAAAACCGCTGGGAACGGCCGGCAAGGAAGGGGCGCGCGAAGCGCTCCGGCGGAGGGTCGGCGGGCGAGGCGGCGGCCGGGAGGTGAGCGGGGTCGCGCTTTTACTGCCCGGCGGCGGACCGACCGGCATACGGCGCCCGTCGCCGGTGGCCGCACTGGCGGTGCGCCCGCTGGCGGCCCGGCTGGCGAAGGCGGGACGGCCTGAGGGGCTGACGGCCCACGTCGTGCGCTACCGGTGCAGCGGCTGGAACGGGACCGCGGCCCATCCGGCGCGGGACGCGGACTGGGCGCTGGAGGAGGTGGTCCGCCGCTACGGCGACGTCCCGGTCTGCCTCGTCGGTACGGGCATGGGCGCCCGCGCCGCGCTGCACGCCGCGGGCCATCCGGCCGTCAACTCCGTGCTGGCGCTCGCCCCTTGGCTGCCCGACCCGCACCCGGACGGCGAGCAGCCCGATCCGGTGAAACAGCTCATCGGCCGGCAGGTGCTGCTCGTCCACGGCACCAACGACGAGCGCACCGACCCCGACCTGTCCTACCGCTACGCCGAGCGTGCCAAGAAGGTCAACCGCGACATCTGCCGCTTCGAGGTGCACTCCGACGGTCACTCGCTGCATCAGCACCGTGCCGAAGTGCTGGCCCTGGCGGCCGACTTCATGCTCGGCTCGCTGTTCGCCCGGGACTACGCCCGCCCGGTGAAGGACGCCCTGGCCGCGCCGCCGCCCCTGGGCCTGCGGATGCCCCTGGCGGCGGGCTTCGGGGCGTCGCTGCGGCACTGAGCGTTCGCGGGCCCCCGGCCGGCGCGCCCGTCCACCCGGCGGCGCGCCGGGCGGGGGCTCACTGCGGTACCTCCCGTTCGCCCTGAGCACCCCCGCCACCCAGGCCCCAAGCCCCGTCACCTGGGCAGCAACCGCCCCCGCCGGCTCAGCAGGAACCTCTTGAAGGCGGCCACCGGTGGGGTGTCGGGGTGGCCGTCGAGCCAGGCGACGCCGATCTCGCGGACCGCGCGGGGCGCCGTCACGGTCAGCTCGGCGACGCCGGGGCGGGGCACGGCCGGCGGCGGCAGCAGCGCCACGCCCAGCCCGGCCGCGACCAGTCCGCGCAGCGTCTCGGCCTCCTCCCCCTCGAACGCGACCTTCGGGGTGAAGCCCGCCTCGGCACACAGCGCATCGGTGATCCGGCGCAGCCCGTAGCCCGGTTCCAGGGTCACGAACAGCTCGCCCGCGGCCTCCGCGAGCCGGATGCGCTTGCGGGCCGCCAGCGGATGATCGTCCGGGACGACCAGCCGCAGCTTCTGCTCGTCGAGCCGGCGGGCGACCAGGTCCGGGTAGTCGGGCACCGGCGAGGTCAGACACAGATCCAGGTCGCCGACGCGCAGCCGCTCGATCATCGCCTCGCCGTAGTTCTGGACGAGCTGGAAGCGGACGCGCGGGTGGTCGGCGCGGAAGCTGCGGATCAGGCCGGGCACGGTCTCCGACCCGAGGGTGTGCAGAAAGCCGAACGCCACCTTCCCGGCCGCGGGATCGACATCGGCCCGTACGGACTCCGTCGCCCGCTCCAGGTCCGTCAACGCCCGCTCGGTGGAGGCGAGAAAGGCGCGGCCCGCCGGGGTGAGCGAGAGGGTGCGGCCGTGCCGGGCGAAGAGGGCGACGCCGAGGTCCTCCTCCAGCCGCACGAGGGCCCGGCTGAGCGTCGGTTGCGGCATGCCCAGCTCCTGCGCGGCGCGGGTGACGTGTTCGTGCCGGGCGACGGCGGTGAACTGGGCGAGCCGCGGCGCGAGAAGCACCGCCCACGAGTCGGCGCCGAGTTCGGCCACCTCACCGGTGTCCGCCCCGGGCCGGACCGAACCGGCAGTGTCTTTTCTGTTGCGACCTTGCAACAGAGGCCCTTGCGACCTGGGATCATGTGCCACAGCATCGATTATGCCGTTTCCATGCATTGGACGCATGAAACACAGAGGCCTACTTTCGAAACATGCCTCCCGCTGATACCGGGGCGTCCGTCACCGAACGTGCGGCCGCCTCTCCCCAGTCGTCCCCCGACTCCTCCACCACCGCCGCGCCCGACCCCGAAGCGGGCAAGCTGCGGCCGGGCGGCCCCGGCTACCGCCGGATGAGCTTCGCGCTCTTCGCCGCCGGAGTGGCCACCTTCGCCCTCCTCTACTCCACCCAGGCGCTGCTGCCCGCGATCTCCGCCGACCTCGGGGTGAGCCCGGACCAGGCGAGCTGGACCGTGTCCGCGGCGACCTTCGGCCTGGCGCTCGGGGTGATCCCGCTGAGCGCGGTCTCCGAGCGCTTCGGCCGGCGCACCCTGATGATGTGGTCCCTCTCGGTGGCCACGCTGATCGCGATGCTGGTGCCGTTCGCCCCGTCGCTCGGTGCGCTGATCGCGCTGCGCGGCGTCCAGGGTGTCGCGCTGGCCGGGCTGCCGGCCTCGGCGATGGCGTTCCTGGCCGAGGAGGTACGCGCCAGGGCGCTGGTGGCGGCCATCGGACTGTTCGTGGCGGGCAACAGCATCGGCGGGATGTCCGGCCGCATCGTGACCGGCTGGGTCGCCCAGGCCTGGGGCTGGCGGGCGGCGCTCGCCGCGGTGGGCGTGCTGGCCGTGGTGTGCGCGGTGACCTTCCGGGTGCTGGTCCCCAAGGCCCGGCACTTCGTGTCCCGTTCGGTGGGTCCGCGGGCGCTGGCCCGTACGCTCGGCAGCCATCTCGCCGACCCCCTGCTGCGCCGTCTCTACGCCATCGGCGGGCTGTTCATGACGGTCTTCGGCGCGGTCTACACGGTCATCGGCTACCGCCTGGTCTCCGAGCCGTTCAACCTCCCGCAGGGCATCGTCGGTTCGATCTTCGTGGTCTACCTGGTCGGTACGGTCTCCTCGGCCGCGGCCGGAAAGCTGGTCGCCCGGGTGGGCCGCCGCGGCGCCCTGTATCTGGCCGTCTCCACGACCTCCACGGGCCTGCTGCTCTCCCTCTCCGACTCCGTCCACACGGTGCTGGCGGGCCTCGTCCTGATCACCGCGGGCTTCTTCGCGGGCCACGCCGTCGCCTCGTCCTCGGTGAGCCGCACCGCCAAGACGGCGCGCGCCCAGGCCTCGGCCCTGTACCAGTGCGCGTACTACCTCGGCAGCAGCCTGGGCGGCGCGCTGGGCGCCGCCGCCTTCCACGCCGTCGGCTGGGAGGGCACCGTCCTCCTCGGCCTCGTCGCGATGCTCGGCGCCGCCTCGATCACCCTCTACGCCACCCGCAAGGCCGTGGCCGAACGCCGCCTCCTCCACCTGGAGAAGGCCGCGTAACCCCGCAGTCCGAAGGGCCCGCCCTGCCACCTGTCCTGGTGGGGCGGGCCCTTCGTCCTTCTCCGCCGGCCGCCGGGACCGGCCGTCCCCGCGACGCGGTGCCGGTCAGCCTTCCTGGCCGGTGGCGGCGAGCACGATCTCGCGGATGGTGACGTTCTGCGGCTGGCCGTAGGCGTAGGCGATGGCCTCGGCCACGGACCGGACGTCAAGGGCGCCGCCGGCGGACTTCTTCCACTCCTCGTAGTCCTGCTTGATCTGCTCGTCGCTGGTGTGGGAGAGGAGTTCGGTCTCCACGGCGCCGGGGGCGATGGTCACCACGCGCACGCCGGAGGAGGCAACCTCCTCGCGCAGGTTCTCCGACATGGCGTGGACGGCGAACTTGGTGCCCACGTAGGCGGTGTGGTTCGGGAAGGTCTTGCGGCCCGCGACCGAGCTGACGTTGATGATGGTGCCGGTGCCGCGGGCGAGCATGCCGGGAAGGACGGCGCGGATGCCGTACAGCACGCCCTTGATGTTCAGGTCGATCATCCGGTCCCATTCCTCGGCGTCCTGGTCCGCGATCCGGCTCAGGAGCATCGCACCGGCGTTGTTGATGATCGCGTCGGCCGGCCCGAACCGCTCCTCGGCCTCGCGTACCGCGGCCTGGAGCGCGTCGCGGTCGGTGACGTCGACCTTGCGGCACAGGGTCTCGGGCAGATCGAGCTCCGCCAGCTTCTCCAGCCGCCTCGCGAGCAGCAGCAGCGGGTGGCCCTGGGACGACAGGAGACGGGCGGTGGCCGCGCCGATGCCGGAGCTGGCGCCGGTGATGACGATCAGGGGCTTGGACATGGTGATCCCTCTCAGGGAGGCGAACGGGGACGCATTCCAGGAGACCACCACGGGGGACCCGCCGCGCACCGGGACAGGGGGTCTGTCAGCCCCCCTTTCCGCCGGGCGGCCGCGGCACGCAGCGGCCTAGGCTGGAGGGATGAGCACGTCAGCGGGGCGTGAGCCCAACGTCGAGCTGCGCGACTTCCTGCGCTCGCGCCGGGCCCGGACGAGCCCCCACGAGGCCGGCCTGGGCCCGGACACCGGCCGCCGCCGGGTGCCGGGGTTGCGCCGTGAGGAAGTGGCACGGCTGGCCGGCATCAGCGTCGACTACTACGTCCGGCTGGAGCGCGGGCGCAGCACGAACGCCTCCGCGCAGGTCCTGGACGCCATCGCCCGCGCGCTGCGCCTGGACGCGGCCGAGCACGCCCATCTCTTCGACCTGGCCTGCCGGCGGCCGGGCCCGGCCCGCCGCCGCGCGGTGCCGCCGCAGCGCGTACGGCCCGGACTGCTCAGGCTCCTCGGCTCCCTGACCGACATCCCCGCGATGATCATGGGTCACCGGCTGGACGTACTGGCCGCCAACCCCCTCGCCAAGGCCCTGTACACCGACTTCGACGCGCTGCCGCACCGCGAACGCAACCTCGCCCGGTTCATCTTCCTCGACCCCGCCGCCCGCGACCTGCTCGCCGACTGGGACACCGCGGCCCGCGGCACGGTGTCCGTCCTGCGCCTGTACGCGGGGCGCCACCCGTACGACCCCCGCCTGACCGAGCTGATCGGCGAACTGTCCGTACACGACGAGGACTTCCGCCAGTGGTGGGCCGAGCACGACGTCCTCCAATACACCCACGGCACCAAGCACTACCGCCATCCCCTGGTCGGCGAGCTGACTCTCGACTACGAGACCCTCCCCCTGCCCGATGACCCCGACCAGGCCCTTTACCTCTACACCGCCGAGCCCGACAGCCCCTCCGAGCACGCGCTGCGCCTGCTGGGCAGCTGGGCGGCGACGGATTCCACGGCCCGGGACACCGACCGGGAGGACGCGCGGTGAGAACCGCCCGCCCCGGCGGCGGGCCACCTGCGCCCTCCCTACCCACGCATGTGCCGGTGGCCAGGGTCCGGCCTTGCCCCTGCCCGGTGGACGCTGACGAGCGGCACGAGGAGGGCGGGTGGCGGGACGCCCCGGCCCGGAGGGCTCGGGCGTCCCGGCCGCCTCAGGCGATGCGTTCCAGCACGACCGGCGTGGCCGCGAAGGCCGCGTCGCCGGGGCCGATGAGGACGCCGCCGTCGAGGGCCTCCAGGGCGTAGGGGAACTTCTCCGGGGTGTCGGTGTGCAGGGTCAGCAGGGGCTGGCCCGCGGTGACGGTGTCGCCGGGCCTGGCGTGGAGTTCGACGCCCGCGCCCGCCTGCACCGGGTCCTCCTTGCGGGCGCGGCCGGCGCCCAGGCGCCAGGCGGCGAGACCCACGGCGTAGGCGTCCAGCGTGGTGAGGGTGCCGGAGGAGGCGGCGGTGACGACATGCTGTTCGCGGGCCACCGGGAGGGCCGCGTCGGGGTCGCCGCCCTGGGCGCTGATCATGCGGCGCCAGTGGTCCATGGCTGAGCCGTCGGCCAGCGCCTTGGCCGGGTCGGCGTCCTTGAGACCCGCCGCGTCGAGCATCTCGCGGGCGAGGGCGAGGGTCAGCTCGACGACGTCCCGCGGGCCGCCGCCGGCCAGCACCTCGACGGATTCCCGGACTTCGAGGGCGTTGCCTGCGGTCAGGCCCAGCGGGGTGGCCATGTCGGTCAGCAGCGCGACCGTCCGCACCCCGTGGTCGGTACCCAACTCGACCATGGTGGAGGCCAGTTCGCGGGCGTTGTCGAGGTCCTTCATGAAGGCGCCGGAGCCGACCTTGACGTCCAGGACGAGGGAGCCGGTGCCCTCGGCGATCTTCTTGGACATGATCGAGGAGGCGATGAGCGGGATCGACTCGACGGTGCCGGTGACGTCGCGGAGCGCGTAGAGCTTCTTGTCGGCGGGGGCGAGACCGTCGCCGGCGGCACAGATGACGGAGCCGACGTCGCGCAGCACGTTCAGCATCTCGTCGTTGGAGAGCGCCGCGCGCCAGCCCGGGATGGCCTCCAGCTTGTCGAGGGTGCCGCCGGTGTGGCCCAGGCCCCGGCCGGAGAGCTGCGGCACAGCCGCCCCGCAGGCGGCGACCAGCGGGGCGAGCGGCAGCGTGATCTTGTCACCGACGCCGCCGGTGGAGTGCTTGTCGGCGGTGGGACGCGGCAGCGACGAGAAGTCCATGCGCTCACCGGAGGCGATCATCGCGGCCGTCCAGCGGGCGATCTCCGTGCGGTTCATGCCGTTGAGGAAGATCGCCATCGCCAGGGACGACATCTGCTCGTGAGCGACCTCGCCGCGGGTGTAGGCGTCGATGACCCAGTCGATCTGATCGGGGGTCAGCTCACCGCGGTCGCGCTTGGTGCGGATGACGGAGATGGCGTCCATGGACGGTTCCTTTCGAACGGGTAGGTACGTTCTACACGCATAGATGCCGGGGTGGCCAGGGACGGCCCCGGAGGGCCGGACGCGGTGGGCTTCCTCGATGAGTTCGGCGGCGGAGTCGAGTTGCACCCTGACGACGGCGTGTCAGCGCCGGCGATGTCCGATGGTTCGAGCCGGAAGAAATCGATGCGCTCCCGATGGCCCCGCATCCGAAAGCGCGTGAACGACTGGCGCGACGGCAATATGCCTGCTGCACGGTAGACGGCCGCCGCGCACGGAAGTCGCCTTCGATCGCCTCACCGGACGCGTTCAGTGTTTCCCGAAGGCCGTCAACGCTGGAGGAGGCGGATCTTCCTGGCCGCGCCCGCCCCCTCACCCCCTCAAATGCCCCGCCCCGAACGCGTCCGGCAGCAGCTCCGACAGGGGACGGATGCCCGCCGCCGTGTCGCAGAGGAGGTTCGGGCCGCCGTGTTCCCACAGGAGTTGGCGGCAGCGGCCGCACGGGACGAGGAGGTCGCCCGCCCCATCCACGCAGGTGAAAGCGGTCAGGCGGGGCGGGGGGCCGCTGGTGTCGGTGCGGTCCGTGAACAGGGCCGAAACCAGGGCGCATTCGGCGCACAGGGACAGTCCGTAGGAGGCGTTCTCGACGTTGCAGCCGGTGAGGGTGCGGCCGTCGTCCACGAGGGCGGCGGCGCCTACGGGGTAGCCGGAGTACGGGGCGTAGGCCCGGGACATCGCGTCCCGGGCCTGCGCGCGCAGTGCGGTCCAGTCGACCGGAACCAGTGAGGTCATCACATTCTCCTTCGTGGATTCCTCCAGCTACGGGGGAGGAAACGAAACTCCTGTGGAGCAGGGCAGTGGTAGCCATATCGCTGTCAGGGTGATACGGCGTTCACCCGCCGGGGTGCGGCAGGCGATATTGGGCTGAATGCAGCAACTGACCTATCTCCCAGCTAGGTTGGCGGCTATGGCGACAGCGGCAACTGACGGCGTCGGGCATGCCCGGCACACCTACAGGCTTCGCGTGTCGTCCACGGCCCGCACCGCGCTGCTCGCGGAGTGGGACCGTTGCCGGTGGGTGTGGAACGAGTGCGTGGCAAAGTCCAAGGCCATCCACCTCCACAACCTCAACAACCCCGAGGACACCCTCACGTGCGGCCCGGTGGTACTCAGCAAGATGCTGACGGAAGCACGTGCCCGCGCCCCATGGCTGCGGGAGGGGGCCTCGGTACCGCAGCAGCAGCTGATACGCGACTTCGGCAAGTCCCGGGCCAAGGCCCTGAAGGACATCCGGGAGCGACTGCCTATGTACCGCCGGGCCGGTATGCCCAAGTGGAAGAAGAAGGACCAGGCAGACCCGACGTTCGAGTACACCCGGCGCGGCTTTCGCCTCACCGGCGGGCGTCTGCACCTTGCAGGCGGGATCGTTCTGACTGTGGTGTGGTCCCGCGACCTGCCCGCAGAGCCATCCTCGGTGCGCGTGTACCGCGATGGCCTCGGCCACTGGTACGCGAGCTTCGTCACCCCCGCCCAGGCCCAATTGCTGCCCGAAACCGGGCACCACATCGGCATCGACTGGGGCGTGCGGGAAATCGCGACCACCACCAGCGACGACCATGACCTTCCCCACGCCGAGTACGGCAGAGAAGCCGGCAAGCGACTGGCCCGCTACCAGCGCATGATGTCCCGCCGTGAACGCCCGAAGGGGAAGGCTCAGACACGGGGCTACCGCGCTGCCAAGCGGCAGGTGGCGAAGCTGCACAAGAAGGTCGCCCGGCAGCGACAGGACACCTGCCGTAAGTGGGCCAAGAAGGTCGTCCGCGACCATGACGCCATCGCGGTTGAGGACTTTCATCCGAAGTTCCTCGCGAAGTCCCGAATGGCCCGCAAGGCGGCCGACGCCGCGATCAGCGCGACAAAGGCGGCCTTGGTCGAGATGGGCCGCAAGCACGGGCGGGACGTCCGACTCGTGCACCCGGCGCACACCACGATGGACTGTGCGCAGTGCGGAGCGAGAGCCAAGCACGCACTGCCTCTTTCCGAACGTACCTACAACTGCACCGCGTGCGGAGCCGTGTCCCCCAGGGACAAGAACTCCGCACGCGTGGTGCTGTTCCGGGCTGGTCTCGACCCGGCTGGTGCTGATCGCGTAAGACTCGTTCGCTCACTGAGTGACCAAGCGGCGTGAGCCAGGAATTCCCCTCATGCATGAGGGGAAGGGGTCAAGTGCCTTGTCCTCGGCGGTAGGGCTTGCCGTTCGCCTTCGGCGGCCGGAGCCGCTGGGAGAAGAGGGCGAGTACCAGCAGGGTGGCGATGTAGGGGCTCGCCTCGACCAGTTCGAGCGGAACGGTGTCGGCCAGGGCGTACCAGATGACCAGGACGGCGGCGGCTATGCCGGCGACCACGGCCTGGGTGCGCTTGGCGGCACGCAGCCGGAACAGGGCGAGCACCGCGAGGAGTGCGGCCAGGCCCAGCAGCAGGGCGTGGACGGTCGGGCCGCCGCTGCGCAGCTGCATGGCGTCCATGAAGCCGAACAGGCCCGCGCCCATCGCGACGCCGCCCGGCCGCCAGTTACCGAAGATCATCGTGGCGAGACCGATGTAGCCGCGGCCGCCGGTCTGGCCGTCCTGGTAGAAGTGCACCCCGATGGAGAGGAAGGCACCGCCGAGGCCGGCCAGCGCGCCGGAGACCAGCACCGCCGCGTACTTGTACGAGTAGACGTTGACGCCCAGGGTCTCGGCGGAGATCGGGGCCTCGCCGCAGGAGCGCAGCCGCAGGCCGAACGAGGAGCGCCAGAGGACGTAGAAGGTGCCGACGAACAGGCCGATGGTGAGCAGGGTCAGCCAGGAGACGTTGGTGACCGCGGCGCCGAGGATGCCGGCGACGTCGGAGACCAGGAACCAGTGGTGGCCCTCCAGGGAGTTGAGCCAGTCCGACAGGCCGGGGACGGTGAACGTCGGCATGTCGGGCATCGGCGGGGACTGCTTGTCGTTGCCGCCGGCCGCCATGGCCGCGCTGCCCTCCTGGCCGAACCACAGGGTGGCCAGGTACTGGGTGGCGCCGAGCGCCAGGATGTTGACCGCGACGCCGGAGACGATGTGGTCGACGCCGAAGGTGACGGTGGCGACGGCGTGGATGAGGCCGCCGAGCGCGCCGCCGATGACGCCGGCCGCGGCCGCCGCCCAGGGGCCGTGCTGCCAGCCTACCCAGCCGGCCGCGAACGAGCCGAGCATCATCATGCCTTCGAGGCCGATGTTGACCACGCCGGCCCGCTCGGACCACAGGCCGCCCAGACCCGCCAGGCCGATCGGCACGGCGGCGCTCAGCGCGGCGCCGAACTGGCCGGTGGAGGTGAGGTCACCGGCGCCGGTGAGGGCGCGCAGGGCGGAGACGGCGACCAGGCCGATGGCGATGATCAGCAGCACCCAGGGGTAGGTCAGCTTGCGCTTGCCGCCCCTTCCGGGGACCGCGAGCTTGGTCGCGGTCTTGAGGTCCGTACTCACGCCGACACCTCCGGCTTGTCGCTCTTGTCAGACTTGTCGGCGGTGTTCGCGAGGACGGCCAGCTCCTCGCCGACCTTGCGCTGCTGGAGGCTCAGCCCGTAGCGGCGCACGATCTCGTAGGCGATGACCACGCACAGGACGATGACGCCCTGGATGACCCCGACGATCTCCTGGGCGTAGCCCTCGAACTCCAGCCGGGAGCCGGTGCGGTCGAGGAAGGCCCACAGCAGGGCGCCGAAGGCCATGCCGATGGGGTGGTTGCGGCCGAGCAGCGCGATGGCGATGCCGGTGAAGCCGATGCCGGCCGGGAAGTCCGTGCCGTACTGGAAGGACTCGCCGAGCAGGGTGGGCATCCCGACCAGACCGGCCGCGGCGCCGGACAGCAGCATGCTGCTGATGATCATGCGCTTGACGCTGACGCCGCTGGCCTCGGCGGCCGGCTCGGAGGCGCCGACGGCGCGCAGGTCGAAGCCGAAGCGGGTGCGGTTGATGCCGAACCAGTACAGCGCGCCGGCCAGCACCGCGATCACCACGAAGCCGAGGACCGGCTTGGGGTGGGTCGGGAAGGAGAAGAAGTGGCTGGATTCCGGCAGGAACCTGGTGTGCAGGAGGTTGCCGTCCTTGACGGCGAGGCGGCCGTCCTGCAGGAAGTAGCCGATGATCGAGGCGGCGATGGCGTTCAGCATGATCGTGGTGATCACTTCGCTGACGCCGCGGGTGGTCTTCAGCAGACCCGCGATGCCCGACCAGACCGCGCCCACCAGCATCGCGATGACGAGGAGCAGGATGATCTGGAGCGCGCCGGGGAGGGCGATGGCCCCGCCGACGGCCGCGGCGGCGAAGGCCGCGAGGCGGTACTGGCCGTCGACGCCGATGTTGAAGAGGTTCATGCGGAAGCCGATGGCCACCGCCAGCGCCGAAAGGTAGTACGGCACCGCCTTGTTGATGATCCAGACCTGGCTGTCGCTGTAGTGACCGTAATCGGCCATGATCCCGTAGGCGCGGAACGGGTTCTCGCCCGACGCCAGGAAGACCAGGGACGAGATCACTATCGCGGCGACGATGGCCAGCACGGGCGCGGCGACCGCGAGGATCACCTTGTCGCGGGTGGCGCTCTTGGCGATGGCGTCCACGGTGGGGTTCTTGGTGGAGGTGCTCACTGTCCGTCGCCCTCCTGCTCACCGGCGTCGTGCGACGCGCCGTCGGCCGGCGTGCCGTCTTCCGGCGCTCCGTCCTCCGCAGCGCTGAGGTGGCCTCTGGCGGCACCGGTCATGGCGGAGCCCAACTCCTCCGGGGTGATGACGGCGGGGTCCGCGTCCGCGACCAGCCGGCCCCGGTACATCACCCGCAGGGTGTCGGACAGCCCGATCAGCTCGTCCAGGTCGGCGGAGATCAGCAGCACCGCCAGGCCCTCGCGGCGCGCCTCGCGGATCTGTTCCCAGATCTGCGCCTGCGCGCCGACGTCGACCCCGCGGGTGGGGTGGGCGGCGATCAGCAGCTTGGGGTGGTGGCTCATCTCGCGGCCGACGATCAGCTTCTGCTGGTTGCCGCCGGAGAGCGAGGACGCGGTGACCTCGATGCCGGGGGTGCGCACGTCGTACTGCTCGACGATGCGCTCGGTGTCCTTGCGGGCGCCGGGGATGTCGAGGAGCTTGCCCTTGCTGTTGGGGCGCTCGGTGACGTGACCGAGGATGCGGTTCTCCCACAGCGGGGCGTCCAGCAGCAGGCCGTGGCGGTGGCGGTCCTCGGGGATGTAGCCGATGCCGCCCTCGCGCCGGGCGCGGGTGGAGGCTCCGGACAGGTCCGTGCCGTCCAGGGTGATCGTGCCGTGGTCGGGGCGGCGGGTGCCCATGACGGCCTCGACCAGCTCGGCCTGGCCGTTGCCCTCGACGCCGGCGACGCCCAGCACCTCGCCCTTGTGGATGGTGAGGGAGATGCCGTCCAGAACGGTGCGGACCACGCCGTCGGAGTCGGTCGCGGACAGGTGCACGTCGCTGACGCGGAGCATCTCCTCGTCGGTGACGGTCGATTCGCGGGTCTCGGGGGACGGCAGTTCGCTGCCGACCATCAGCTCGGCCAGCTGCTTGGGGGTGGTCGCGGACGGTTCGACCGAGGCCACGGTGGTGCCGCGCCGGATGACGGTGATGTCGTCGGCGACCGAGAGCACCTCGCCCAGCTTGTGCGAGATGAAGATGACCGTCAGGCCCTCGGACTTGAGCTCGCGCAGGTTGTCGAAGAGCGCGTCGACCTCCTGCGGGACCAGGACGGCGGTCGGCTCGTCCAGGATGAGGGTGCGGGCGCCGCGGTAGAGGACCTTGAGGATCTCCACGCGCTGGCGGTCGGCGACCCCGAGGTCCTCGACCAGCACGTCGGGCCGGATGTTGAGCCCGTAGGCATCCGAGAGTTCTTGGATCTTCGCGCGGGCGCCGGCGCCGATGCCGTGCAGCTTCTCGGCGCCGAGGACGGTGTTCTCCAGGACGGTGAGGTTGTCGGCCAGCATGAAGTGCTGGTGCACCATGCCGATACCGCGGGCGATGGCGTCGCCCGGGGTGTGCAGGGTGACCTGCTCGCCGCCCAGCGCGATGGTGCCCTCGTCCGGCTTCTGCATGCCGTAGAGGATCTTCATCAGGGTGGACTTGCCGGCACCGTTCTCGCCGCACAGGGCGTGGACGGTGCCGCGGCGCACGGTGAGATGGATGTCGTGGTTGGCCACGACGCCGGGGAACCTTTTGGTGATTCCGCGGAGTTCTACAGCGGGGGCGTCCGGGACGGCGGGGCCGCTGCTCGTGGATGCTGCGTTGATGGCGCACTCCCCTCAGGGATGAAGGAGCGGAAAGGACGGAACGTCAGGGACCGGAAGGTCCGAGGAGGGACGTGATCCGCGCCCGCGGGGTCCGGCGCTGCGGCGCCCCGGGGCGGCGGTGGTCCCGGGCTACGGCGTCTCCTTGACCTTCACCTTGCCCTCGATGATCTTCTTCCGGGCCGCGTCGATCTGCGGCTGGATGTCCTTGATGAAGCCGCCCGAGGTCGCGAGCGAGACACCCTGGTGCTTGGTGTCGTAGGCGTGGATGCCGGTCAGCGGCTTCTTGTCCTCGACACTCTTGATCAGGTCGAAGACCGCCACATCGACGTTCTTCACGACCGAGGTGAGAATCCGGTCCTTGTAGCGGGCCAGGCCCGGCTGCTGGTACTGGTCCGAGTCCACGCCGATCGCCCAGGCGCCCTTGACCTTGCTGACCGCCTCGATGGTGCCCGCGCCCGACTGCCCGGCCGCCGTGTAGATCACGTCGGTCCCGTTGTCGAGCATGCCGTCGGCCTTGGCCTTGGCGGCGGCCGGGTCGTTGAACCCCTTGTCATTGTTGGGGTACAGGTACTGCGAGGTGACCTTGGCCTTCGGGTCGGTGTCGCGGACCCCCTGCTCGAAGCCGGCCTGGAACTTCTGGATCAGCGCGTTGTTCACGCCGCCGATGAAGCCCACCTTGTGGCTCTTGCTCTTCAGCGCGGCCGCGACGCCCGCCAGATACGAGCCCTCGTGCTCGGCGAAGACCATCGCGTCGACGTTCTTGCCCTCGGGCACGGCGTCCACGACACCGAAGGTGGTGTCGGGGAAGTCCTTGGCCACGTTCTGCACGGACTGGCTGTAGGCGAAGCCGACGCCGATGACCGGGTTGTAGCCGGCCTCGGCGAAGGAGCTGAGCCGCTGCTCGCGGTCCGCCTCGGTCTCGCCGTTCTTGGCGGTGAGCATCTTGACGTTGACGCCCAGCTTCTTGTGCGCGTTCTCCGCACCGCGGGCGGCCGCTTCGTTGAACGAGTGGTCGTCCCGGCCGCCGATGTCGAAGGCCAGCCCGACCCCCGCGTGTGTGGCGCGGTTGGCCTCGGCAAAGCTCTGACCGCACGCGGTGGCGGTGAGCGCGAGGCCCGCGGTGGCGGTGGCCGCGGCGGCAATCCTGATGACCCGACGCACGGGGCCTTCCCTTCGCTCTAAGCGCCCCCATTGGCGCTGGCTTGTCGGGAGATTAACGCGCGTAGACCTGGCGCAAAACCCTCCACTGCGTGGACGTTATCGATTCGAGGCGTAGGGCACCGGGACGTAACACGGGAGGGCGATATGCACGGCCCGTCCCGGCAAGCAGCCGGAACGGGCCGAAATACGGATCTTACGGGCGGTAACCGCGATTTGCGGCGGCCATATGAGGACGGACCGGGGCGGGGCGGCGGAGCGCCGCCCGGGGCACCCGGTGCTCAGTCCGGAAGGTCCCCGTCGAGGAGTGCCGCGCCGGTGAACAGCTCGACGCCGACCTTGATCGCCAGCTCGTCCACGTCGAAGTCGCCGCGGTGCAGGTCGCGGTGCGTTGCGTCGGCGGGCGGGTGGACGCCGAGGCGGGCCATGGCGCCGGGGACGTGTTCGAGGTACCAGGAGAAGTCCTCGCCGCCGAGGGACTGCTCGGTGTCCTCGATGGCGCCCTCGCCGCGCCGGGCGGCCATCGCGGAGTGCAGCAGCTGGACCGTGACCGGCTCGTTGACCACCGGCGGCACCCCGCGGACGTAGGTGATCTGCGGCTTCGCGCCGTGCAGCGCGGCCACCTCGTCGATCGCCGTGTGCACCAGGTCCGGGGCCTGCCGCCAGGCGTCGAGATCGAGACAGCGGACGGTGCCGGAGAGTTCGGCGTGCTGCGGGATGACGTTGCAGGCGTGGCCGGAGGCCAGCCGGCCCCAGGTGACGGCGAGGCCGGCGCGGGCGTCGACCCGGCGGGCGAGCAGCGCCGGCACGTCCAGCGCGACCCGGGACGCGGCGGTGACCAGGTCGGTCGTCAGGTGCGGGCGGGCGGTGTGGCCGCCGGGGCCGTCCAGCTCGACCTCCAGCCGGTCACAGGCCGAGGTGATCGCTCCCGTACGGAGCCCGATCCGGCCGGCGTCGACGCGCGGGTCGCAGTGCACGGCGACGATCCGGCCGACGCCGTCCAGGGCGCCGGACTCGATCGCGTCGGGGGCGCCGCCGGGCAGCACCTCCTCGGCGGGCTGGAAGAGCAGCCGCACGGGGCGCGGCAGGGCGCCGGCGCGGGCCAGGTCGGCCAGCACCAGACCGGCGCCGAGGACGACGGCGGTGTGCACGTCGTGGCCGCAGGCGTGGGCGCGGCCGGCGACCGTCGAGGCGTAGTCGACGGTCTTGGTGTCCGGGATGGGCAGGGCGTCGAGGTCGGCGCGCAGTGCCAGCAGAGGGCGGTCGGGGGCGGCCGCGACGGCCCGTCCGTCGGCGGTGGCGTCCCGGGTGCCGATGTCACAGACCAGGCCGGTGCCGGTGGCCAGTACCCGCGGGCGCAGACCGGCCCGCTCCAGCCGCTCCTTGACCGCCGCTGTGGTCCGGAACTCCTGGTTGCCCAGTTCCGGATGCCGGTGCAAGTCGCGGCGGAAGGCGCTGAGTTCGGCGCGCAGCGCCTCGGGAAGGGCGCCGGGGAGCTGGTCCCCGGCGGGGGTACGGGCGGCGCTGACCTCTCGGGACATCACGTGGTTCACCCCTGGAAGGTTACGGGCCGCCAGGGGGCAACTGTCCTTCGATCAACAAAAGTTCAGCCCGTTAGGGGAAGAGAATCTAGGCCGCTCGGCGCATGGACGGTTGATGCGACGGGTATGCAGTAGGGCTTCCCGCGCCACGTCATCCGGTGGCCATCCGCTCGGTGAACGGCAGTCGCTGCACGTCGCGGGCGGTGCCGGTGACCCCGTCGAGGAAACCCTGGGCCCGCGGCGAGGCGTTGGCGGTCAGCCACTCCGGATCGATGTCGCAGACCGCGACCTTGACCTCCGTGCCCAGCAGCGCCAGCGGCAGGGTGTGCACGACGGTGGAGGGGAAGCTGACGATCAGCCGTCCGATGGGGCCGCGCCGGGCGATCAGTTCGAGCGGCAGATCGGGCCGGACGATCTCCAGGCCGGTCTCGGCCACGAGGCGGCGCAGCTTCTCGGTGCTCTCCTTGCGGTGCGCGAAGTAGCGGGTGGCACCGTGCGTACGGGCCAGGGTGCGGACCGCTGCCAGGTAGCGGTCGGCGTCCACGACGCCGGTCTCCACCAGCGAGGTGCCGACGATGTCGGCGGCGCGGGTGAGCCGGGGCGGGCCGAAGCGGCCGCGGGTCCAGGCGAACTCGTTGGTGGTGACCTCGACGCCCGGGGGTGCCTCGACGGGCATCGAGCTGAACAGGCCGACGGTGCGGCGGCCGCCCTCGGGGGCCGGGGTGAGCCGGCGGCGGGCGGTGGCCGAGAACGGCGCGAAGACCAGGTCCCGCGCGCCGCGGCCGGTGCCGTTGCGGTGCCAGCGCACCAGCCGTTCGCCGCGGGCGAGTTGGGAGATGAACTCCATGGTGGCGGTGCCGTCGTCGACCACCACCAGGTCGCGTGCCTTGGTGAGGCTCAGCAGCAGCTGGACGTAGCGGGAGAACGGGTCGCCGATGACGACACGGCGGGCGCGGCGCAGCAGCGGGGTGAGCCCGCCGATGGTGCGCATCGGCGCGGTCGGACCGCCGCGGGCCTCCTCCCAGCGCACCGTGTGGCCCTCGTCGCGGGCGAGTTCGGCCATCCGCCGCAGCTGGCCGCGGGTCATCGGGTCGTGCGGGGAGAGCACGACGACGGTGAGCCCGGTGGCCTGGGCCGTGTGCGCCCATTCCAGGACGTTCAGCAGCTGCACCGGGCTCTCGACGAACGCGAGGGTGCCGGTGCCCCGGGCGGCCGCGCCCGGCGTACCGGAGGGTGCGGTCCGGTGGCGCTGCGTCGGCACCCCCCGGAGACGACGGGCGGGAGAACCCGTCGTCTCCGGGGGCGGAACCTCGGCGCCGGGCGTGATGGGCGCGGCGCGGGTCCCTTCAGGTGAGCTCACCATGGCTCCCGTCGGTTCGTCGGTGGTGCTCAGACGGCGGCCGGCTCGGCGGCCTCGGTCTCGGCGACGACACCGGCGACGCGGCGCAGCTTCTTCATCGGGCCGAGCTCGCTCTCGTAGACCTTCTTGACGCCGTCACCGAGGGACTCCTCGATGGTGCGGATGTCGCGGACCAGGCGGGACAGGCCGCCGGGCTCGACGGAGGCGGCCTGGTCGGAGCCCCACATGGCGCGGTCGAGGGTGATGTGGCGCTCGACGAAGGTGGCGCCGAGGGCGACCGCGGCGAGGGTGGTCTGCAGGCCGGTCTCGTGGCCGCTGTAGCCGATCGGGACGTTGGGGTACTCCTCCTGCAGGGTGTTGATCATGCGCAGGTTGAGCTCCTCGGCCTTGGCCGGGTAGGTGCTGGTGGCGTGGCAGAGCAGGATGTTCTCGCTGCCCAGGACCTCGACGGCGTGCCGGATCTGCTTCGGGGTGGACATGCCCGTGGAGAGGATGACGGTGCGGCCGGTGGCGCGCATGGCGCGCAGCAGGTCGTCGTCGGTGAGCGAGGCGGAGGCGACCTTGTAGCAGGGCACGTCGAACTTCTCCAGGAAGGCGACGGACTCGACGTCCCACGGGGAGGCGAACCAGGCGATGCCGCGCTTCTTGCAGTACTCGTCGATGGCGCGGTAGCCGTCCTCGTCGAACTCCACGCGGTGGCGGTAGTCGATGTAGGTCATCCGGCCCCAGGGGGTGTCGCGCTCGATGTCCCACTGGTCGCGCGGGGTGCAGATCTCCGGGGTCCGCTTCTGGAACTTCACCGCGTCGCAGCCGGCGTCGGCGGCGGCGTCGATCAGCGCGAACGCGTTCTCCAGGTCGCCGTTGTGGTTGATGCCGATCTCGCCGGTGACGTAGACGGGGCGGCCGGGGCCGGCCTCGCGGGAGCCGAGGGTGCGGAGGCGGGAGTTGCTGCTCATGGGGAGGGTTCCTTCGCGTTGATAAGGGGGTGTGCGGGGGTGGGGTCTGGGTGGGTTACAGGGACGGGCCCAGGAGCCAGCCGGCGATCTCTCGGATCGCTCCGCTGCCTCCGGGCGTCGCGGTGAGCGCGCGGGCCGCGCCGCGCACCACGTCGTGCGCCCCGGCGACCGCCACGGGCCAGCCGACGAGGTCGAAGCACGGGAGGTCGTTGACGTCGTTGCCGACGTAGAGCACGCGCTCGGGGTCGATGCCCGCTTCCTCGCACCACTGCTTGAGGGCGAGGTCCTTGCGGTCGATGCCGTGCAGGACGGGCACCTGGAGCTTGCGGGCCCGTGCGGCGACGACCGGGTTGGTCTCCGAGGACAGGATCAGCAGCTTCAGCTCCGCCTTGCGCAGCGCGGCGATGCCGAGGCCGTCGCCGCGGTGTACCGCGACGATCTCCCGTCCGTCGGCGTCGATCAGCACCCGGTCGTCGGTCTGGGTGCCGTCGAAGTCGAGGACGACGGCGTCGATGTCGTCGAGGGCCGGCAGGGCACCGGGGCGCTCGGCGTCCAGCAGCGGCGCCAGCGCGCGGGCGCGGGCCAGGTCGTGCGGGTCGTCGACCTCCAGCACCCGGGCCGGGTCAGTGCGGACGAGTTCGGTGCGGCCGAAGAAGCGGTGGCCGCAGGCGCGGAAGCCGGCCGCGTCCATGGCGTAGGCGGCGCCGGTCTCCAGCAGGTCCTGGGGGCGGTCCTGGCGGCGCGGCCGGAAGGACTTGTCGTGGTTGACGCCGTGGCCGCCGTCGGCGTCGTCCCCGCCGACCTCCGGCTCGGCGTCGCGCCAGACGAAGCCGTGGAAGGGGGCGACGGTCAGCGCGCTGTCGGCGCCGTCCTCGACGACCGCGGCGGCCACTCCGTCGATGTCCTCGCGGACGATGAACGGGCTGGTGCACTGGACCAGCAGCACCGCGTCGACGGCGGTGCCCTGCTCGGCCTCGTAGGCGTCCAGGGCGTGCAGCACGGCGGCCTCGCTGGTGGCGGTGTCACCGGCGATGTCCCCGGGGCGGCGGACGACCACGGCTCCGGCGCCGCGGGCGGCCGCGGCTATCCCGGCGTCGTCAGTGGAGACCACGACGTCGGTGACCAGGCGGGCGGCGCGGCATTCCCGTACCGCGCGGGCTACCAGGGGCACGCCCCCGACGGCGGCGAGGTTCTTGGCGGGCACGCCCTTCGATCCGCCGCGGGCGGGGATGACGGCCACCACGGTCGGCGGGCTGCTCTGCGGGTTCGGCGGCATGTCGGGCTCCTTCCGGGAGCTGGCCGGGGTGGTCACAGCTGCCCCCAGCGGCGGATGGCGGGGGCCACGCGCTGGACGCCGTGGCGATAGGCACCGCGGGCGGCCTCGCGGACCGTCTCGCGGGCGACCCGGCGCAGTCCGCCGGTCTCCTCGGGGGCGTCCGCGTGGCCGGCGACCGGCTCACCGTGCGGGTCCAGGCCGTGCCGGGCGAGGAGGCCGGGGAGGTAGCCGGGGGCGGTGCGGGCTGTGTAGTACGGGGTGAGCGGCGGCAGCCGGTCGGCGGTGCGCAGCGCGGTGACCCGGGCGCGGGCCGGGTCGAAGGCCTGCTCGTAGTCACCGTCGGCGGCGACGCCCTGGCGGGCGAGCCACCGGGCGTCGGGCTCGGGGCGGTGTCCGGCGTCCAGCTCGTCCCAGGAGGCCAGGCAGCCGGAGCCGAGGAAGTGGTGGTTGCCGAGGACCTCGCGGATGCCGAGGTCGGTGAGGACGGCGGTGGGGATGCCGCGGTGCAGCGACTCCAGGGCGGCGGTCGAGCTGACCGTCACCAGCAGGTCGGTGCGGTCCAGGACCTCGCCCATGTTGCCGTACACCAGGCGGCAGTTGGCGGGCAGTCCGCCGGGGGCCTTGGCGGCGAGCTTCTGGTAGGGCAGTTCCTCGATGTGGGTGGTGTGCTCGCCCGGCTTGCTGCGGAGCTTGATCAGCACCTCCCGGTCCGGGTGCCGGCGGGCGTGCTCGACGGCCCGGCGCAGCAGGTAGCCGCGGTCGGCGCGGCTCTCCGGGACGGAGGGCTGGGCGGCGAAGACCACGGTGTACGGGGTGTGCGCGCCGGTGTAGCGCGCGCCGCCGAGGAACGGCAGGGCGCATTCGACGACGCTGTCGTCGTCGGCGCCGACCCCGCGGTACACCTCGCGGAACCGGTCCGCGTCGTGCCGGGAGTTGGCGAGGACCACATCCGCGCCGTGCCGCAGCAGCAGCCCGTCGGCGAGCTTCTCGTAGACGACCCCGACATAGCCGGTGACGACGACGGGGCGGGTCTCCGCGGTGCGCCAGGCGCGGGCGAGGCCGTGCAGCATGGCCTGCACCGCTCCGCCGACGCAGGCCAGCACGACGACGTCGTAGCGCGTACGGTCGATGGACCGGACGAAGTCGACGCCCCTGATTTCGCGCAGCGAGTCCGCACGGGCGCCGACCTCGTCGAGCTGGCGGACCGTGGGAGTGGCGCGGCCGCGGAGGAGGTAGCCGTCGAGCCGGATGTCCGATTGGATTCGGTACGCTGTCAAAGCGCCCCATTTCCACCGGGTGTCCGAGTCGGCGAGTACGGCGACCCGCGGCGAAGAGTAGGTACGTGATGGCACGTCCAAGACGCTAGGAAGGCATTCCGTTGGACGGGCCAACTGGGCCGCAACAAAGGGTTAACAGCGGGTCGACGAATGGCGAACCGGCCCGATAAGCGGCCTGGTTAACCATCCCGCCATTCTTCGTTCACCTTGAGGTCCGCACCCGGTAAAGACGAATGCCGTCTGCGCACCTAGCGTCATGAGGGTGGTTAAGCTCTCCGTCATCGTGCCGTTCTACAACGTGCAGACATACGCGCCCGACACCCTGAAAAGCCTGGCGGCCAATGCGCGCGAGGATTTTGAATTCCTGCTCGTCGACGACTGTTCGCGCGACGAGACCCCGGAGATCCTCGCGCGCGCCGAACGCGAGCTGCCGGGCGCCAGAGTGCTGCGGCACGCGCAGAACGGCGGCCTGGCCACCGCCCGCAACACCGGCCTGGACGAGGCCCGCGGCGAATACGTCACCTTCCTGGACGGCGACGACTGGCTCGCCCCCGGCTATTACCCCCAACTGCTCTCCATGATGGAGGAGTTGGGGTGCGACTTCGTCCGCACCGACCATGTCCAGTGCACCAACCGCGCACGCAGCGTGCACCGGGTCCCGCACGGCCGGCGCGGGGTGGTGATGGACCCGCGCGAGGTGATCCTGCCCGCCGACCGCTCCACCTCGGTCGACTACGCGTACGCCTGGGCCGGGATGTACCACCGGCGGCTGCTGGACGAGGGGGTGCTGCATTTCCGGGACGGGCTGCGCACCGCGGAGGACCGCCCGTGGATCTGGCGGCTGCACCGCGAGGCGAAATCCATGGCGGTGGTCGGACTCCTCGGCGTTTTCTACCGGCGCGGGGTGGCCTCTTCCCTGACCCAGATCGGTGATGTGCGGCAATTGGACTTCATTCGCGCCTTCGATCAGGTGATCGAGGAAACGGCGCAGGACCGCGATGCCGCACTTCTGCTGCCGAAAGCGGTGCGCACGTATTGCGCGATCATTTCCCACCACCTCGGTTCGATCGAACGGTTCGAACCGCAGGTCGCCCGTAAATTGCGAACGATGAGTGCCGCGGCCATGAAACGCATGCCGCAGGACGTACTGAAGGAAGCCCTGGATTCGATGGATGTGCAGCGTGCGTCCCGGCTGCGGCGGCTGCGCCGTCGCCCGTCCCCGGCGGAGGTCGCCGCCTGATGTCCACCCGACCCCGTACCCAGATCTTCCTGGCGTCCACGCTCTACGGCGCGGCCACGCTCGCCGCCGCGCTGGACTCCGACTGCTTCGCCCCGGCCGGGCGCCGGCTGCTGCTGATCAGCAACAACGCGACGAATCCGGAGACCGCCGCGCCGCTGGACACCATGCCCGGCTTCGAGCGGCTGCGCGGCCGCTTCGACCGGGTGCTGTCGTGGAACGAGACGATCAGCCCGTTCCACCCCGGCGGCTGGTCGCCGCGCGCGGACGACGTCCCACTGTGGGAGCGGCATCTGCGGCTGCTGTGGGGCCTGGGCGATGACCACGTCGAGCTGGTCGTGGAGTCCATCCAGGTCAACCCGGCGCTGGCGCTGGCCCAGCTGTTCCCCGACGCGCCGGTCGAGGTCTACGCCGACGGCCTGATGAGCTACGGCCCCACCCGCAACAAGCTCGACCCGCTGATCGGCACCCGGATCAGCCGGCTGCTGCACCTGGACCTGGTGCCGGGCCTGACGCCGCTGCTGCTCACCGAGTTCGACGTCCCGTCGCAGACCGTGCCGACGGAGGCCTTCACCAAGGTGCTGTCCGAACTCTCCGACACCAGTGGCGAGGTGGCGGTCCCGGAGGGCGGTGCGCTGCTGCTCGGCCAGTACCTCTCCGCGCTGGGCATCCTCACTCCCGAGGAGGAGGAGGAGCTGCATGTGCGGATGGTGCGCGGCGCCGTCGAGCGCGGCCACCGCGAGATCGTCTTCAAGCCGCACCCGTCCGCCCCGGCCCGCTGGTCGCGGCTGCTGGAGCGGGAGGCCGAGAAGCTGCACATCGCGCTGACCGTGCTGGACACCCCGGTGCTGGCCGAGGTGCTCTACCAGCGGATGCGGCCCGCGCTGGTCGTCGGCTGCTTCTCCACCGCGCTGCTGACGGCGGCCACCTTCTACGGGCTGCCGACGGCGCGGACCGGCACCGGGCTGCTGCTGGAGCGGCTGACGCCGTACCAGAACAGCAACCGGATGCCGGTCACCCTCGTGGACGCGCTCGTGCCCGACCTGGGGGACCTCAGCGAGCGTCCCCGCGCCCACTCCGCCGCCGACGGCGTCGAGGGCCTGGTCGCCGCGGTCGGCTATGCGATGCAGCACCAGATCTATCCGCAGCTGCGGCCGTCCGCCGAGCGCTATCTCGCGGCGCATCTCGACCCGTACACCCGGCGCTACTTCAAGCGCCGCCGGCTGACCGCGCTGGCGCTGCCCGGGGCGATCCCGTCGCAGCTGTCGTTCATTCCGCGCAACGCCACGGTCCGCCGGGTCGCGCGCCGGGCGCGTGCG
Organism: Streptomyces sp. NPDC048612; assembly: GCF_043199295.1. Taxonomy (NCBI): domain Bacteria; kingdom Bacillati; phylum Actinomycetota; class Actinomycetes; order Kitasatosporales; family Streptomycetaceae; genus Streptomyces; species Streptomyces sp. NPDC048612. The sequence continues at coordinate 169,940 of NZ_JBICVV010000004.1, forward strand.
GTGCAGCGGCAGCTGAAGAAGCGGGCCGCGTTCGGATGACCGCCACCCAGCTGACGACCGGTGCGCCGCCCGCCGCACCGGATGTCGTCACCCCCGCGCCGCAGCCCGGCATACGGGGGCGCAGCCGCAACGGTCCGTCGCGGCTGCGCGCCCTCGACGGGCTGCGGCTGCTCGCCGCCCTGATGGTCGCCGCGTACCACTTCGGGGGCCGCGACGGTGAGATAGCGCAGGCCTGGGGCGGTTCGCCCGCCGGTCAGTTCCCCACCGCGGCACCGCTGTTCGCGTACGGCTGTCTGGGCGTCCAGATCTTCTTCGTGATCAGCGGCTTCGTGATCTGCCTGAGTGGCTGGGGGCGCAGCCTGCGAGCATTCGTCGCCTCGCGGGTCTCCCGCCTCTACCCGGCGTACTGGGTCGCGATCCTCTTGGTCACCGCGGTCTTCGCGCTCCCCTGGGTCGCCTACAAGGCGCTGTCGCCGAGCGACGTACTGACCAACCTGACCATGCTGCAGCAGCCGTTGGGCGTGGACCGGGTGCTGGGGGTGTGCTGGACACTGTGGGCGGAGATGCGCTTCTACGCGCTCTTCGCGCTCTGTGTCGTCCTGCCCGGCGCCACCCGCGGCCGCGTGGTGCTCTTCTGCGCGGGCTGGACGCTGGCCGCGGCCGTCGCCCAGGCGGTGCACGAGCCGCTCCTCGACACCGTCCTGATGCCCGAGTACGCCCCGTTCTTCATCGGCGGCATCGGCCTGTATCTGCTGCACCGCTATGGCTCCCGCGATCCGGTCGCCTGGGCGATAGTGCTGGTCAGCTGGCTGATCGGGCAGCATTACGCGGTCGCCAGACTGTGGCACGCGCCGTCGGCCGACGGCTTCTCCTACCGCTCGTCGGCGGGCATCATCGCCGTCGTCACCCTCGGCTTCGCGCTGGTCGCGGCGGTCGCCCTGGGCAAGCTGCGGTGGGCGAACTGGCGCTGGCTGACCGTCGCGGGCGCGCTGACCTACCCCTTCTACCTCGTGCACGAGCATCTGGGCTGGGTCGTGGTGCGGGCGCTGCACCACGGCGCAGGGCTGCCCTCGTACGCGACGCTGCCGCTGACCGTGGGGCTGATGCTGCTGCTCGCGTGGGTGCTGCACCGCTGCATAGAGCGCCCGCTCACGCCTGTGCTGAAGCGGGCGATCGATCCGCGCCGCTGACCGCCGTCCGGCTCAACTCCGCACGTCCGGGCCGGCGGTGGCCTCTATCCCGGCGATGATGAGGCGCAGCCCGGCCTCGAAGTTGCGGTCGATGTCGCCGAACATCTCCACCCCGGCCCGCGCCGCGAGCGGATAGCCGTCGCCGATCTTCTCCGCGCGCAGGCGCGTGTCGTAGGCGGGGTCGCGGCGCTCCGGCGCACCGGGGTCCGGGTGCACCGACTGCTCCTCGATGACCAGGCCGACGGTGAAGTTGTAGACCGTCCACCAGGCCTGCGCCGCCTCGCGCAGGGTGAATCCCTCGCCGGTGAGCTGGGCGAGGAGGCCTTCGAGCGGGCCGGCGTAGCTGTCGTCGGTCATGCGGGTACCGCTGAAGACCTTGCCGCCGTCGCGGTAGCCGAGGAGTTCGCGGCGCAGGCCGCGGCAGCCCTCGCGGAGGGTGTCCTGCCAGCTCTGGCCGGCACCGCGCGCCGCGTCCCCCTCCCCCGTCAGCTGCGTGGCCATCCGCCGGAACATCGCGGTGGCCATCTCGTCCAGCAGCTCCTGCTTGTTCTTGAAGTGCCAATACAGCGCGGGGGCCTGGACGTTGAGCTCCTTGGCGATACGCCGCAGGGTCAGCCCGTCGAGGCCGACCTCGTTCAGCACCCGCAGGGCCGTGTCGACGATCTGCTGCCGGTCGATGCGCGAAACCATGTTGACAACTTAACACCGTTAAGCGCACCCTCATAGCCATGGAACTTAACAACGTTAAGGACATCGAGAACGCTGTCGGTGTGACGGACGACCTCCTCACGACCGTCGACGTACTGATCGCCGGCGCGGGCCCGACCGGCCTCGCCCTCGCCGTCGACCTCACCCGCCGCGGGCTGCGCGCCCTGCTCGTCGAGCGGCAGGACCGCCTCTCGCAAGGCGCCCGCGGCACCGGTGTGCAGCCGCGTACCCAGGAGGTCTTCGACGACCTCGGCGCGCTGGCGGCCCTGCAGGCGGGCGGTGGCAACTACCCGCCGACCGCCCTCTGGGAGAACGGCCGGATCGCCGAGACGGCCGTGATGATCGAGCAGACCGACCCGACCCCCGCCGTGCCCTACTCGAACGCCCTGATGGTGCCGCAGTTCCACACCCAGCACGTGCTGCACGCCCGCCTCCGGGAGCTGGGCGGCAGCGTCCTCCTCGGCACCGAACTCACCGCGTTCACCCAGGACTCGGCGGGGGTGACGGCCCGTCTGCGCGGCGCCGATGGCCAGGAGCGCGAGGTGCGCGCCGCCTATCTGGTCGCCGCCGACGGCGGGCGCAGCACCGTCCGCCAGGCGGCGGGCATCGCGATGGGCGGCCCGCCCCTGCCGCCGGGCGCCGCGGTGCTCGCCGACGTCCGGGTGGACGGCCTGGACCGGGACCACTGGCACCGCTGGGTCCTGCCGGACCACGGGTTCGTCTCCCTCCTCCCGCTCGCCGGCACCGACTCCTTCCAGACGATGATCGCCGCCAACTCCACGGACACCTCGCCCGAGTCGGTCCGCGCCCTGCTCGCGGCCCACACCCACCTCGCCCCCGAGCAGATCCGCGAGGTCCTGTGGTCCTCCCTCTTCCGCCCCAAGGCGGGCCTGGCCGACACCTTCCGGGAGGGCAGGGTCTTCCTGGCCGGCGACGCCGCGCACATCCACTCCCCGGCGGGCGGCCAGGGCCTCAACACCAGCGTCCAGGACGCCTACAACCTCGGCTGGAAGCTCGGCCAGGTGCTGCGGTACGGCGCCCCCGCCGCCCTCCTCGACAGCTACGAGGCCGAGCGCCGGCCGATCGCCGAGCGCATCCTCGACACCAGCTCCCGGCTGCACCGCTCCGGCTCGCTCCGCCGCGGCCGCGATCTGCACCAGCTCGACATCGGCTACCCCGACAGTCCCCTGTCCCGGGAGCTGCGCCCCGGGACCGCCGAGGGCGTGCCCCGCGCGGGCGACCGGGCGCCCGACGCCCCCTGCACCACGGCCGACGGCCGGCCCACCCGGCTCTTCGACGCCTTCCGCGGCCCGCACTTCACCCTGCTCACCCTGGGCGCGACCGACCTCGACCCCACCGCGCTCCCCGCCGATCCGGCACTGCTGCGCCTCGTCCGCGTCGGCGGCCAGGACCCCGACCTCCTCGACACCGACGGCCATGTCCGCGACGCCTACGGCAGCGCCCCCGCCGCCCTCCTCATCCGCCCCGACGGCTACCTCGCCCTGGCCGCCCCGGCGGAGAACGCCACGGCCCCGGTGACCGAGGCCCTCGGGGCGTACCTCGGCGCGGTCACGGCGCAGATAGCCAGGTGAACGCCGCGGGCCGGCCCGGCGGGCCGGCCCGCGGTCCGCACCGGCGGGTCCCGGTCAGCGCTCTGTGATCAGCCGTGTGATCACCCGCACCGGGAGGTGCGGGTACCCGGCCCTCAGATGCCGCACGATCGCCGCATCACCCTTCTCCTGCCGCACTCGGCGCACCTCGTCGATGACCTCTGCGCGGAAGTTCTCGTACGTACGGAACGTCCGGTGGAACCACTCACGCTGTCGCCTGCGACGGTTGTGGACCGGGCCTCCCCCGATCAGCGCGAGCGAGATCAGCATGAGGGCGTTCGCAGGCGCAAGATGCCCGTTTCTCGCGAACGCCACCGTCGCGAGAAGGCCACCGACCCCCAAAAGCACCACCAGTGCCGCCGACGGATATACGCGCCGCGGTTTGTACATGTTCACGCCAGGGCTTTGGGTCATGTGCCGACCGTAACAACGCCCGCCCCTCACGCGCGGCGCCAACGCGGCGCACCACCAGGGGGTTTGGGCGGCTCCCGGAACCCTGATCCCGGTGCCCGCCCGAGCGCAGGCCGGATCGGCTGTGCCGCCTGCTCGGGTACCGATAAGGCGTTTGCTCTTCCGCGCCGCGTCTCTAGTCTTCCCGCATGGTCACCTCGCCCCGCCTGGAGAAGGTCACTCCCGGCAACTTCGACGCCGCGATCGCCCTGAAGGTACGTCCCGACCAGGACCACTTGGTCGCTCCGGTCGTCACGTCCCTCGCCGAGGCGTACGTGCACCCCGACACCGCCTGGCCCCGGCTCATCCTCGACGACGACCGGGTCGTCGGCTTCCTGATGGCCTTCTTCGACATCGACTTCGCCAGCGACGGCACCGGCACCGACATCCGCTCGGGGCTGTGGCGTCTGAACATCGCCGCCGGAGAGCAAGGCCGCGGCTACGGCCGCTTCGCGGTCCGGGCGGTGGCCGACGAGATCCGCCGCCGTGGCGGCTCCCGCCTGACGGCCTGCTGGCATCCCGGCAGCGACGGTCCCGAAGCCTTCTACCTCGGACTCGGATTCCGGCCGACCGGAGAGACGAGCGGCGACCAGCGCGTCGGCGAACTGGCGCTCTCCCAGGGCATGTCGTTCGGATCATCGGGCTGACCAGCGGAAGATGCCTGCGATGTGGAGTCCGGCCAGGTGGATGGTTGCGTCGCCGCGCCGCTTGCAGGTCTCACGGTCTGCGCAGGTGGTCGCGGATGACCGTGAAGAGTGCGCCTTGGTCAGAGCCTGTTTGTGGCCAGCTTTTCTCCATCTGTGCCACGAACAACGACATTCCAGGCGGTCCCGTCGCCATCGTCACCGTCCCACCACGTCACAAAGGAGTGCGCCAGGTCGGTGGCCGTCGAACGGTCGTCCCCGGTAGCGGGATAGTCGGTGGTCAGCTCGATGTCGTAGTCCCCACGGTGCAGTTCTACGAGGGTCAGCCTGTTGACATGCGCGGTAATCGGCCGCTTGTCGGTATCACTCAGCCAGGCCTTGAAACGCTCAAGGAGATCCTGGTCGTTGCTGCGCTTGGTGACTTGGCTGCTCGGCAGGTGCTCAGGGTTTTCACTCACGCCGTCCAGACACCCGGAGACCCAGGCTCCACGGTCGGCTTCGGCCTCCTGGCCGGCGCTGAGAGCGCGTCGCGTGCAGCCACCCCAGACAACTTCACGGACTGACGAGCCTTTACCTCCTGCGTCACGGACTGCCCGGCCCCGGTTGTAGCCGGCGGTGTAGGCGTCCCGCGCGGCCTTGTTCTTGTCTTTCAACGGTGTCTGGGTTGGCCGCTGCGATGACTCCCCCGGTTGTGGGCTGCCCGTTTCACTGCCGCATGCCGGTATGGCTAAGACGGCAAGCATGGTCGCAGCGAGCGTGCGGCGCGGGCGATATCGGGATAGGCGCATGGTGTCTCCTGCCGTGTGCGCACGTTGAGTGAGATCCGGTGCCTCCCAAGTGTTTCCTGCGGATCGCCGACTCAGGGCCACTTCGAGCAGAACGACCCGGGCGACACGGAACGACCGGAGCACGAGCGCCCGGCGAGACCCCCGCGAGAGCCCGTCGCTAGACGACCAGCGACAGCAGCAGCACGCAGACGATCCCGACCACCGAGATCAGCGTCTCCATCACCGACCAGGTCTTCAGCGTCTGGCCGACGTCCATCCCGAAGTACTCCTTGACCAGCCAGAACCCGGCGTCGTTGACATGGCTGAAGAACAGCGAACCGGCGCCGATGGCCAGCACCAGCAGTGCGGCGTGCGGGGTGGTCATCTCCGCGGCGAGCGGGGCGACCAGTCCGGCGGCGGAGATGGTGGCGACGGTCGCGGAGCCGGTGGCGAGCCGGATGGTGACCGCGATCAGCCAGGCCAGCAGGAGGGTGGAGAGGTTCCAGCCCTGGGAGACCTCCAGGATCATCTGGCCGACGCCGGCGTCCACCAGCGTCTGCTTGAAGCCACCGCCCGCGCCGACGATCAGCAGCACCCCGGCGATCGGGCCGAGCGACTTCTCGACGGTGACGGCGATCCGGCCCCGGCTGAACCCGGCCGCCCGGCCCAGCGTGAACATCGCGACGACGACGGCGGTGAGCAGCGCGATCAGCGGCGAGCCGATGACGTCGAAGACCCTCTGGACGGTGTGCTCCGGGTTGTCGACGACAATGTCCACCAGCGCCTTGGCCAGCATCATCACGACCGGCAGCAGGACGGTGGCCACGGTGATCCCGAAGCCGGGCCGCTTCTCCAGATCGTCGGAGGTGCGCTCGGGGATCAGGTTCTCGGGCGGCTGGATGTCGACCCAGCGGGCCGCGTAGCGGGAGAAGAGCGGCCCGGCGATGATCGCGGTCGGGATCGCGACGACCACGCCGAGGGCGAGCGTGACGCCGAGGTTCGCGCCGACCGCGTCGATCGCCGCGAGCGGCCCGGGGTGCGGGGGTATCAGCCCGTGCATGACGGACAGTCCGGCCAGCGCCGGGATGCCGATCCGCATCAGCGAGAAGTTGCCGCGCTTGGCGACCAGCAGCACCACCGGGATCAGCAGCACGATGCCGACCTCGAAGAAGATCGGCAGCCCGACGATCCCGGCGATCAGCACCATCGCCCACGGCATCGCCTTCCGGCCCGCCTTCGCCAGGATCGTGTCGACGATCTGGTCCGCGCCGCCGGAGTCGGCGAGCAGCCGCCCGAGGACGGCACCGAGCGCGATCAGCACGCCGGTGCCCGCCACGGTCGTGCCCAGGCCCGCCGAGAAGCTGGTGATCGTCTTGTCGAGCGGTGCGCCGGCCACCGCGCCGAGCACCAGCGAACCGATGATCAGCGACAGGAAGGCGTGCAGCTTGAACTTGGTGATGAGCAGGACGATGACGGCTATGCCGGCCAGGACGGCGATGCCCAGCTGCGCGTGACCGGCCGTGGTGATCGGCTCGGCCGCGTCCGCTGCGAGCATCTCGACGCTGAGATGTGTCACGGCGATTCCCTTGGTTGAACGGAGGGGGAAAGGTGCTGCGTTACCTGTGGGGGGTGGGGTGCGGAGGGGGCGCCGGTCCGGGCTAGCCGGCCGCCGCTTCCCGGGTGCGGAGTGCGGCCACGGCCCGCCCGGCGATCTCGTCCGGGGTGCCGGAGACATCGACGGCGACGCCGGCCTCGCCGGGCCCGAGCGGTTCGAGCGTGGCGAACTGGGAGTCCAGCAGCGCGGCCGGCATGAAGTGGCCCCTGCGCTCGGCCATCCGCTCCTCGATCAGCGCGCGTTCGCCGGTGAGGTGGAGGAAGACCAGGCCGGGGGCGGCGGCCCGCAGCCGGTCACGGTAGGCGCGCTTGAGCGCGGAGCTGCTGACCACCCCGCCGTGCCCGGCCCGCTCGCCCGCCCAGGCCCCTATGGCGTCGAGCCAGGGGCCGCGGTCGTCGTCGTCCAGCGGGATGCCCGCCGACATCTTGGTGATGTTGGCCGGCGGATGGAAGTCGTCGCCCTCGGCGTACGGGACGCCCAGTGCGGCGGCCACCAGCGGGCCGATCGTGGTCTTGCCGGTGCCGGCCACGCCCATCACGACGATCACGTCGGGGGTGCTCATCCCGTGTACCTCGCTGTCTTCCTCGACCTCGTACGCCGTAGCGCGCGGCCCCCACTGAAACCCATTGGGTACGACGTATTCAAGAGCCTGTGATGCAAACGTCATACTTAATTGGCCGGGGTGCGGGAACGTAGGCTTGGCCCATGGAAAACGAGGGGAAGGGGCTGCACGCCCGCGTGCTGGAGTCCCTGGGCCCCGCGATCACCGCGGGCGACTACCCTCCGGGCACGGTCCTGCGCACGGACGAACTGGAGCAGCGCTTCGACGTCTCGCGCACGGTCATCCGCGAGGCGGTCCGGGTCCTGGAATCCATGCGGCTGGTCGCCTCCCGGCGCCGGGTGGGGGTGACCGTCCGGCCCACCGAGGAGTGGAACGTCTACGACCCGCGGGTCATCGGCTGGCGGCTGGCCGGCCGGGACCGCCCCCGGCAGCTGCGCTCGCTGACCGTGCTGCGCTCGGCCGTCGAACCGGTCGCCGCGGGCCTGGCCGCCCAGCACGCCACCCCCGAGCAGTGCGCCCGGCTCACCGAGGAGGCCATGGGCATGGTCGCCACCTCACGCGGCCAGCAGCTCGACGCCTATCTCGTCCACGACACGGCCTTCCACCGCGTCATCCTGACCGCCTCCGGCAACGAGATGTTCGCCCGGCTCGGCGACGTGGTCGCCGCCGTCCTGACCGGCCGCACCCAGCACCAGGTGATGTTCACCGACCCCGACCCGGCAGCGGTCACCCTCCATGTGCAGGTCGCGGAGGCGGTACGCACCGGCGACGCGGCACGGGCGGAGTCCCTGACCCGCGAGATCACCGCCGGCGCGCTGGCCGAACTCGACGTCCTGGCACCGTAGTCGCGCGCCGGAACCGCACCGGCACCGTCACCGCCCGTACGCCCGGCGGCTCCCCGGCTCAGAACAACGGCTGCTGCCCCGGGAACGGCGGCTCCTCCGGGTCGAACAGCTTCTCCGCCGGCGCCATCATCGGCGCCATCCTGCGCGACCCCGGGCAGGAGATCAGCTCCAGCACCGTCCGCCGGCCGGGCGGGTCATGACGGGCGAAGCGGCCGCCGACAACGGCGATCTCTCGGGTGCAGACGGGGCACGTGCGGCGGGGTGACGACATGACACCAGTGTCGCTCAGCCCCGCCCGGCGGTCACCAGCCGCCGTCCCCGCGGGCACCGGCCGCCACGGCGCGCTCAGAACGCGTCCGTCGGCACATACGTCCCCCACACCTCCCGCAGCGCCTCGCACGCCTCGCCCACCGTCACCCGTGCGCGCAGTGCCTCGCGCAGCGGACAGAGCACGTTGTCCGTGCCCTCGGCGGCCTTGCGCAGGTCGTCGAGGGCCCCGGAGACCGTGCGCCGGTTGCGGCGGGCCCGCAGGGTGGCGAGCCGTTCGGCCTGCTGGGCCTCGATGGCGGGGTCGACCCGCAGCGGTTCGTAGGGTTCCTCCTCGTCGAGCTGGAAGCGGTTGACGCCGACCACGATCCGTTCGCCGGCGTCCGTCTCCTGCGCGATGCGGTAGGCGTTGCGCTCGATCTCGTCCTTCTGGAAGCCCCGTTCGATGGCGGCCACCGCACCGCCCAGGTCCTCGACCCGCCCCATCAGCGCCACGGCCGCCTCCTCCACCTCGTCCGTCATCGACTCGACGGCGTAGGACCCGGCGAACGGGTCGACGGTGGCGGTCACATCGGTCTCGTACGCGAGCACCTGCTGGGTCCGCAGCGCGAGCCGGGCCGACTTGTCCGTGGGCAGCGCGATGGCCTCGTCGAAGGAGTTGGTGTGCAGCGACTGGGTGCCGCCGAGGACGGCGGCGAGCCCCTGGACCGTGACCCGGGCGAGGTTCACCTCCGGCTGCTGGGCGGTGAGCTGCACCCCCGCGGTCTGGGTATGGAACCGCAGCATCATCGACCTGGGGTTCCGCGCGCCGAACTCCTCCCGCATCACCCGGGCCCAGATCCGGCGCGCGGCACGGAACTTGGCGACCTCTTCGAGCAGCGTGGTGCGCGAGACGAAGAAGAACGACAGCCGGGGCGCGAAGTCGTCCACGTCCATCCCGGCGGCAACGGCGGTACGGACGTAGGCGATGCCGTTGGCGAGGGTGAAGGCGATCTCCTGCACGGGCGAGGCACCCGCCTCGGCCATGTGGTAGCCGGAGATGGAGATGGTGTTCCACCGGGGGATCTCCGCGCGGCAGTACTGGAAGATGTCCGCGGTCAGCCGCAGCGACGGCTGCGGCGGGAAGATGTAGGTGCCGCGCGCGATGTACTCCTTGAGGACGTCGTTCTGGATGGTCCCGTTCAGCCGACCGGCTGCCACCCCCTGCTCCTCCCCCACCAGTTGGTAGAGGAGCAGCAGCAGCGCCGCGGGGGCGTTGATCGTCATCGACGTCGATACCTGGTCCAGCGGGATGCCGCCGAACAGCACCCGCATGTCCTCGACGGAGTCGATGGCCACCCCGACCTTGCCGACCTCGCCGGAGGCGATCGGGGTGTCCGAGTCGTGGCCCATCTGGGTCGGCAGGTCGAAGGCGACGGACAGGCCCGTCGTGCCGTGGGCGATCAGCTGCCGGTAGCGGGCGTTGGACTCGCGTGCGGTGCCGAAGCCGGCGTACTGCCGCATCGTCCAGGGCCGCCCGGTGTACATCGACGGGTACACCCCCCGGGTGAAGGGGTAGCCGCCGGGCGCGCCGAGCCTGCGCTCGGGGTCCCAGCCGGCCAGCGCCGCCGGCCCGTACACCGGCTCGACGGGCAGCCCGCTCTCGTTGTACCGCTCACTGCCCGCCTCGGGTGCCATGGCTGTACGCCTCCCACCGGGTGACCGGTTCGTCCAGGTTTACGCCTTGCTCACAGCATGCCCGCAGGTTCGCCGCCGCGCAGCACTGGGAAGAGTCACCGGTGGCCGGTCGGGCCGCCGAGATCCGGGGGTTGCGCATGCAGCGGAGCAGTGGACGAGGTACGGCGCCGGCGGTGGCCACGGTGCTGGTGGTGGCGGCGCTCGCGGTGGGCTGCCGCCCCGTCACGGTCACCGGCGGGGCCGGCGCGCCGGACAGCAAGGGCGTCCGCTACGCCCCCACCACGCCCGCTCCCCCGCCGCTGGGACATCACCCGCCCACCCCCGCCCGGCACGCGACGAAACCGCGGCCCGCGCACACCGCACGCCCCGCCCGGCCGGCCACCAGACCCCTGATGGCGGTGGGCTCACGCGGGGCACAGGTCCGCGAACTCCAGGCGCGGCTGGCCCAGCTGGGCCTGTTCGGCCGCGCCCCGACGGGCTTCTACGCCTCGGTCACCGCACGCGCGGTCCGCGCCTTCCAGAAACGGTGGGGCCTGCCCCGTACGGGCACCGTGCGGCCCGCGACCTGGCGCGCCCTGCGGTCACAGACCCGCCGCCCGTCGCACACGGAGCTGTACCCGCCCACCACCCGCCCGGTCGGCGCGCCCGATCCGCGCTGCATGACGGGCAGGGTGATCTGCATCAGCAAGCGGAGCAACACACTCACCTGGGTGGTGGGCGGCCGGGTCGTCTCGGCGATGGACGTCCGCTTCGGCTCGCAGTACACCCCCACCCGCGAGGGCACCTTCCACATCACCTTCAAGAGCCGCCATCACGTCTCGACGCTCTACCACACGGCCATGCCCTACGCGATGTTCTTCAGCGGCGGCCAGGCCGTCCACTACTCGGCGGACTTCGCCGCCCACGGCTACCGCGGCGCCTCCCACGGCTGCGTCAACGTCCGCGACAGAAAGAAACTCGCCACCCTCTTCACCACAGCCAAGCCGGGCACCAAGGTGGTCATCTACCACTGACCCGCACCTACACGGGGACCGAAGAAGGTCTCTGACCGAAGCGAAAATTGCTCCACCCCCACCCGGAGCAACCACACCCGCGAGAGCGGCGCCGGCTTAGGCGCAAAAGAAGGGCGCGGGCAGGGCCGGGGGAACGTGCCCCGCCCGCGCCATGTGCGCTGAGCCGTGGGTACGGGGGGAACCCCGGCTCCTCGCGCAGCCGATGACCAGTCGGCTTCACTCAGTACTGCGTCACCCGCTCGAAAAACGTCACACCTACGGGGTGGAGGTTCCTCCCGGGCCCTCGTTTCCGGGGTCCGTGGCGGTCACCGAGGGGTCGGGCGCCGTGGTGGGCGTGCCGGGGCCGGGGGTGGTGCCGGGCGTCTGGGAGGGGTGGTGGTCGTCGTCCTCGTCGCCCGAGCCGCCGCTCTGGCCGGTGTCGCCGGAGCCGCCGGTGGAGCCGCCGAAGCCGTCGCCGCCGCCGGAGTTGCCGCCGGTCTGGTAGCGGGCGAGGTAGGCACGGCAGAAGAGGTGGACCTTGTCGGCGCCGCCGGCCTTGCGTTCGAGACTCCGCAGGGTGTCGCGGTCCATGCCGTCCCGTTTGCCGGACTCGTAGCTCTGGCACAGGGAGAGCAGCAGGTTGTTCTTCTCGCCCTGGCCGGGGAGGGTGCCGGCGCCGCCGGGTCTGTCGTCGCGTCCGGTGCCGCCGCTCGGGGTGCCGCGGCCGGGGCGCTCGGTGGCGCCGGGGCTGCTGCCGGGTGCGGGGGTCTCGGTGGGACCGGCCGACTTCCGGTCGGGGGTGGGGTCGGGGGTGTGTCCCGTGGTGCCGTCGGTCTGGGCGCCGGGCTCGCGGGTGTCAAACGGCCCGGGGGACTCGGCGGCGGAGACGCTGGAGGCGGGTGCGGGTTCGCCGTCGCCCCGGAAGGGGGTGGGCAGCACTCCGGTGCCGGCGCCGACGGCGACACCGCCGATGGCGCAGGCGGCGAGGGCCACGGCGAAGCCGCGCCGGAAGGGGCGGCCGAGGCGGGTGCGTTCGGTGGCGCGTGCGGTGCGTCCGCCGGAAAGGGGTTCGGCGGCGGCGTGCTGCGCGGCGCCGGCGCCGCGGCGGGCGGCCTGCCGGAACGCGGCGAGGGCGGCCTCTTCGCCGGGGAGTTCGGCGGTGCCGGGCGTCCGGCTGCCGACCGCGGCGGCGGCCTGGAGGAGCTGTTCGAGTTCGCGTGCGCCGTCACCGTGCCGGGCACTGACCTGTTCACCGCGCAGCAATCGCTCCGCGGTGTCCTTGTCGAGCCAGTTGTACCGGTCGTCGGCCATCACATGTCCTTCTGCGTTCGTGCGGCCGTTTCCGTCACACCTGGTACGTACGATTCCGTCACGCCGTCGTGGCGCCTTCTGCCCTGTACGGGCACCCCGTTCACCGTTCCGCCACCTCGGCGCGCGCCCGGTGCGGACCGCTCCGAGGGGGCACCCTGCTGCGGGACGGCACCTTCTTCGCCGCCGTCCTGACCGGTGCCGTTCCGCCCGTCGGGGCCGGGGCCGGGCATCTCGCCGAGGAGTTCGGCGAGCCGCCGCAGCCCGCGGTGTGCGGCGGTGCGCACCGCGCCGGCCCGCTTGCCGAGCACCTCGGCGGCGCTCTTGGCGTCGAGTCCGACCACCACCCGGAGCACCACGGCCTCGGCCTGGTCCTGCGGCAGCCTGGCTATCAGCCGCATGGTGTGGCCGGTGCCCAGGGATTCCAGGGCCTCGCCCGCGGTGTCGGACGCGGCGGGGGTGTCGGCCAGTTCGCTCTCGTCGCCGCCGATCGCCGGACGGCGGCCGCGCATCCGGATGTGGTCGAGGGCGCGGTTGCGGGCGATACGGGCGGCCCACCCGCGGAAGCGGTCGGCGTCGCCGCTGAAGCGGGCGAGGTCACGGGTGATCTGGAGCCAGGCTTCGGAGGTGACGTCCTCTACGTCCGGTTCGCTCACCAAGGTCCGCACATACCCCAGAAGTCGGGGATGTACGGCGCGATAGACGGTACGGAACGCCGCCTCGTCGCCGTCCTGCGCCGCCTGCACGGCCGCCGTCAGCCGACGGTCGTCCGGCTGAATGTCGTCCCCTCGCACGGGTCCATCCTGTCGCACGCGGAATGTCCGCCGCCCGGTCCTTGCTGCATTGTCGCTTCACTCGGCCATGTCACCGGCCCGGCTCCGCCCTGCGGCGCCGGAACTGTGCCGGCTGCTGCCGCCGGCCACCGTCGGCCGGAAACCCCCGGTAACCCGGATGTTCCTGCTGACCGTAACGCGTGAGCCGGCGTCCTCCACACCCGGGAGGGGCGCACCACCCGCTCCGGCGGGACCGGGAAAGCGGGCGCGGGCGGCGTCGCCGGGGCACCTGCCGAGTGCGCGCACGAATCCATCGGGAGCTCCCGGGGAAAGACGGCGTTCCGGACCGCGCCAAGCGGCGCGAACACCGCGCCCACCAGCGCAGATCCGCACGTTACGGGCCCCTCCCGGCCCGCGTCCAGACCACGAGCCGTACCCCTGCCCGTACCCCGTGTGACGCTTTCGCGCCGTCTGGCGCTGTATCGGATAGGGGGCCGTCACCGGCCCTTCGCGAACGACGGCCGGGGCCTCTCCTGTGGGGGGTGGCGGCCCCGGCCGTCCTCGCTTCTCTCACCCGTTTCTTACCGGGCCGGTGGTCACACCCGGCTCGCCAGCACCTTGAACTGCGACCAGGACAGGGTGGGTGTCCGCGGGTCCCAGGTCTTCTGCGCCAGCGCCACCAGCGGCAGCCGGATACCGGCCGCCACCTGCGCCGCGGTCTGCGCCTGCGCCCGGTCGCACCAGATCGCGAAGCGCGCCCCGGGAATCCGGTCCGGGCCGGTCATGCTCGCGGGCACCGTCACCGGCCGGGTGCCGCGGATCACCAGCGGGGTCCAGCTCTCGTAGATCCGCTGGCCGGTCGGGTAGACGAACTGGTTGGGCTCGCCGAGGACGTAGTAGAGGTACTCGTCGTTGAAGTTCATGACGTTGCGGCCCTCGCGCAGGAAGTCCGAGGGGTCGCGGTGACCGGCCTCCTTGCCGGTCCAGTAGTCGACCATCCGGTTCTTGTCGGCGGACACCCGCGGGCTGGAGAAGAAGCCGTCGTTCCAGGCCTCGATCCGGTTCTTGCCCTTGGCCTGCACGGTCTTCTGCCGATCGTTGAGCCAGCCGGTCGTGAGGTCCTCGATGGTGCCGTTGGGCCCGTACTTCTCCCGTGCGGCCCGCGCGAGCTGCGGGTACTTGGTGGCCGGGGAGGACGACATCAGGGCCTGGTACTCGTCGCCGCCCAGGTGCCAGTACGCCGGGGCGCCCTTGGGGTTGGTGAACAGCTCGCTCATTTCCCTCAGCAGCGAGTCGATCAGCGGGGCGGACTTGGGGTTGGAGATGTCGATCGCGCCGGTGATCACCCGGCCCTGCGCGTTGCGCAGCTGGAGCTCGGGATAGTGGGCCAGCACGGCGCCCAGGTGGCCGGGCGAGTCGAGTTCCGGGACGACGGAGATGTGCAGACTGCGGGCGAGGGCGACGATCTGCCGGATCTGCGCCTTGGTGAGGTGGTCGGCGGAGACGATCTGGGGGTGGGTGTCGCTCTGGATGCGGAAGCCCTGGTCGTCGGAGAAGTGCAGCTGGAACTGGTTGAGCTTGAGGTCGGCGATCTCCCGGAGCCGGGCCTCGATCCAGTCCTGGGTGAACGGCTTGCGGGCGTTGTCCAGCGACATGCCGCGCTGCGGGCGGCCGGGCCGGTCCTGGATGGTGCCCTCGGGCAGTCCGCCCGCGGCGCGCACGGCCTGTTTGACGGTGCGGGTGCCGTAGAAGATTCCGGCGTCGGTGGGGGCCGTGAGAGTGAGCCGGGTGCCGTTGGCGGTGAGCGTGTAGGCCTCGTCGGCGGCGCCCCGGACGGGCACGTTGTCGGCCTGGTCCGCACCGTTCTTGCCGGTCAGCTTCACCTCGACGTCGCCCGGCCGTACGGTCTGGTCGCCGTAGACGACGGTCAGCCCGAGGTCGCGGGCCATCCGCTGGGCCTCGTCGGCGACATTGCTCTTCTCGCCGGCCGGTACGACCACCCGGGCCCCCTTGACGGGCCGCCAGCCACGGCCGTCGGCGGCGCGGAAGTCGCGGACCGCGGGGATGACCCGCGGTGTCCCGGTCACCGGCGCCCAGGTCGGGGTGGCTCCGGCGGAGGTGGGGTTGACCTTGGCGCTGGTGCTCCCGGGCGGCTCGGTGTCCGCGGTGCCGGTGCAGCCGGCGAGCAGCAGGGCTCCGGCGAGGGCCGCGGCCGGCAGTGCGGACCGGGCTGCCGGGCCGCGCCCGGTCGGCGGCGTCGCGGGGTGCGGCGAGGCCGAGGGCCGCGGGGCGCGCGGCGGCCGCATCGGGTTCGACATCGTGCAATCCTCACTTTTCGGGGCGAAGGCATTGCCAGGTGTGCGGAGCCGGTCGTCCACGGAACGCACGGAAGCTCTCCCATCCGGGTGAAATTCGTGCATCCGTCGGACAGTCGTCGCCAGGCGTCGTTAGCGTGGCGTCTCCGGTGTCACCCCCTTCACAGGGCTCTCCCGGAACCGCCGGAAACCGCCGGGGTGACGTCGCACACGTACCACCGCCATACCCGCCGCCGCCTCGTACGCATCCCGGCTTCGGTCCGCATCTCCCCCAGCTTCCTTCAGTCCTCCGTCCCGCACCTGTCGAACCGCCCTATTCGCATCCGTCCGAGGAGCCCATGCTGTCCGGTGACATCCCGGCCGCCCGGCCGACGACGCTGCCCCCTCCGCAGCCGCCGCGGCGCGGCATATCTCCGCGGGTCCCCGGTGCCGCACCGCCCCGTCCGGGCGCCGGGGCGACCGGGCTCCTCCGTTTCAACGCACTGCCCCGGGACGGCGCCCTGGCCTCGCTGCTGAGCTGCTGCGGCAGCCTCCGCTGGGCCGAGCGGGTCGCCGCGCACCGCCCGTATCCCGATGTGGAGTCCCTGCTCGCCGCGTCCGACGAGGCCTGTTACGACCTGACCGCGGCCGAGCTGGACGAGGCGCTCGCCGAGGAGTCGCTCTCCCCGCAGCCGCTCGTCGGCGCCCGCGGCCCCGGCACGCTGGCCGCCCACACCGCACTGCGCGCCGCGCACGCCGAGTACGAGCGGCGCTTTCGCCATGTCTTTGTCATCTGTCTGGACGGCTACCGCGACGAGGAGCTGCTCGACCAGGTGCTGGCCGCGATCCGCACCCGGCTGGGCCACGAGCCCGACGAGGAGCGGGCGGTCGCCGCGGACGAGCTGCGCCGACTGGCCCGCGGGCGGCTGGCCCGGCTCACGGCCTCGGTTCCGTAACGGATCGCAGCCCCTGGCCTCGGGGGGAGCGCGGCCGCCCGGCCGGGAATGTTCCGTTTCGTGCTTGTGTGATAGCCCGTTGGTGGCTGTTTGATCACACCTAAGGACCCCGGCGCAAGGAACCGACAGCTCGTCGATACGATGACGAGCGGCCGGTGGACCGTACCCGGCCGGGCCCGACCGACAGAGAAGCCGGCTGGCGCCCCAATCCCCGCTCCCGGAGGGTTATTCCGTGCCGGCTGGAACGCTGTACCGCGGCCGGGAAGGCATGTGGTCCTGGGTGGCTCATCGAGTCACCGGCGTCCTCATCTTCTTCTTCCTGTTCGTTCACGTCCTCGACACCGCTCTCGTCCGCGTCTCCCCCGAGGCGTACGACGACGTCGTGGCGACCTACAAGACGCCGATCGTCAATGTGATGGAGTACGGCCTGGTGGCCGCCATCCTCTTCCACGCGCTGAACGGCCTGCGGGTCATCGCCGTGGACTTCTGGTCCAAGGGCCCGAAGTACCAGAAGCAGCTGCTGTGGACCGTTGTCGGTGTCTGGGTCGTCCTGATGGCCGGTGCCTTCTACCCCGTGCTGCAGCACACCCTGCGCACGCTGTTCGGGAGCTGACGCGAGATGTCTGCTGAAACCACCTCCGCGGGTACCACGGGCGCGGACGACAGCGTCTCGCTCTATGACGTGGACCACCCGGCTCCGGTCATCGAGGCGCCGCGCAAGCGCACGGCCAAGACCCCGAAGTCGACCCGTACCAACTTCGAGCTGTACGGCTGGCTGTTCATGCGGCTGTCCGGCATCGTGCTGGTCGTCCTGGTCCTGGGTCACCTGCTGATCCAGCTGGTCCTCGACGGCGGCGTCTCCAAGATCGGCTTCGCGTTCGTGGCCGGCCGCTGGGCCTCGCCGTTCTGGCAGGTCTGGGACCTGCTGATGCTGTGGCTGGCCATGCTGCACGGCGCCAACGGCCTGCGTACGGTCATCAACGACTACGCGCAGCGGGACAACACCCGCTTCTGGCTGAAGATGCTGCTGTACACCGCGACGGTGTTCACCGTCCTTCTGGGCACGCTGGTGATCTTCACCTTCGACCCGAACATCTCCTGAAGCCGGGGCTGACTGGAACCATGAAGATCCACAAGTACGACACCGTCATCGTCGGCGCCGGCGGCGCGGGCATGCGTGCGGCCATCGAGTCCACCAAGCGCAGCCGTACCGCGGTCCTGACGAAGCTCTACCCGACCCGCTCCCACACCGGCGCCGCCCAGGGCGGCATGGCCGCCGCCCTCGCGAACGTCGAGGAGGACAACTGGGAGTGGCACACCTTCGACACGATCAAGGGTGGCGACTACCTGGTCGACCAGGACGCCGCCGAGATCCTCGCGAAGGAGGCCATCGACTCGGTCCTCGACCTGGAGAAGATGGGCCTGCCGTTCAACCGCACGCCGGACGGCACGATCGACCAGCGCCGCTTCGGCGGTCACTCCCGTAACCACGGTGAGGCCCCGGTCCGCCGGTCCTGCTACGCCTCGGACCGCACCGGCCACATGATCCTCCAGACGCTGTACCAGAACTGCGTCAAGGAGGGCGTGGAGTTCTTCAACGAGTTCTACGTGCTGGACCTGCTGCTCCAGGACGTCGACGGCGTCAAGAAGTCCGCCGGTGTGGTCGCGTACGAGCTGGCCACCGGCGAGATCCACGTCTTCCAGGCGAAGGCGATCATCTTCGCGTCCGGCGGCACCGGCAAGTTCTTCAAGGTGACCTCCAACGCGCACACCCTGACCGGTGACGGCCAGGCCGCGGCCTACCGCCGCGGGCTGCCGCTGGAGGACATGGAGTTCTTCCAGTTCCACCCGACGGGCATCTGGCGCATGGGCATCCTGCTGACGGAGGGCGCCCGTGGTGAGGGCGGCATCCTCCGCAACAAGGACGGCGAGCGCTTCATGGAGAAGTACGCGCCCGTCATGAAGGACCTCGCCTCGCGTGACGTCGTCTCGCGCTCCATCTACACGGAGATCCGTGAGGGCCGCGGCTGCGGTCCCGAGGGCGACCACGTCTTCCTGGACCTGACCCACCTGCCGCCGGAGCAGCTGGACGCCAAGCTCCCGGACATCACCGAGTTCGCGCGGACCTACCTCGGCATCGAGCCCTACACGGACCCGATCCCGATCCAGCCGACCGCGCACTACGCCATGGGCGGCATCCCGACCAACGTCGAGGGCGAGGTGCTGGCCGACAACACCACCGTCGTGCCGGGCCTGTACGCCGCCGGCGAGGTGGCCTGTGTCTCCGTGCACGGCGCCAACCGCCTGGGCACCAACTCGCTCCTGGACATCAACGTCTTCGGGCGCCGGGCCGGCATCGCGGCGGCGGAGTACTCGGCCACCGCCGAGTACGTCGAGCTGCCCGAGGACCCGGCGCAGCAGGTCGCCGACCAGGTCGAGCGGCTGCGCAACTCCACGGGCAGCGAGCGGGTCACCGAGATCCGCAAGGAGCTCCAGGAGACCATGGACGCCAACGTGATGGTGTTCCGCACCGAGCAGACGATCAAGACCGCGGTCGAGAAGATCGGCGAGCTGCGCGAGCGCTACCTGAACGTGTCCATCCAGGACAAGGGCAAGCGGTTCAACACCGACCTGCTGGAGGCCATCGAGCTGGGCAACCTCCTCGACCTGGCCGAGGTCATGGCGGTGTCCGCGCTGGCCCGCAAGGAGTCCCGCGGCGGTCACTACCGCGAGGACTTCCCCAACCGCGACGACGTCAACTTCATGCGGCACACCATGGCGTACCGCGAGGTGGGCGCAGACGGCGCCGAGTCGATCCGCCTCGACTACAAGCCGGTCGTGCAGACCCGCTACCAGCCGATGGAGCGTAAGTACTGATGAGCACCCCGACTCTCGACAAGGACTCCGCGGCCGCGGACACGGCCGAGGCCGGCGCTTCGCACCTGATCACGGTCACCTTCCGCATCCGCCGGTTCAACCCGGAGGTCTCGGAGGACGCCGGCTGGGAGGACTTCCAGCTGGAGATCGACCCCAAGGAGCGCGTCCTGGACGCCCTCCACAAGATCAAGTGGGAACTCGACGGAACGCTGACCTTCCGCCGCTCCTGCGCCCACGGCATCTGTGGCTCGGACGCCATGCGGATCAACGGCCGCAACCGTCTCGCCTGCAAGACGCTGATCAAGGACATCAACCCGGAAAAGCCGATCACGGTCGAGGCCATCAAGGGCCTCACCGTGTTGAAGGACCTTGTCGTCGACATGGAGCCCTTCTTCCAGGCCTACCGCGATGTGATGCCCTTCCTCATCACGACCGGCAACGAGCCGACCCGTGAGCGCCGGCAGTCCGCCGAGGACCGCGAGCGCTTCGACGACACCACCAAGTGCATCCTGTGCGCCGCCTGCACGTCCTCGTGCCCGGTGTTCTGGAACGACGGCCAGTACTTCGGCCCGGCGGCGATCGTCAACGCGCACCGCTTCATCTTCGACTCGCGCGACGAGGGCGGCGAGCAGCGGCTGGAGATCCTCAACGACAAGGACGGCGTCTGGCGCTGCCGGACGACCTTCAACTGCACGGACGCCTGCCCGCGCGGTATCGAGGTCACCAAGGCCATCCAGGAAGTCAAGCGGGCGCTGATCACCCGCCGCTTCTGAGCCCGGCGGCGATCCGGGTCCCGACCCGGCCGCCGAGCAGCGACGGCATCTCCCGAAGGGCCTCGCCTCCGTATCCCCGGAGGCGGGGCCCTTCGGCACGGTCGCTCACCCGCTCCTTCGCCGGGTACACCAGCACCGGCGGCAGGGCGTCGTCCACCAGCGCCACTGGCACTTCACGGCAGAAGTACGACGGGACGAACACCAGCCCCCGCCCTTCCAGATACAGGTCCCGCTCCACCGGGTAGCCGACCTCCAGCACCGGCGGCCGCCAGCGCATCACCGGCCCGAACGTCCGCAGCATCGCCACCGCTCCGGACTGCGCCAGCGCATGCCTGCGCAACGCCCGGTCCGCGCCGACCCGTTCGGCGATCCGCGGCCAGCTCGGCGCCACCGCCATGTGGTGGTACGTCCGCAGGCTGCGCGCGAGCCGGCGCAGCGCGGCCGGCTCACCGTCCGCGATCCCGCGCGCCCAGCCCGGCAGCGCCCGGTGCCCCGACAGCAGCACCAGCTCGGACCGCAGCCGCTCCCGCGGGGTGCTCATCACGGCCTCCAGCCCCGGCTCCACCCCGTGCAGGCCGGCGAACGGCGTGAGGAAGTCCGGGAAGTAGCCGTACCGCGGCACCAGCGGCAGCAGGGTCCGCAGCGGCCCCGGCCCATGCCGTACCGCGTGCTGCCGCCAGGCCGCCAGCGCCGGTTCGGCCCGGCTCTCCCGCAGCGCGTGCAGACTCAGCACCGTCTCCCATAACGGGTCGGCCCCCTCGGCCACTCGCGTCCGCACCAGATCCTGCGCGGTGAAGTGCACTCGCAGCACATCGTCCCCCTGATTCCCTGCCGCCTCCCCGAGCGGCGTGCTCACGAGGATCTGTCCGAAGTACGGACGTCCGCAAGCGGAACTGGTGGGTAGGGTCGGGGGGTTGGGCGGCGCCTTGGGCAGGGACTCGGGCGAGGCCGGCGGCGGGTCGCTCAGGCCGACCGCAGCGCCCTCGCCGCCAGCGCCTCGTCCTCCGCCCGGCGCGCCTGCATGACCTGCGCATACGCTGCGAGCGCGGCCCGTTTCCTGGTCAACTCGGCTATCTCCGACTCCAGTTGAGCCATCTGCCGGTTCATGACGCCGCTGGAGAACTCACACGCCTGCAGCCCGGGGCCGCCCTGGGCGCAGGGCAGCAGCGCACGGATGTCGTCGGTGTTCAGCCCGACGGCGAGGAGTTCCCGGATGCGCCCGACGCGCTCCACCGACTCCCGTGCGTCGTAGCGCCGGTAGCCGTTGGTGTCCCGCCGGGCGTGGAGCAGCCCCCGCTGCTCGTAATAGCGCAGCACCCGCGTGCTGACTCCCGTCCGCCGCGCCAGCTCACCGATCCGCATCCGTCCCCCTCCGACGCCGGGCCGTACCGCCGGTGCCGGGCCGCCTTGACCTTCACACCGACGTCAAGGTGCAACCTCGTGGCCATGACGCAGATTCCCGCCGCGCACACCGCGGCCACCGCCCTCCCGCCCCTGTCCACCGCCGTCGCCGGCGATCCGGCCGGACCCGGCATCCTGCTGGCCCACGGAGCGACCGGCAGCATCCGGGACAACTACGGCGGCCTCATCCCCGCGCTGACCGCCACCGGACATCGCGTCGTGGCACCCGACTACCCGGGCTCCGGTGAAACCCCGCGCGCCACCGGCCCGTTGCAGCTGGACGCACTGGCCGACGCCCTGGTCGCCGCGGCCACCGCGGCCGGCCTGGAGACCTTCACCCTGATCGGCTACTCGATGGGCACCGCCGTCTCCGTACGGGCCGCCGCCCGCCACCCCGAGCGGGTGCGCGGCCTCGTCCTGACGGCGGGCCTCGCCACGGCGGATGCCCGTACCGCCGTCTGGCTCGACCTGTACCTGCACCTCCTGGAGCGCGCCGACCACACGGGCTTCGCCCACGCCCGCGCCCTCAGCGGCTTCGCCCCCGCCCACTTCAACACCCTGTCCCCCACGGAACGGGCCGCCGCACTGGACCCTGACCCGTCCCTGCCACCGAGCGGCTCCGCCGAACAGGCGGCACTCGTCCGCGCCTTGGACACCACCGTCGACCTGCCCGGCATCTCGGTACCGACCCTGGTCATCGCCACCACACTGGACGAACTGGTACACCCGTCCCACTCGCGCTACCTGGCGGACCACATCCCCGGCGCCGTCCACACCGAGATCGCCACCGGCCATCTGCCCATGGCCGAACGCCCGGAGGAGTGGGAGGGCCTGATCCAGGGCTTCTTGGGGCGGCATGGGCTGTGAGGGAGGGGCGGGGGTGGCGGCGGGGTCCGCTCAGGACTGGGGAGCGGCTGCCTGCTCCCCCTCAGCCCCTCGCTTCCGCTGTCGCGCCGCTCTACCGCTCCCCCTCCAGGACCTTGTCCAGGAAGGCGTCCAGGTTGTGTACGGTGCGGGCGATCCGCTCCTCCAGCGGCAGCGTCTCCTCGTGCCGCCCGGCGAGCTGGGACCTCTTACGCCCCCGCACGTAGAGGGAACAGGCCAGGTCGGCACAGAGGTACGTCCCGACGGTGTTCCCCTGCCGCCCCAGCGTCCCGGCCCGGCGCGCGGCAAGCAGACTGACCCCGGACCCGGGATGCCCGGTCACACAGACCGAACACACCGTCGTCTTGGTGAAACTCCGCCGCACCCCCTGCGGCCGCCGCAACGTCACCCCGATGATCCCGTCCCCCCGCGGCGCCACCAGATAACTCCGGTCCGGCGCCCCCGGGTCCCGCCACCCCAGGAAGTCCAGATCCCCCCAGGGGAGTCCGGCCATCCCCACGGGCAGATGAATCCTGCTCGCCTCCCCTTTCGAGCAATTCACGAAGGAGGCGCGGATGGCTTTTTCACTTAGGGGGTCCATGGGGTGGGAAGGTAACAGCAGGTCGGGGCAGGTGTCGCCGGAATTTCTCCCGCCCTGCATGGCCTGGATGAACGGCGCCCACACCAGAACCTGCGCCTTCCGGGCGCGCCCGGCCCGCTTTGTCACCGGCGACCATGCACGTCCGGGGGCCCCGGCAGTCGCCTCAGCCCCAGCTCTGGCCGCCGGCGCTCTTGCGGCGGGATGCCCGGACGATGGCGATGACGGCCCCGACGACCACCAGAACGCCGATGCCGATGCCGCCGTAGAGGAGGGCCTTGTTCATGATCTCCTTGCCGCCCATCGGCGGGTTGGGGTCCTGCGCACCGGTGTCCAGCTGCGCTGAGGCCTTGCCCTTCGGCATCGGCAGCGGGCCCTCCTTGGAGCCTGCGGGGATGTCCTTCCGCAGGGCGGGGCCGGGCTGGATGTAGCCGTAGCCGTAGTGGGCGTCCGGGACCTTGAGGTCCTTCTGGCCGCTGGGCAGACCTGCCGTCTTCACCAGGCGGTTGGCGATCTGGCCCGGCGTGAGGTCGGGGTACTTCTCCTTGAGGAGGGCGACTGCGGCGGATACGTAGGCCGTCGAGCCCGAGTTGCCGTCCTCGGTGTGGTAGCTGGAGTCGCTCTTGCCCGTCGCGGCCGGGATCTTCACCCCGGGCGCGAGCAGGTCCATGTCGGAGTTGTAGTTGTTGAATTCAGCCGATTTGCCGTACTCGTCGACCGCACCGACCCCGATCACACCGGGGCAGCCCACCGGATAGGTCTTCTCGGTCGCGGACTCGTTGCCCATGCCGGCCACCACCACGGCGCCCTTGGAGATCGCGTAATGGATGGCTTCGCACGTGTCGGCCGAACGGCCCTCGGTATAGGACATGTTGATGACGTCAGCACCGTGGTCCGCCGCCCAGCGCGTGGCCAGCCCGGAGTTCTTGTACTCCGGAACGGGAAGGATCTTGGCGTCGGGCGCCAGCCCCTTGACGCCCTCGGAGCCCCCCGGACCGTGGCCACGGCCTGCGATGATCGCCGCCATACCGGTGCCGTGGTCAAGAACGCTCTCACCCGGATCGAGGTTCTTGGCCCCCTCTTCCTGAGTTGCCTTCCCGAAGTCCGGCCCGGGGAGGAACTGTCCCCTCAGATCCTGGTGGGTCTTCCGGAAACCCGTGTCGAGCACGGCCACCTTCACACCCTTGCCCGTGGCCTCCTTCCACATCTGCTCGGCCCCGAACGCTTCCAACGGCCACAGATCCTTGCGGGTTTGATCCGCGGCGGCGGTACCGCTCGCGGTGATGAGCAGCGCGCCGGTCAGCGCGGCACCCACCGTCGCGCGCAGTGTTCGGGTGACCCTCATGCTTGGCTCCTTCTCGCTGTGCGTTCGGCGTCCGCCGGCTCGCGTTGCCGCGCCGGCTCGTCCCCGCACCACAGTGCGATAGAGACGAGTCCAGCCCAGCAAGCGATGCCGCTACCGGGATCGCCACAAGAACAGCGGTGAGCCGCAGACCCAGCGCAATGAACGTGGCCAGGGAGCAATGATCGGCATGCAGAATCTGCGCCAGGTCCGGGGCTCGGAGGTGCCGGAGTCTGTGTGCCGTACGCCGTGGCCCTTTCCGGTGGGCTCAGCCCCAGGTCTGGGGACGGGGGTTGTTGCGGCGGCGGGCGGCGGTCACGACGCCGATGATGACGCCGAGGACGACGAGCACACCGAGTCCGATACCGCCGTAGAGCAGGACGGCCTGCTTGCCGCCCATGGGCGGGTCGGGGTCATAACCCTTGTCGTCACCGGGGCCGACGGCCTTCTGCGGTGCCTTGCCCTGCGGCATCGGCAGCGGGCCCTCGGCCGGGCCGGCCGCAACAGTGCGGCGGAGGGCGGGGCCGGGCTGGATGTAGCCGTAGCCGTAGTGGGTGTCCGGGAGCTTGAGTTGCTCGTCCTTCTGGGACTGCGGCAGTCCGGCGGTCTTCACCAGGCGGTTGGCGATCTGGCCGGGGGTGAGGTCCGGGTACTTCTGCTTGAGGAGCGCGGCGGCCGCGGAGACGTAGGCGGTGGCGGCCGAGCTGCCGTCCGCGGTGCGGTAGTCCGAGTCGCTCTTGCCCATGGCGACCGGGATCTTCACGCCGGGGGCGAGCAGATCGACGGCGGAGGTGGAGTTGTTGGCGTCGTCCGCCTCACCGTTCTTGTCCACCGATCCCACACCGATGGCGCCGGGGCAGGCGGCGGGGTACTTCTTCTTCGGGAGGCCGTCGTTTCCGACACCGGCCACCACGACCACGCCCTTCTCCACGGCGTAGTGGATGGCCGGGCAGGTGTCGGCGGAGGGGGTGGTTTCCGTGTACGACATGTTGATGACGTCGGCGCCGTGATCCACCGCGTAGCGCGTCGCCGCCGCACCGTTCTTGTACTGCGGAATGGGCATGATCTTGGCGTCGGGAGCCAGCCCCCTGACGCCGTCGGCGCCCTGGGGGCCGTGACCGTGACCGGCGATGATCGAAGCCATCGCCGTGCCGTGGTCCCGGATGTCCTCATGCGGACCGAGATCGCTGGAACCGTCACCTGCCGCCGTGTTCGCGAAGTTCGCGCCACCGGTGAACTGCCCTGTCAGATCCTGATGGGTCTTACGGAAGCCGCTGTCGAGCACGGCCACCGTCATGCCCTTACCGGTGGCCTGCTTCCACAGCTGCTGGGCCCCGAACGCCTCCAACGGCCACAGATCCTTGCGTACTTGGTCTGCGGAGGCGGTACCGCCGGCGGTCAGCAGCAGCGCTCCCGTTAGCGCCGCGCCCACCGTCGCGCGCAGTGTTCGGGTGACCCTCATCCTTCGCTCCTTCTTGCTGTGCTGTCCGGGCGGCATTGTCCCGCCTGAGGAAAGGCCCCGCACACCCAGGTGCGGGGCCATGCCTCATTGGCCGCATGCGACGTTATCGCCAGCTCACTCGATGACGCGAGGGGCCACCGTACGCTGCGGGGTCCAGGTCTCCTCGTCCTCGACGAGGTAGTCGGGGCGCTGCCCGGTGGTGCGCTCCTTGTCGCCCTTGCCCTTCCCCTTGGCTCCGGCACCGGCGGCACCCGCGGCGCCCGGCATGCCCTTGCTCCCCTGCTGGCCGCCACGGCTGCGGTGCAGTCCGGAGCCGCCCTGCTTGGCGCCGCCCGTCGGACCACCCGGCTTGCCGACCACGCCGCCGCGGGTGCGCGCCTGCGCACCGCCACGTCCGGCCGCTCCGGCGGCGCCTGCCTTACCGGCGCCGGTCCCGGCCGCACCGCCCGGCATACCGCCGCGCATTCCGCCGGCGCCGCCCGGGCCACGCCCCGCGCCCACGCCACGCACCCCGCCGTTGCTCCGGCCGCCCGGCATGCCGATGGGACCGGGCGGGATGGCTCCGTTGGGGAACCCGCCGGTGCCGCCGGACACACCGTGACTGCCGCCGGGCAACCCGCCGTTGATGGCGCCGCCGCCGGTCGTGGGCGGGGTAAGAGTGCCGCCCTGCACGCTGTCGAGTCCGGTGGTCACCGGCAGTTCGGGCCGGGCCGTCTTGAGGCTGTCGAAGCCCTCCGGGACGGCGTGCCCGCCCGCACCGTTGAGCCCCTTCGGGGTCGAGCCCGACAGCTTGGGGCGGCTGCCGCCGATGACGGGCATGTTCACCGGCGCGGGCGACGGGCTCGTGGAGGGGTGCTTGGGCCAGTCGCCGGCGGGACCACCGGGGTCCACGCCCTCCTTGAGGACCTTGGCCTGACCGTCGTAGTGATGCGCCAGCTCGTCCATCACGATGACGGCCTCGACCTGGCGCTCCTTGGTCAGGGACAGGTTGTTCCGGTTGAGCTCCAACGCCATACGGGCGTCCATCTTCGGGTTGTCCATGTCCCGCTTGAACTGCGCGTCGTCGCCGCTCGCGTCGGTCGCACGGTCCAGGACACCCGGGTCCTTGATCTTCGCCATGGCCGCCTTGGCCTCGCGAAGGTTGTGGGCGACGCCGGTCTCCGGGCCCAGCTCGCGGGAGCCGATCAGCACCCGCTCGACGACCCGGGCGTGGCCGTACGTCCGGTCGACCTTCTCCAGGACCTTGACGGCCTCCCGGCGGAACGCCTCGGCGGCCGAGCCCTCCCAGTGCGCCGTGGCGTGATCCACGGCGTCCATGAAGGACTTCCGGAGGCCCCCGCGCCCGTCCTCGCCCGCGAGCCGGTCGGCGGCGGCGCGCCAGTGGCGGCCGGAGTTCTCGATGCCGTCGGGGTGAGCATTCTCGATCATCGCCCGGAGGTCATCGAGGCCGTGGTGATGGAAGTCCGAAGGAGACGCGGGGATGGGGCGGTGTCCCTTGAACGACTTGAGCCGCTCCGCCCGCTCCTCCGCCTCGTGCTGCTTCGCCATCTTCTTGGCGCTCTCGTATTCCTGCCTGCCGTCAGCCATGCAGGCCCCCCTTCAAATCCATCGCCGTCTGCCGTACCTGCACCACCGCGGCCTGCTCAGCCATTCATGGAGTTCTTGGTCTGGTGCTCCTGGTCCTCGTACGCTCCACGGCTGGCTTCGGTCTTCTCACCGAACTTGTGGATGAGGTCCTGGAGGGCCTTGATGACGTCCGACATGTACGTCTGCATATCGTCGTGCGCACCGCCGAGGTCGGTCGCCTCAAGGAAATTCTCCCCGAAAGCCGCCTTCGTGAGTGTCGTGCTGTACTTCACCTTCTGGCTGGGTTCATCCATATCGGCCCGAAGGCGCCGGAGCTGGCGTACCACGCTGTCCAGTTCGTCGAGGTCGACCTTGAACCGCTCGCTCATTTCCCGCTCTCCCCGTTCCCCGTTCGTCCCCCTCGGCCCGCCCCGCACGGCCACCTCGGTAAGGACAACGCAAAGTCAATAAATACTAGGGAGTTGCCTGCCGGTGGTGCAAGATCGAAAGTCAGGATCTGTCCGATTTGACGCGGGATGGCACCGTACTTTGTCGACGGGTTGTTACCTTCTCCGCGCAACCCCTCCGCGCGGTGGTCAAGATAGCGATCACGCGCGCAACGAAGCCAGTTCCACCACCGTGATGTCCGGCGGTGCGCCCAGGCGTACCGGTGGGCCCCAGGTGCCTGCGCCGCGGGAGACGTAGAGCTGGGTGTCGCCGTAGCGTTCCAGGCCCGCGAGGGTGGGGTTGGTGGCGTCGGCGATGTGGGTGAAGGGCCACATCTGGCCGCCGTGGGTGTGGCCGGAGAGCTGGAGGTCTACGCCGTAGCGGACGGAGTCGTGGATGGTGACCGGCTGGTGGGCCATCAGGACGACGGCGCGGGCGGGGTCGCGGTCGCTGAGGGCCTGGTCGTAGTCGGGGCCGGACTGCTCGGATTGGCCGGCGATGTCGTTGATGCCGGCGAGGTCGAAGCCGGGGAGTTCGGTGCGCACGTTCTCCAGCGGGTGGATGCCCAACTCCCGTACGTGGTCGACCCACTGGTCGGCGCCGGAGTAGTACTCATGGTTTCCGGTGACGAAGAAGGCGCCGTGGCGGGCGCGGAGTTCGCGCAGGGGGGCGACGGCCGGGGCGAGGTCGGTGACGCTGCCGTCGACCAGGTCGCCGACGATGGCCACCAGGTCGGGGTGGGTGCGGTTGATCGTCTCGACGACGCGCCGGGTGTGGGCGCGGCCGAGGATCGGGCCCAGGTGGATGTCGCTGACGACGGCGATCCGGAAGCCGTGGGCGGCGCGCGGCAGTTTGGCCAGCGGGATCGTGACGCGCTTGACCACCGGGCCGCGGAGGGTGGTGTAGGTGCCGTAGCCGACGGCGGCCGTGGCGGCGAGGGTGGCGCCGGCGGCGACCGCCCGGGCGAGGAAGAGACGGCGGGGTGGGGTGGGGGGTGACGGCAGGGCGGGGGTACCGGGAGGGAGGAGGGTGGGGGAGGGAGCGGTGGGAGAAGAGGGAGAGGAGGGAGCGGAGGGCGGGTTCGGGGAGGTCTCCGGGGAAGGGGCCTGGGAGTGTTCCGGGGAGGGCTCCGGGTGGGGCTCCGGGTGGGGCTCCGGGTGGGGCTCCGGAGGTGGTGGCGGGGTCTGGGTGGGGGGCTCGGGGGCGTGGTCGGTGGAGGGTGGGGGGTGTTGTTCCGCGTGCTCGCGGGTGCGTACGGCCCGCAGCCATACCGCCCGGACCGCTTCCCCCGCCAGCAGTGCCAGGGTGAGGTAGAGCACCAGGGCCAGCCAGAGGTAGCCGGGCCAGGCGAGGGCCTGCTGGAGGGGGAAGGGGGTGCCGGTGCGGGCGAAGAGCAGGGCCGCGGGGGTGAACAGGGGGAGGACGAAGGCCGCGACGGTGCCCGTGCGGCGGAGGCGGCTGTCCGGGGTGGTGGTGTCGCGGACGAGTCGGCACCACAGGTAGCGGTGCACGCCGAAGAACAGTCCGAGGACCGGGATCACGATCAGGGCGAAGATCACGGCGTCTCCCCGTGCCCGTGGTTCAGGAGGCGGACGAGGAGGAGGCGGGCGGCTGGGGCGGGCGGTCCGCGGCTTCGCGGCGCAAGGCGCGCACACCACGGAACCCGATCACCCCGATCACCGTCCCCAAAAGAAAGGAAGCCACCGCGAGCAGCAGATGGACCCAGAAGTAGGCGGTCGGGTCACCCGCGTCGTCGAAGGCGAGACCGCTCCCGTCCTTCCAGAGGTTTTTGACGAAAGTGATCCAGATGAACCAGCTCCACACCCCGAAGGCGAGCAGGAACCAGGACACGGGGCGAGAGAGCTTCATACGTCCCAGTATGGGCAGCGGCTCCATCCGGCGGTCGGCAGGGGCACTCTTCCGTGGGGTGCTGTCGGCGTCCCGGGCCGAGCCGGGTACGTTCACCGACGTGCCGACGACCTTCAGTGCTTCCACGGCTTCCACCGACCCGACCGCCCCGAACACCTCGGCCACGACCGGCAGCGCCGGACGCGCGGCGCGTCACGGCTTCCCCCTGCGCACCGTCGCCGCACTGGCCTCCTCCGGGCTGCTGGCCACCCCGCTCCTGGCCGGCACCGCCCACGCCGACCCCAAGGAGCCGAAGGCGCCCAGGCCGCCGGCGAAGATGTCGCAGATCGGCGGGGACCGGCTGGGCACGCCCGGCGTGCAGGTGGCCCTGAAGCCGGGCAGCCCCAAGCTGCCGGGCCCGGACCTGCTGACGGCCCGCTCGTGGATCGTGTCCGACGCCGAGTCCGGCAAGGTGCTGGCCGCCAAGAACCCGCACTGGCGGCTGGCGCCGGCCAGCACGCTGAAGATGCTGTTCGCCGACACCGTGCTGCCGAAGTTCCCCAAGAACCAGAAGCACACGGTCAAGCCCGCCGACCTCGAAGGGATGGGCGCCGGCAGCAGCCTCGTCGGGATAAGGGAGAACCTGAGCTACTCGGTCCACGACCTGTGGCTGGGGGTCTTCCTGCGGTCCGGCAACGACGCCGTGCACACGCTGTCGGCGATGAACGGCGGGACCGCGGCCACCGTCACGCAGATGCAGAAGCGCGCCAAGGAGCTCAACGCCCACGACACCCATGTCGTGACGCCGGACGGTTATGACGCGCCGGGCCAGGTGTCCAGCGCGTACGACCTGAGCCTGTTCGCCCGGTCGGGCCTGCAGAACCCCGACTTCCGCGAGTACTGCTCGACGGCCAGTGCGCAGTTCCCCGGGGACAAGGGCAAGGACGGCAAGCGGGCCTCGTTCGGCATCCAGAACACCAACCGGCTGCTGAGCGGCGACTACGACATCAAGCCGTATCCGGGGATCGCGGGGGTGAAGAACGGCTCGACGACCAACGCGGGGTCGACCTTCACCGGCGTCGCCCAGCGCGGCGACCGCAAGCTCCTGGTCACGGTCATGAACCCGGAGAAGAAAGAGCACAACGAGGCCTACAGGGAGGCCGCCCAGCTCCTCGACTGGGGCTTCGCGGCGGCCGACAAGGTGGAGCCGGTCGGCCGGCTCGTCGGCCCCCGGAGCGAGGACGACGGCACCGGCGCTGTGGGAGCCAAGGGCAAGCACAAGGACGCGAAGGGGAGCACCCAGGCCGCGCTGAACAGCTCCGGCGCCAAGAGCGGCGCCTGGACGGCGCTGGGCCTCACCAGCGGGGCGCTGGCGGTGCTCGCCCTCGTGGCGTTCGCCGTGCACCGCCGCTGGCCGCTGCCCGAGCTGGTACGGAGCCGCCGCTCCCCCAAGTGACCGCAGGGGGGCGGGAGATGGTCCGGGGCCTAGGAACCCTGGGGCCGCTCCGGCCCCTCCCGCACCTTGAGCCCCTCGCCCTCCCCCTGCCGCCCCTTCCCCTCCGTGGCCGTCCAGGAGGCGCAGTACACCAGCAGCTTCGCGGTGAAGTTGATCCACAGGAGGAGGGCGATCGGGGTGCCGAAGGCGCCGTACATGCTCCGTGAGGCGACGCCCTGGAGGTAGCCGCTGAGCAGCAGCTTCAGCAGCTCGAAGCCGATGGCGCCGAGCAGGCCGGCGACCACGACGGCACGGCGCGGCGGATGGACGCCGGGGAGCCTGGTCAGTATGTAGGCGAGCAGCAGGAAGTCCGCCAGGACGGCGATGACGAAACCGGCGGAGGAGAGCAGGAGGCTGCCGACGCCGCCCTCCGGGAGGCCGATCGCCTCCGCCACCTTGCCCACCGCGGCGGACGCGAAGGTCGAGCAGGCCAGGGAGAGCACGGCCACGCCGCCCACGCCGAGCAGCAGCGCGCCGTCCCGGAGCTTGCCGAGGAAGAAGTTGGTGTCCTCGTCGGGCTTCTCCCACACGGCGCGCAGGCAGTCGCGCAGCGATTCGACCCAGCCGATGCCGGTGAGCAGCAGCGCGGCACCGGCCACCAGGCCGACGGTGGTCGCGTGGGCGACGAGTCCGGCGATGTCGAGCCGGTCGGAGAGGCCGGGGAGCTGCTCGGCGAGCTTGCCCTCCAGCGAGTGCAGCCGGGCGTCGCTGAGCAGCGCGGCACCGATCGCGGCGGCGACGGTGAGCAGCGGGAAGAGCGCGACGAAGCTGGTGAAGGTGATCGCGGCGGCGAGCCTGGTCCAGTGCACCCGGAGCATGCGCTCGTAGGCGCGCCAGAGGTGGGTGGTCATCAGCCGGCTGACGACCGGTCCGATCACCGGGAGTGTGCTCAACCAGTTCATGGCGTTCCCCTCGTGCCCTGTCGGCCGCCGGGTCGGGCAGAGGCGGCGGCCGGCGCCCCGGCTGACCCGGAACACTAGCGTCCGGGTACCCCGGAACCGTGCACCGTCATACGTGCCGTACGGCCATCGCGGGCCGGGACGGCGGGCCGGGGCACGCCCGCGGCGGCCCGCCGGTCAGCCGTCAGCCGTCGGCCGTCGGCCGTCAGCAGGACGGTGCCGAGGGGCGGGAGAGGTCGGCGGCCTGGCGGGGGACGCCGGCGGTCTGCGGCCCGAAGGGGTACTCCCGCTCCAGCCGCCACACCGCGTCCGCGCCCTGCTCGTAGAGGGCGAAGCCACCGATCGTCCAGGTCGCGGTGAAGTCCCGGAGCCCGGCCTGGGCGCGGTCCATGGCCGCTTCGGTGATGCCGTGGGCGATGGTCACATGCGGGTGGTACGGGAACTGGAGCTCGCGGGCGCACGGGCCGGAGGCGGCGCGGATGCGGGCCTGGAGGGCGGTGCAGCCCGCGACCCCGTCGGTGACCTTGACGAAGACGACCGGGGAGAGCGGCCGGAAGGTCCCGGTGCCCTCCAGGCGCAGCGGGAAGGGGCGGCAGCCGGCCGCGACCTCGGCGAGGTGGCGTTCGATGGCGGGCAGCGCCTCGGTCCGTACCTCCGTCGGCGGGAGGAGGGTGATATGCGTGGGGATGCCGGGTGCGGCAGGGTCCCCGAAGCTCTCGCGCTTCCGTTGGAGGAAGCTGCCGTAAGGCTCCGGGACCGCGATCGAAACGCCCAGCGTTACGGTCCCCACTGTGTTCTCCCTCCTGACGTGTGTGCGGCGCGCTCGCGCACCCTCTTAGTGTGCCGGGTGCGCGCCCTTCGCGGGGAGCGTCCTCGGCCCTGTTGCGAGCGGACAAGGGGCCCACGGGCGGGGCCCCCTGGCTCGGCGGGGTCCGCGCGGCAGGCCGTGGCCCGCCGCGCGAGGGGGTGGCGTCAGTGCTTGGCCGGCAGGAATCCGAGCCGGTCATAGGTGGTGGCGAGGGTCTCGGCGGCCACCGCGCGGGCCTTCTCGGCCCCCTTGGCCAGGATCGCGTCCAGGGTCTCCGGGTCGTCCAGATATTCCTGCGTACGGTCCCGGAACGGTGTGACGAAGTCGACCATCACCTCGGCGAGATCGGTCTTGAGCGCGCCGTACATCTTGCCCTCGTACTTCTGCTCCAGCTCCGCGATCGTGGTGCCGGTGAGGGTGGAGTAGATGGTGAGGAGGTTGGAGACGCCGGGCTTGTTCTCGGCGTCGTAGCGGATCACGGTGTCGGTGTCCGTGACCGCGCTCTTGACCTTCTTCGCGGAGACCTTCGGCTCGTCGAGGAGGTTGATCAGGCCCTTGGGGCTGGCGGCCGACTTGCTCATCTTGGCCGACGGGTCCTGCAGGTCGTAGATCTTCGCCGTCTCCTTGAGGATGTACGGCGCAGGCATCGTGAAGGTGTCGCCGTAGCGGCCGTTGAAGCGCTCGGCGAGGTCGCGGGTCAGCTCGATGTGCTGGCGCTGGTCCTCGCCGACCGGGACCTGGTGGGCCTGGTAGAGCAGGATGTCGGCGATCTGCAGGATCGGGTACGTGAACAGGCCGACGGAGGCGCGGTCGGCGCCCTGCTTGGCGGACTTGTCCTTGAACTGGGTCATCCGGGACGCCTCGCCGAAGCCGGTGAGGCAGTTCATGACCCAGGCCAGCTGGGCGTGCTCGGGCACATGGCTCTGGATGAAGAGCGTGCAGCGCTCCGGGTCGAGCCCGGCGGCCAGCAGCTGGGCGGCCGCGATCCGGGTGTTGCCGCGGAGCTCCGCCGGGTCCTGCGGAACGGTGATCGCATGCAGGTCGACCACCATGTAGAAGGCGTCGTGGGACTCCTGGAGCGCCACCCACTGGCGTACCGCACCCAGGTAATTGCCGAGGTGGAAGGAGCCGGCGGTGGGCTGAATGCCGGAGAGCACACGCGGACGATCGAGAGCCATGTCATTGATTGTCTCAGGTCGGGGAGAGGGCGACGGCGCGTGGTGGCGCGTGCGGCGACGGGCCCGGCGGGCCGTGGCGCGGCGAACCCTCCCGGCGGCGCGGCGGACCTCCCGACCGGCCGCTGCCGTCTGCGCGGCGGCGCCCGTTCGCGGCGGCCTGTTCGGGGCGGGCGGGAGCTGGAATCGTGGGGCTGTCGTGGCCGGGCGGCAGCGCCGTACGCGGCCCCGGCACCGCGGTCCGCGCTCGTGGGCCCCGTGCCCATGCCGCCTGCACCGCCCGGATCACGGCTCCCGCACCGCCCGGATCAACCGCCCCGGATCACGGCTCCTGCACCGCCCGAATCAACCGCCCCGGATCACCGCCACCGATCACCGCCACCGATCTGTGAGGACCACTGATGACCGACGGACAGCCGATCTCCGACGGACAGCCGATCGCCGACGACGCCCGCCTCACCGGCCCCGCGCCGCTCCCCCCTCCCCGCGCCGGCTGCCCCGCGCGCCCCGGGAGTGCGGCGGCGCACCGGCTCGCCCCCGGGGGCGCCGGGCGGGCCGCGGCCGATGCGGTGCTGCGGGAGGCCGGGGCGGTGGTTCCCGTACTGCTGCCCGGGGAGGTGCCGGCCGTCGCCGTCACCCGTCATGCGGTGCTCCGCGAGGTCCTGGCGCACCCCGAAGTCGCCAAGAACGCCTGCCACTTCACGGCGCTGCACGACGGCACGGTGCCGCCCGGCTGGCCGCTCACCACCTTCGCCACCGTCGACGGGATGACCACGGCCGACGGCGCGGACCACCGGCGGCTGCGCGGCCTGGTGACCCAGGTGTTCACGGCGCGGCGGGTGGCGGCCCTGCGGCCCCGGGTGGTGGAGCTGACCGCCGGGCTGCTGGACGGGCTGCCGGGCACCGCAGCGGCGGACGGCACGGTGGAGCTGCGCCGGCACTTCGCCTATCCGCTGCCGATGGGCGTGATCTGCGAACTGCTGGGCGTGGACGCCGGGTTGCGGGACCGGCTGCACGAGCTGT
The DNA here is from genome assembly GCF_043199295.1 of Streptomyces sp. NPDC048612. Lineage (NCBI taxonomy): Bacteria > Bacillati > Actinomycetota > Actinomycetes > Kitasatosporales > Streptomycetaceae > Streptomyces > Streptomyces sp. NPDC048612. The sequence continues at coordinate 205,176 of NZ_JBICVV010000004.1, forward strand.
CGAACGTGATCGTGGGCACCACCGGTACGGCGGCCGAGGTGCAGGCGGCCAACCGGGAGATCACCGGCGTCCTCGGGCAGGTCGCCGAGGCCCGGCGGGCGGACCCCGGGGACGATCTGACCAGTGCGCTGATCGCCGCCCAGGAGGAGGACGGCGACCGGCTGAGCGCACGGGAGCTGGTCGGCACCCTGCTGCTGATGATCATCGCCGGGCACGAGACCACCCTCAATCTGATCACCAACGCGGTGCGGGCCCTGTGCACCGACCGCGCGCAACTGGAGCTGGTCCGGGCCGGGCGGGCGACCTGGGACGACGTGGTCGAGGAGACGCTGCGGCACGACAGCCCGGTCGCCCATTTCCCGTTCCGCTATCCGGTCCGGGACCTGGAGCTGGGCGGTACGGTCGTGCCGCGCGGCACCCCGATGTTGGCCTCCTACTCCGCGGCCGGGCGGGACCCGGAGGCGTACGGGCCCGACGCGGACCGGTTCGACGTCACCCGGCGGCCCGCCGCCCGGCACCTCTCCTTCGGCCACGGGCCGCACTACTGCCTGGGCGCGCCGCTGGCCCGGCTGGAGGCGACGGTCGCCCTGGAGGCGCTCTTCACCCGCTATCCGGCGCTGGACCTCGCCGTCCCGGACGCGGAGCTGCCGCCCCACCAGAGCTTCATCGGCAACAGCACCGGCGTGCTGCCGGTCCGGCTCACCGGCTGACCCCGGGCGCGAGGGCGCGGGGAGCCGGTGAGCGGGTGAGCCGGTCGGCCGGCCAGCCGGTCACCCGCTCGGCCTGCGGGCCGGTGAGCCTGCGGCTTCCCGCGGTCAGGCGGTCGGCAGACCCGGCGCCGGGTAGCCGGCCATCAGCTCCGCGACCTCGCCGCGGATCACCGTCAGGGCGTCCTCGTCGCCCTTCGCCGCGGCCCGGACGCTGCGGTCGATCCAGTCGGCGACCAGCGGCATCTGCTCCGTGCCCAGTCCGCGGGAGGTGAGGGACGGGGTGCCGATGCGGATGCCGGAGGGGTCGAAGGGCTTGCGGGGGTCGAAGGGGACGGTGTTGTAGTTGACGACGATGCCGGCCCGGTCCAGGGCCTTCGCCGCGACCTTGCCCGGGACGTCCTGGGAGGTCAGGTCGATCAGCACCAGGTGGTTGTCGGTGCCGCCGGAGACCAGGTCGTAGCCGCGGGCCAGCAGCGCCTCGGCGAGCGCCTTGGCGTTGGCGACGACGGCGTGCGCGTAGTCCCGGAAGGACGGGGCGGCCGCCTCGCGCAGCGCGACCGCGATGGCGGCGGTGGTGTGGTTGTGCGGGCCGCCCTGGAGGCCGGGGAAGACGGCCTTGTCGACGGCCTTGGCGTGGCTCGCCCGGGACATCAGCATCGCGCCGCGCGGGCCGCGCAGGGTCTTGTGGGTGGTGGTGGAGATGACGTCGGCGTGCGGCACGGGCGACGGGTGGGCGCCGCCCGCGATCAAGCCGGCGATGTGCGCGATGTCCGCGACGAGTACCGCGCCGACCTCCCGTGCGATCTCGCCGAAGGCGGCGAAGTCGATGGTGCGGGGGACGGCGGTACCGCCACAGAAGATGATCTTCGGCTGTTCCTTGCGGGCGAGGTCGCGCACCTCGTCGAAGTCGATCAGCGCGCTGTCCGGGCGTACGCCGTACTGCACCCCGCGGAACCACGTACCGGTCGCCGAGACGCCCCAGCCGTGGGTGAGGTGGCCGCCCATCGGGAGCGCCATGCCCAGCACGGTGTCGCCGGGCTCGGCGAAGGCGAGGTAGGCGGCGAGGTTGGCGGGCGAGCCGGAGTACGGCTGGACGTTGGCGTGCTCCACGCCGAAGACGGCCTTGGCGCGCTCGACGGCCAGCGTCTCGACGCGGTCGATGTTCTGCTGGCCTTCGTAGTAGCGACGGCCCGCGTACCCCTCGCTGTACTTGTTCTGGAGGACGGTGCCGGTGGCTTCCAGAACGGCGGCGGAGACGTAGTTCTCGCTGGGGATCAGTCGCAGCGTGTCGGACTGGAGCTGCTCCTCGGCGCCGACCAGCGCGGCCAGTTCGGGGTCGGCGGCGCTCAGCGCGGGATGGGAAAGGGGCAGTGACATGGCGTCCTCCGGGGCGGTCGATCGGTGTTTCCGGTCGTGGTCCCGGGGTGCCCAGGCGGGGCGGCACCTCGTGATGGTTGCCGCGCACCGCTTCCTCGAGGTCGCTTCCCCGTACGCCAGTCGCGATGCGCACCGCAGAGTCTAGGACACCCGCGGGGCCCTGTCCGGCGGATCTTCGCAGGCCGGGCGGTCCGGGCGGGCGCAACAATGGAGGGGGACGCGGCAGGGTCCGCGCCCCGCACGGCCTACCGAACGGAGCCACCGGTGACGTCCACGGAACGCTATATCGCCGCCGCCGAAGCCCACAGCGCGCACAACTACCACCCGCTGCCCGTCGTCGTGGCCACCGCCGAGGGTGCCTGGGTGACGGATGTGACCGGCCGCCGCTACCTGGACATGCTCGCCGGGTACTCCGCGCTGAACTTCGGGCACGGCAACCGCCGGCTGCTCGACGCGGCCAGGGCCCAGCTGGAGCGGGTCACGCTCACCTCACGTGCCTTCCACCACGACCGCTTCGGCGACTTCTGCACCCAGTTGGCCGAGCTGTGCGGCATGGAACTCGTCCTCCCGATGAACACCGGCGCCGAGGCGGTCGAGACGGCGGTGAAGACGGCCCGTAAGTGGGGCTACCAGGTCAAGGGCGTCCCGGACGGCCGGGCGAAGATCATCGTCGCGGACCACAACTTCCACGGCCGGACGACCACCATCGTCTCCTTCTCCACCGACCCCGAGGCGCGCGCCGGCTTCGGCCCGTACACCCCCGGCTTCGAGATCGTCCCGTACGGCGACCTGGCCGCGCTGGAGGCGGCCGTCGACGCCGACACCGTCGCCGTCCTCCTGGAGCCGGTCCAGGGCGAGGCGGGCGTGCTGGTGCCGCCGCCGGGCTACCTGCCGGGCGTGCGGGAGCTGACCCGCAGCCGGAACGTGCTGTTCATCGCCGACGAGATCCAGTCCGGGCTGGGCCGCACCGGCCGGACCTTCGCCTGTGAGCACGAGGACGTGGTGCCCGACATGTACGTGCTGGGCAAGGCGCTGGGCGGCGGCGTGGTGCCGGTGTCGGCGGTGGTGTCGTCCCGTGAGGTGCTCGGGGTGTACGCGCCCGGCGAGCACGGCTCGACGTTCGGCGGGAACCCGCTCGCCTGCGCGGTGGCGCTGGAGGTCATCGCGATGCTGCGGACCGGCGAGTTCCAGCAGCAGGCCCTGGAACTGGGCGAGCATCTGCACAGCGAGCTGGGGCAGCTGCTGGCCGGCGGCGCGGTGGACGCGGTACGCGGCCGCGGCCTGTGGGCCGGCGTGGACATCAACCCGTCACGCGGCACGGGCCGGCAGATCTCCGAGCAGCTGCTGGCCCGCGGGGTGCTGGTCAAGGACACCCACGGCTCGACGATCCGGCTCGCGCCCCCGCTGGTCATCAGCAAGGAGGACCTGGACTGGGGGCTGGGGCAGTTGCGGGGGGTGCTGGAGGGGTGAGGCGGGCGGTGCGGGCGGCCCGTCGTCCGCAGGTCCGGCTCCGCACCTGACCGCCCCGACAAGTCCCCCTTGCGCCCCTCGATCGGCCTGCTGGTAGCGTCGCGCTCTTCGCCGGTGTCGGCCGCGCGGAGTCCCCTGACAGGTCCCGGAATGTCCGAGCCCCCCGCACTCGCCGCGTACACGCTGTGGCGCGAAGCGCTCGCCGAGGTGGACGAGGTCTTCGCCTCGCCGCCTGAGCTCGACGGTCCGGTCGATGGGTGCACCTACTGCACTCCGGAGTCGGAGCTGCGCGTCCTCGGCGGTGACCCTGCCGATGTGCCGGACGATCTCCTGGGGTACTTCATGCGTGAGGTCGCCGGCCACTGGGACGAAGACCAATACCCCGTCCTGTGGCGCCGCTTCCTCCCCCGTGCGCTGCGCCGCTGGGGACCGGACGGGGACGGCACCGACCCGTCGGATTCGATGGGGCACCTAGGCCGCCACGGTGCCCAGCTCGCGGACTGGCCCGCGGCCGAGCGCGAGGCGGTCGAGCGGGCCTTCCGGGCGCTGCTGCACATCGCCGTGACCGACGGCCGGCCGTACCGGGAGATCACCGATCTGATGGAGGGAATCGCTCATGCGACGGGCTCCCTGGAGCCGTGGCTGGACCACATCGCCAGGCTCGCCGGTCCCGAAGCGGACGCCGGCGTGGTCCGCCTCGCCTTCGGCTGGGCCACCGAACTCCTCTGGCAAGAGCTGAAGTTCACCTGGTGGGACGACGGCGACCCGCAGCTCATCGCCGCCTGGCTGCCTACCCTGCGCGCCCGCATCGCGGCCTTTGCAGTGCAGCACCCCCGCTGCAAGAACGCATCCGACGCGCTGACAGCGATCGATGCGTGCGAGGCCGGCACCTCGGGCCCCTGGCTCTACCCCTACGACATGCGGACGCTCGGCGGCCCTGTGCTCATCCGCCAGGGGTGAGGGCATGGCACCTCATGGAAGAGGAGGTTGGTGGATGAGCGTCGCTGACCGGCCGGGCTCGCAAGGCCCGTCCGGCGCACCGGACGGGTCTCCTGCGGTGCCTCCGCCGGGCCGCCCGAGCGGCCCCCGGCGGATTCAGCGGATCACATGCGGCAAGAACCGCGCGTACTCGTCCGTGACCGGTCCCGCGGACTCCCGGATGCCGAGGCCGGCTGCCTCGTTTTCGACGATCCAGGCGCCGAGGACGACGCGGTTGCCGTCGAAGTCGGGCAGCGGGGCCAGTTCCTGGTAGCAGCAGGGGTCGTCGGGGCCCCGCAGTACCGGGTCGGTGCCCGGGGCGTGGAGGGTGACTCCGGCGCCCTCGCGGCCGAGGAGGGGCTTGGCTACATAGCCGCGGGTGTGGGCCAGTTCGCGCGGGCCGTCGAGGTAGGCGGGCAGCAGGTTCGGGTGGCCCGGATACAGCTCCCAGAGGATCGCGAGCAGCGCCTTGTTGGAGAGGAGCATCTTCCAGGCGGGCTCGATCCAGAGGGTGGAGCCGGTGCCGCCGCCGTTGTCGAGGGTGTCCAGGACGTGCGGGCCGAACTCGTCGGTGGCCAGCCACTCCCACGGGTAGAGCTTGAAGCAGGCCCGTATGAAGCGCAGCCGCTGGTCGACGAAGCGGCCCGAGAGCCGGTCCCAGCCGATGTCCTCGACCGAGAGGGCGACGGTCTCCAGGCCCGCCTGCTGGGCCGTCTCCTCCAGGTAGGCGACGGTCATCAGGTCCTCGCCGAGTTCGTCGCCCGCCGAGTGCGCGAAGTGCACCGGTGCGCCGGGCGGCAGCAGCGGGGCCTGCCGCTTCCAGGCCGCCACCAGCCGCTCGTGGAGGGAGTTCCACTGGTCGGCGCCGGGAAAGCGCTCCTCCATCCAGAACCACTGCGGGCTGGCGGCCTCGACCAGTGAGGTCGGGGTGTCGGCGTTGTACTCCAGCATCTTGGCCGGGCCGCTGCCGTCGTAGTGCAGGTCGAACCGCCCGTAGAGGGAAGGGAGTTCGTCACGGCGGCGCCAGGATTCGGCGATCAGCCCGGCCAGGCGCGGGTCGTCGATGCCGAGGTCGGCGAAGCGGTCCCGGTCGACGATGTGCGCGGCCGCGGCCAGGCACATGGCGTGCAGCTCCTCGACGACGTCCTCCAGGGCCTCGACCTCGGGGAGCGTGAAGGAGTAGTACGCGCTCTCGTCCCAGTAGGGGCGCAGCGAATCGTCCGGGTAGCGGGTCAGCGGGTAGATCAGGCCCTGCGCCTCGACGGTCTGCTGCCAGCCGGGGCGGGGCTCGATGGTGTGGCGTTCCATGGTGTGCCGGGTCCGCTCAGCCGCCGGAGGAGCCGTGCCGGCCGCCCGAGCAGCCGAAGCCGCCGCGGTTGACGGCGGTGCTCTTGCTGAATGTGCCGCTGTCGGCGTACGAGCCGCCCTTGTTGGACGGGTCGTAGTACCAGCCGGCGTCGACGCGCTTCGCGCCGCGGCCGCCGCTGCCGGTGCCGCTGCTCCCGGAGGAGGAACTGCCGCTCGCCGAGCAGTTCTTGGAGTCGACGACGCGGTAGCCCTTGAGCGTGTCGTAGCTGTTGCGGTCGACGCAGCGCTTGTCGGGCTCGGAGCCGCAGGACGTCAGGGCGGCGGCGAGCGCGCCCATGCCTCCCAGGATCACCGTGCTGGACCGCAGCCTCCGGCGTGCCTTCTCGGCCATGATTCACCTTTCCCCCGTGGAACTTTGTCTGAGCACGGACAGCGTAGACGGCGCCCGTGGGCCGGTGACAACGCGGTGCGGCCGGCTCGGCGCGGCGCCCCGGGCATCGGTGACGGACCCGTACGAAGGGGGCGGACGGCGGCCATGACCGGGCGGCGGCGACAGTCGGGCGCCGGGCCGCCCTCCGAGGAGGACGGCCCGGCGCGGCGGGCAGGGGCGGGTGTGTCAGGGGCCGGCGAGGACGGTCTGGGTGTCGGTGTCGGAGGAGCCGGTGAAGTTGGTGTCACCTCCGTAGACGCCCGTGACGGTGTAGATGCCGGCCGTGGCCAGCGGCGAGCTGGCGGCGGCGACGCCGTCGCCGTCGAGCGTGCCGGTCAGGGTCACGGTGGTCACGCCGTCGGTGACGGTGAAGGTGACCGTGCCGGTCGGGTCGCCGCTTCCGGGCGCCACGGGCTGCACGAAGGCCAGGAACGCCACCGTGTCACCGGCGTTGGACGGGTCGGGGAACGAGGTGACGGTCGTGGTGGTCGCGCTCTGGCTGACGGTGTGGATGTCGGTGCCGGTGGAACCGGTGAAGTTGGCGTCACCGGTGTAGATGGCGAAGATGTTGTGCGGACCGGCTCCCAGGGTGCTGGTGGTGATGGAGGCCACGCCCCCGGAGACGGTGGCGGTCTGCGTTCCGCCGCCGTCGCCGTCGATGGTGAAGGTGACCGTGCCGGTCACCGTGCCGGAGCCGGGTGCCACCGGCGCGACCGTGGCCGTGATGGTGACCGTCTCACCGAACACCGTCGGGTCCGGAGCCGACGTCACCGTGGTGGTCGTCGCCGCCTGGACCACCGTGTGGGTGTCCGTGCCGCTGGAGCCGCTGAAGGTGGCGTCACCGCTGTAGGTGGCCGTGACCGGGGAGGTCCCCACCCCCACCGCACTGGTCGTGGCGGTCGCCGTGCCACCGGAGAGGGTGGCGGTCAGCGTCGGGCCGCCGGTGACGACGAAGGTCACCGTCCCGGTCGGAGTGCCCGTGGCCGGTGCGACCGGAGCGACGACGGCCGTGAAGGTCACCGTCTCCCCGAACACCGACGGGTCCGGAGCCGAGGTCACCGTGGTGGTCGTCGCCCCCTGGGTCACGACGTGGGTGTCCGCCCCGGTGGAGCCGAGGAAGTTGGCGTCGCCTCCGTAGGTGGCGGTGACGGTGTAGGCCCCCGCGGTCACCAGCCCGCTGGTGGTGACACTGGTGGTGCCCCCGGTCAGCGTGCCGGTCAGGGTCACCGTGGTGACCCCGTCGGTGGCCACGAAGAGCACCGTCCCGGACGGCGTGCCCGCACCGGGCCCGACCGGCGTCACCGTCGCCGTGAAGGTCACCGGCGCGCCGGCCCCGGACGGGTCCGGGGTCGTGGTGACGGCCGTCGAGGTCGCCGCCTGGCCCACGGTGTGGGTGTCGGAGCCGGTGGAACCGGTGAAGCTTCCGTCACCGCCGTAGGTCGCCGTGACGGTGTAAGCCCCCGCGGTCACCAGCCCGTTGGTGCTCACGCTGGTGGTGCCGCCGCTGAGGGTGCCGGTCAGCGTCACCGTGGTGACCCCGTCGGTGGCCACGAAGAGCACCGTCCCGGTCGGGACGCCCGTACCCGGTGCCACCGGCGCGACGGTCGCCGTGAACGTCACCGATTCACCGACCAGCGAGGGGTCCGGCGCCGTGGCCACCGACGTGGTCGTCGAGGCCGTGCCCACGGTCTGGGTGTCCGTACCCGTGGAACCGCTGTAGTTGGCGTCGCCGCTGTAGGTCGCGGTGACGGTGTAGGCCCCCGCGGTCACCAGCCCGCTGGTGGTGGCACTGGTGGTGCCGCCGCTCAGCGTGCCGGTCAGGGTCACCGTGGTGACCCCGTCGGTGGCGATGAACGTGACCGTGCCGGTCGGGATGCCCGTGCCGGGCGCCACCGGCGCGACGGTCGCCGTGAACGTCACCGGCTCGCCCACCACCGAGGGGTCCGGCGACGAGGTCACGGTCGTGGTCGTCGACGCCTGGGCCACGGTCTGGGTGTCCGTACCCGTGGAACCGCCGAAGTCGGCGTCGCCGCTGTAGGTGGCCGTGACCGCGTACGCGCCGGCCGTCGCCAGCCCGCTGGTGGTGACGCTGGTGGTGCCGCCGCTCAGCGTGCCGGTCAGCGTCACTGTGGTGTCCCCGTTGGTGGCGAGGAAGATGACCGTGCCCGTGGGCGTCCCCGCGCCCGGCGCGACCGGCGTCACGGTGGCCGTGAACGTCACCGGCTCACCGACCACCGACGGATCGGGGGTCGAGGTCACCGTCGTGGTCGTCGACGCCTGGCCGACCGTCTGGGTGTCCGTGCCGACCGACGAGGTGAAGTTCCCGTCGCCGCTGTAGGTGGCCGTGACCACGTAGGCGCCGGCCGTCACCAGCCCACTGGTGGGGACACTGGTCGTGCCACCGCTCAGCGTGCCGGTCAGCGTCACCGTCGTCACCCCGTTGGTGGCCACGAACGTGACCGTGCCCGTGGGGGTGCCCGCGCCCGGCGCCACCGGAGCGACCGTCGCGGTGAACGTCACCGGCTCGCCGACCACCGAGGGGTCCGGGGTCGAGGTCACCGTCGTGGTCGTCAGGGACTGGACCACCGTCTGGGTGTCCGTGTCGGACGAGCCGCTGAAGTTGGCGTCACCGCTGTACGTCGCCGTGACGGTGGAGGTACCGACGGGCACCGCGTTGGTGCTGACGGTGGCGACCCCGCCGGACAGCGTGCCGGTCAGCGTCGGGCCACCGGTGACGACGAAGGTCACCGTCCCGGTCGGGACGCCCGCGCCCGGCGCCACCGCCGTCACGGTGGCCGTGAAGGTCACCGTCTCACCGGACACCGAGGGGTCCGGAGCCGTGGTCAGCGTCGTGATCGTCGTCGCCTGGCCCACGGTGTGGGTGTCCGTGCCGACCGACGAGGCGAAGTCGGCGTCGCCGCTGTAGGTCGCGGTGACGGTGTACGCCCCGGCCGTCACCAGGCCGCTGGTGGTGACACTGGTGGTACCGGCGACGAGGGTGCCGGTCAGTGTCACCGTCGTGACCCCGTCGGTCGCGACGAAGGTCACCGTCCCGCTCGGGGTGCCCGCACCCGGCGCGACCGGTGTCACGGTGGCCGTGAACGTCACCGGCTCGCCGACCACGGAGGGGTCGGGCGCCGACGTGACCGTGGTGGTGGTCGCCGCCTGGTTGACCGTCTGCGTGTCCGTACCGACCGACGAGGTGAAGTTGGCGTCACCGCTGTAGGTCGCGGTCACCGTGTGCGTACCGGCGCCCAGGGCGCTGGTGCTGACGCTCGCCACCCCGCCGGACAGCGTCCCGGTCAGGGTCGGGCCACCGGAGATGACGAAGGTGACCGTGCCGGTGGGCGTCCCCGCACCCGGCGCGACCGGCGCCACGGTGGCCGTGAACGTCACCGACTCACCGACCACCGACGGGTCCGGAGCCGAGGTGACCGTGGTCGTCGTCGCGGCCTGGCCCACGGTGTGGGTGTCCGTCCCGACCGAGGTCAGGAAGTTGGCGTCGCCGCTGTAGGTCGCGGTGACCACATGCGTACCGGCGCTGAGCGCGCTGGTGCTGACGGTCGCCACCCCGCCGGACAAGGTTCCGGTCAGGGTCGGACCGCCGGTGATGACGAAGGTGACCGTGCCGGTGGGTGTGCCCGAACCCGGAGCGACCGGCGCCACGGTGGCCGTGAACGTCACCGACTGGCCGACCACCGACGGGTCCGGCGATGAGGTGACCGTGGTGGTCGTCGCCGCCTGGAGGACGGTCTGGGTGTCGGTGTCACTGGAGCCGGAGTAGTTCGCGTCGCCGCTGTAGGTCGCGGTGACGGTGTAAGTGCCCGCCGTGACCAGTCCGTTGGTGCTGACGGTCGCGACGCCGGCGCCGTCGAGGGTGCCGGTGAGGGTCACCGTGGTGACCCCGTCGGTGATGACGAAGCTGACGGTTCCGGTCGGGATGCCGCCGGCCGGGAACACCGGCGCGACGAAGGCGGTGAAGTTGACCGTCTGGCCCACCACGGAGGGGTCGGGGAACGAGGTGACCGTGGTGGTGGTCGCCGCCTGGTTGACGATGTGGGTGTCCGTCCCGACCGAGGTCAAGAAGTTCGCGTCACCGCTGTAGGTCGCCGTGACCGTGTGCGAACCGACGCCCAGGGCGCTGGTGCTGACGGTCGCCACCCCGCCGGACAAGGTCCCGGTCAGGGTCGGACCGCCGCTGATGACGAAGGTGACCGTGCCGGTCGGCGTGCCCGCGCCCGGCGCCACCGGCGCGACCGTCGCCGTGAACGTCACGGTCTGGCCGACCACCGAGGGGTCCGGCGCCGAGGTGACCGTGGTCGTCGTCGCGGCCTGGCCCACGGTGTGGGTGTCGGTGCCGACCGACGAGGTGAAGTTCGCGTCGCCGCTGTAGGTCGCGGTCACCGTGTGCGTACCGGCGCTGAGCGCGCTGGTACTGACGGTCGCCACCCCGCCCGACAACGTCCCGGTCAGGGTCGGACCGCCGGAGATGACGAAGGTGACGGTGCCCGTCGGCGTCCCCGAGGCCGGTGCCACCGGCGCCACCGTCGCCGTGAACGTCACCGTCTGCCCGACCACCGACGGGTCCGGAGCCGAGGTGACCGTGGTGGTCGTCGCCGCCTGGCCCACCGTGTGGGTGTCCGTGCCGACGGAGCCGTTGAAATTGGCGTCGCCGCCATAGGTCGCGGTGACCACGTGTGTACCGGCCGACAGGGCGCTGGTGCTGACGCTCGCGGTCCCCCCGGACAGCGTGGCGGTCAGCGTCGGGCCGCCCGTGATGACGAAGGTGACCGTGCCGGTCGGGGTGCCCGCGCCCGGTGCCACCGGGGCGACCACGGCGGTGAAGGTCACCGACTGGCCGACCGCCGAGGGGTCCGGCGCCGAGGTGACGGTGGTGGTCGTCGAGGCTTTGAGGACCGTCTGGATGTCCGTACCGCTCGACGGCGCGAAACTGCCGCTGCCGCTGTAGGTCGCGGTCACGGTGTGGGGTCCCACGCCGAGGCTGCTGGTGGTGACGCTCGCCGTGCCGCCCGAGAGGGTCGCGGTCAGCGTCGGGCCGCCGCTGATGACGAAGGTCACCGTGCCGGTCGGGGTGCCCGAACCGGGCGGGACGGGGGCGACGGTGGCCGTGAAGGTCACCGGCTGCCCGAAGACCGACGGGTCGGGGGACGAGGTGACGACGGTGGTCGTCGGTGTCAGGACCTGCTGCACCGTCTGCGTATCGGTGTCGGACGACGCGTTGAACTGCGCGTTGCCGTTGTACGTGGCCGTGATCAGGTGCGTGCCGGGGGTGAGTGTGCTGGTGGTGACGGTCGCCGAGCCGCCGGAGAGCGGGGCGGTCAGGGTGCCGCCCCCGCCGCCGGCGATGACGAAGGTCACCGTGCCGGTCGGGGTGCCCGCGCCGGGCCCGACCGGTGTGACGGTGGCGGTGATGGAGACCGTCTGCCCGAAGTTCGACGGGTCGGGCGACGAGGTGACGACGGTGGTGGTCGATGCCTTGACCACCGTGATGGAGCCGACGCCGCTGGACGGCGAGAACAGCGGGCTGCCGTTGTAGTTCGCGGTGAAGGTATGAAAACCGATGGGGATACTGCTCGTGGTGACGGTGGCGACGCCGCCGATGAGCGGGGCCGTCAGGGTGGGGCCGCCGGCGATGACGAAGGTCACGGTGCCGGTGGGGGTTCCCAGGCCCAGCGGAATGACGGTGGCGGTCAGGGTGACCGGCTGCCCGAAGGCAGCCGGATTCGGCGCTGCGGACGTCAAGGTAAAGGTGGGTGCCATGCTATGGCCCTCCGGTTGCTGGATGTTGGCGGGCCGTTCAGCTCCCCGCGGAGCTCGTGGCGCTGCGGGAAGTGGGCATCAACCTGGGCGCGGGCACGGTAATGACAGCCGACGGGGTTCGCATCTGCATACCAATGTCCTCCGCCAGGTAGGCAACCCGCCGGTCGATAGCATCAGTAGGCGCGCCGATCGGGCCGCCACGCCATAGGCGTCACACCCATTTACCCTGAATGGCGCAGCGCGAAGTGGCGCCCACGACGCGGCGGGGCGCGCGCCGCAGGGCGCGGACGGGACAGAGGTCGGCACCGGTGACGCGCGGTCAGTACGGGACGCCGCCGCGAGCGGTCCCGGCACCACCCTCAACGCCGTTGCACAACCGCGCGGTTGGGCGCCGGACGGGCGCGGACCGGGAGCGCCGGAAGCGCCCGGCCACTTCGCTGAATTCGCTATCGCAACGCATTTTCGGCGTGCGGCTGGTGAACCGACAACTGCCCCTCCACCTCCTCAATCAACCGTCCTTGCAGGGAAGTTGGCTTGGCGACGGCGACTTCTCGCCAGTCGCCGGACCGGCCGCCGTCTACACCGGCCAACGCACGGCCGGGGCGCAGGGGGTCCCGGTCACCCCCTCGGACAGAAGGAGCCGGACCATGACGGGCTCGACCGGGTGTCCTTCGTACGGGAGTGGTGACCGGCTCCCCCTACTCCCCCGGCCGGCCCGGCGACTCCGGTGGCAGGGCCCTGAGGAGGGCGTCCAGGGCGCCGGTGAAGGAGTGGTCGGGCGGGGTGCCGTAGGCCACCACTAGACCGTCGCGGGCAGGCTGCAGGGCGGTCGGGTCGTGGAAGCAGCTCAGGCCCTGGAGGGCGAGGCCCTGGCGGCGGGCAGCCTGGACGACGGACCGCTCGGTGCCGGGCGGGAGTTCCAGCACGACGTGCAGACCGGCGGCGATGCCCGAGACCCGGACCTGGGGCGCGCGCTCGGCCAGGGCGGCCACCAGCTGGTCGCGGCGGCGCCGGTAGCGCATCCGCATCCCGCGCAGATGGCGGTCGTAGGCGCCCGAGGACAGGAACTCGGCCAGGGTGAGCTGGTCCAGCACCCCGGACTGCCACTCACCGGTGCCTTTGAGCGCGCGCACCGGGTCGACCAGCCGGTCCGGCAGCACCATCCACGACAGCCGCAGCGCCGGGGCGAGGCTCTTGCTCGCGGTGCCCATGTAGACGACGTGGTCGGCGTCCAGCCCCTGGAGGGCGCCGACCGGCTGGCGGTCGTAACGGAACTCCCCGTCGTAGTCGTCCTCCAGGACGAAACCCCCGGTGGCCCGCGCCCACTGGACAGCGGCGGCCCGGCGGTCGGGGTGCAGCGGTACGCCGGTGGGGAACTGGTGGGCGGGGGTGAGCAGCGCCGCCCGTACGTCGTCGAGCGCGGCCAGCTCCTCCGTACGGGCGCCGTGTGCGTCCACGGGGAGCGGGACGGTGTCCAGGCCGGCGCGGGTGATGACGGCGCGGTGGAAGTCCAGGCCGTACGACTCGACGGCCAGCCGTCCGGTGCCCAGCGCCCGGCTGAGCAGTGCCAGCCCCTGCATGAAGCCGGCGCACAGGACGATGCGGTCGGGGTCGGCGCGGACGCCGCGGGCGCGGGCGAGGTAGTCGGCGAGGACGGCGCGGAGTTCGGGGCGGCCGCTCGGGGTGCCGTAGCCGAAGGCCTCGCTGGGGGCGGCGGTCAGCGCGCGGCGGGCGGCGGCGAGCCAGGCGGTGCGGGGGAAGGCGGAGACATCGGGGGTGCCGGGGGTGAGGTCAAAGCGCGGGCGGCCTGCGGGGCCGGGCGGGCCCGGGGTGCGCGGGGCGGCGGGCGGGGTGCGGGGCAGGTCCCTCCCGCCCGGCAGGGGCCCCCACGCGACGCGAGTGCCGGAGCCCTGGCGGGCGCTGAGCCAGCCCTCGGCGACGAGTTCGGCGTAGGCGTCGGCGACGGTGTTGCGGGCGAGGCCGAGGTCGGCGGCGAGCGAACGGGAGGACGGCAGCCGGGTGCCGGGGGCCAGCCGCCCGGACCGTACGGCGTCCCGCAGGGCCCGCAGCAGCGCGGCCCGCAGCCCGCCGGGGCCGGTGAGGTCGAGGTGCAGGTCGCGACCGAAAGTGGCCCAGGAATTCTCCATGAAAGTGGACCATACAGCTGCGCCACTTCCGCCGTAGCGTCATCGGCATGACGACCGCACCAACAGCACGGACCACACCCGCCGCGGACTCCGGTACGCCGGCCGGGGCCACCCACCGGCACGGCCCCCGGCTGCGGTGGGCCCAGCTCGCCCCCGAGGTCTACCAGGCCATGACCGCGCTGGACACCGCCGCGAAGCAGGGCCTCGACCCGGCGCTGGTCGAGCTGGTCAAGATCCGTGCCTCGCAGCTCAACCACTGCGCGTTCTGCCTCGACATGCACATCAAGGACGCCCGCACGGCCGGCGAGAGCGAGCAGCGGATCTACCTCCTGAACGCCTGGGAGGAGGCCCCCGGCCACTACACCGAGCAGGAACAGGCCGCCCTCGCCCTCACCGAGGCGATCACCCTGCTCACCGAGGGCTTCGTGCCGGACTCCGTGTACGACCGCGCCGCGGCGCACTTCGACGACGCCCGACTCGCCCGCCTCATCGCCCTGATCACCACCATCAACGCCTGGAACCGCTTCGGCGTCGCCACCCGCATGACCCCGGGCCGCTCATGACCACGGCCGAGACCGCTCCCCAGGTCCCCCCGACCGGCCCCCGGCTGCCCTTCTACCGGCTCGCGCCCGAGATCTACGCCCCGCTGCTGGCGCTGACCCGGGCCGCCAAGAAGCACCTCGACCCGGTCCTGGCCGAACTCGTCCTCCTCCGGGCCTCCCAGCTCAACCACTGCGCTTTCTGCCTCGACATGCACATCACGGAGGCCCGCCGGGCCGGCGAGACCGAGCAGCGCCTCCACCTCCTCAACGCCTGGGAGGAGGCCCCCGGCCACTACACCGACCAGGAACAGGCCGCCCTCGCCCTCACCGAGGCGGTGACCCTGGTGGCGCGGGGTGGCGTCCCGGACGCGGTGTACGACCGGGCGGCGGCGCACTTCGACGACGTCCAACTCGCCCATCTCCTGGCCCTGATCACCGCCATCAACTCCTGGAACCGGATCAACACCGCGTCCCGTACCCCGGTGGGTGATGCCCTGTGACGGCCGCTGAACTGCGCGCCCTCCACCACGGGCCGGATCTGCCGCTCGTGCTCCCGGGCCCCTGGGACGCCGCCAGTGCCACGGTGTTCGCCGACGCCGGGTTCACCGCGCTCGCCACGCCCAGTGCGGGCATCGCGGCCTCGCTCGGTTACGCGGACGGCGCGACCCCGCCCGGCGAGATGTTCGCCGCCGTCACCCGCATCGTCCGGGCCGTCGGCATCCCGGTCTCGGCGGACGTGGAAGCCGGATACGGCCTGTCCGCCCGGGAGTTGGTGGGCCGGCTCGCGGACACCGGCGCCGTGGGCTGCAACCTGGAGGACACCGACCACACCACCGGCACCCTGCGGGACGCGCACCGGCAGGCCGACTGGCTGGCCGAGGTACGCGCCGAGGCGGGCGATGCCCTGGTGATCAACGCCCGGATCGACACCTACCTGCACGGCGCCCCGGACACCGAGGAGACGATCCGCCGCGGCCGCCTCTACGCCGCCGCCGGCGCCGACTGCGTCTATCCGATCCTCGCCCCGCCGCCCCGGCTCGCCGCCCTCGCCACCGCCATCGGGCTCCCCCTCAACTCCGTGGTGACCCCGGACGGCCCCGCTCCCCGCGCCCTCGGCACCCTGGGCGCTTCCCGGGTCACCTTCGGCCCGGGACTGCAGCACCGGGCGACGGCGGCCCTGGCGGGGATCGCGGAGCGGCTGCGGGAGGAGCTGGGAGGGGAGCGGTAGAGGCGGCGGCCGTCGCTCACCGCTCGTCCGTCCCCGGCACCTTGCCCGTGGCGAGGGCGATCCGGTTCCAGGTGTTGATGGTGAAGATCAGGGCCAGCAGCTGGGCCAGTTCGGCCTCGTCGAAGTGGGCGGCGGCCCACTCGTACACCGCGTCCGGCACGCCACCCTGCGCCACCAGGGTCACGGCCTCCGTGAGGGCGAGGGCCGCCCGCTCCTTCGGGGTGAAGAAGTGTGCGGCCTCCTCCCAGACCGCGACCATGTGCAGCCGCTCCTCGCTCTCACCGGCCTTGCGGGCGTCGGTGGTGTGCATGTGCAGGCAGTACGCGCACTTGTTGAGCTGCGAGGAACGGATCTGGACCAGCTCCACGAGGGCCGGGTCCAGGCCCTCCCGGGCGGCGGCGTCGAACCCGATCAGCGCCCTGAACGCCTTCGGCGCGGCCTTCGCGAAATTGACCCGCTGGCTGCGGACCGAGGCCCCGTTCGCCGCGTCGGCCCGAGGGCCGCCGTCCTGAGGGGCGCCGGCCTGAGGGGCGCTGCTGTGGGGGGCGTTGCCCTGGGAACCGTCGACCTGCGCTTCATTCGTCATACCGTGAATCTAGAAGAGCAGAAGACCGGCTGTAGGGTGCATTTCCATGCCGGAATCATGGGTCAATTCCGCCGAGAGCCTGGGCGCCGATCTGTATCTGGAGCTGACCGGTCCCGGCAGCCGCCGCGCCGCCCTCATCCGGGCGCTGCGGGACGCCGTACGGTCCGGGCGGCTCGCCCCCGGTACGCGGCTGCCGCCCTACCGTTCGCTCGCCGCCGACCTCGGCCTCGCCCGCAACACCGTCGCCGACGCCTACGCCGAACTCGTCGCCGAGGGCTGGCTCAGCGCCCGCCAGGGCTCCGGCACCCGCGTCGCCCCCCGCGCACAACCGCTGACGCCCGCCCGGTCCCCGGGCGCCCGCACCCCGGTGAGCCGCCCCGCGCACAACCTCCTCCAGGGACAGCCGGACGCCGCGTCCTTCCCGCGCACCGCCTGGCTCGCCGCAGCGCGCCGCGCGCTGACCGCCGCCCCGCACGACGCCTTCGGCCCCGGCGACCCCCGGGGACGCCCCGAACTGCGCCGCGCCCTCGCCGACTACCTGGCCCGCACCCGCGGCGTACGCACCGACCCCGAACGCCTGGTGATCTGCTCGGGCTTCGCCCACGCACTGCGCCTGCTGCTGCCCGCCGTACTCCCCGGCCCCCTCGCCGTCGAGTCCTACGGCCTCCCCTTCCACCGCCGGCTCCTGGCCACGGCCGGCATCCCCACCCACCCCCTCGCCCTCGACGAACACGGCGCGGACCCCGCGCAGTTTGCCTCCTCCACGGAGCCGAAGGCGGTCCTGCTCACCCCCGCGCACCAGTTCCCCCTCGGGGTGCCGATGCACCCCCAACGGCGTGCGGAGGTGATCAACTGGGCGCGGGAGACCGGCGGTTACGTCCTCGAAGACGACTACGACGGCGAATTCCGTTACGACCGCAAGCCCGTCGGCGCCCTCCAGGGCCTGGACCCGGAGCGCGTCCTGCACATCGGCTCGGTCAGCAAGAGCCTCTCCCCCGCGCTGCGCCTGGGCTGGATGGCGCTCCCCGACCGCCTCGTCGAGGCCGTACTGGCCGCCAAGGGCGAGCGGGAGGCCTGGGCGGGCGTCACCGATCAGCTCACCCTGGCCGAGTTCCTCACCCACGGCGCCTACGACCGGCACATCCGCCGGATGCGCCGGCGCTACCGCAGACGCCGCGACCAGCTGGTCGACGCGGTGACCGCCCACGCCCCGCACCTCACCGTCACCGGCATCGCCGCCGGCCTGCACGCCGTACTCCAACTCCCCGACGGCTCGGGCGAGCCGGACGAGCGGGCGGCCCTGCGCGCGGCGCGCCGGCAGGGCCTGGCCCTCGACGGCCTGTCCGCCTACCGCCACCCGGAGGCCACCATGCCGCCCCGCCACGGCCTGGTCGTCGGCTACGCGACCCCCAGCGACAGCGCCTTTCCCGGCGCTCTGGAGGCGCTGTGCCGGGCGCTGCCGCCTGGGGAGTAGCGGACGTGGGCGCGGGGCGGGACAGGGCTCCCGTGCCGGGCTCTCGTCGCGGGCAGCTCCGCGGCGGCCGGGCCCGTGGCGGACAGCGGTCCCCATGACGGGGGTTACCCCCACCTCTGAAAGGTGGCTCGCCGGATGGGCAAGGGCATCCGCGCACAGCGATCGTGTCATCACGGGTTCTCGGCTCACCGGGCAGCGGCGGCACGACATCCAGTGCCGAGGGACCGCTTGCCTGTCGGACGCCCGGAAGACCGCTTGAGGGATCGCGAAGGGGGAAACGTGAAGCATCCTGGGGACCGGACTCCCGCGCGCCGCACACTGCTGGCCGGTGCGGCGGCAGCCGGTGCGGGCATGGTGTGGGGCACCGAGGGGACGGCCGTGGCCGGCGGGCGAGGACGGCCGGTGGGGCGCGGAGCGGTGGCGCAGGACGCGGTGGACGCCGAGGCCGCACGTCTCCGGCGGGAGCTGATCGCGCTGCGGCGGGACCTCCACCGGCACCCCGAGTTGCCGGGCCGGGAGCGGCGCACCGCCGGTGTGGTGGCCCGCGAACTGCGAGCGGCCGGACTGACCGTCACCACCGGGGTGGGCGGCCACGGCGTCGTCGGAGTCCTGCGTGGCGCACACCGCGGCCGGACCGTGGCGTACCGGGCGGACATGGACGCGGTGCCGCCGAAGGACATCGTGGGCGGCGGCCCGGCGGCGGCTCATGTCTGCGGGCACGACCTCCACACCACGGTCGCCCTCGGCGTCGCCCGGGTCCTGGCACGCCTGCGGCGGCGACTGAGCGGAACGGTGGTGTTCCTCTTCCAGCCGGCCGAGGAAACCCTGTCCGGGGCCCGCGCGCTGCTCGACGCGGGCGTGCTGGAGCGCACCGGCGTCGCGGAGATCCATGCGCTGCACTGCGGGCCGTTCCCCGTCGGCACGTTCGCGGTGACCCCGGGCTACGGGCTGCCCGGCCAGGACAAGGCAGAGGTGGCCCTCTCCGGGCCCGACGCGCCCGATGCCGCGCGGCGGCTGGCCGCCGAGATCAACGCCCTGGCCACGGTGGCAGCGCCGCAGACGCCCGCCGACATCGAACGGCTGCTGGCCGACGCCCTGACCGCCGACGGCCCCCTGGCCCGTTTCGTGGCGGTCCGGGCCGGAGCACAGGAGGCCGGGGTGCGGGTGACCTACCGCTGCTGGCCACAGGAGCGGTACGGGGAGGTGCGCGCGGACATCCGCCGCCTGGCCAGGTCCTGGGCGGGGGCAAGGGTGCGCTTCCCCGCCGAGCCGTTCCCGGCCATGGTCTGCCCGGAACGCGACGCCCGCAGGCTCGCCCACCACCTGCGCCACGCGCTGGGCCGGGACGCGGTGGCCGAACTCCACGCCGCGTTCCCGCCCTTCAGCGGCGAGGACTTCGCCCTCTACCTGGACCGCGTCCCCGGCACCTTCACCTTCCTCGGTGTCCGCGCCCCCGGCGCCCCCCTCACGACCGGCTACCCGCACTACCCCGACTTCGCGCCGGACGAGCGGGCGATAGGCATCGGCGTACGGGCGATGGCGGGCTGGATCGCGGAGCGGACGCACAGCGGCGGGTCCGGCCACTGAGCTGCCCGCCCGCGCCCGCCACCACGACTGCGCCCGCCCCCGCGACTCCTACTGGTTCGCGAACTTCTGGCTGATGTCGGTGAAGATGCGCTGGGCCTCGGGGCCCAGGTGGGGTCCGGCCAGCCAGGTGTGGGCGTTGGAGCTGATCGAGGTGTTGGAGACCAGGGTCAGCTTGCCGCCGCGGTTGACGAACCAGCCGCCGCCGGAGGTACCGCCGGTCATGGTGCAGCCTATGCGGTTCATGGCGGGCGTGCCCTGCTGCATGACGAGGCGGCCGGGGCGGGCCGGGCAGTTCATCATGCGGGCGCCGTCGTAGGGGGGCGCGGCCGGGTAGCCGAAGGCGTCGAGGGAGCTGAGCCGGTTCGCCGCGGGGGCGTTGAACCAGACGCGGGCGGCGTTGCCGACGGTCTCCTGGAGCGACTTGCCGCCGCCGTTCTCCGGCTTCACGTGCAGGACGGCGAAGTCGTAGGCGGAGCCGCCGTTGCCGGACTCCTCGCTGCCCATGTTGATCCACTCACCGGACGTGGTGATCCAGTCGGCCCAGAAGCGGCCGTACGGGGTGACCTGCTGGGACGGCGTGCTGTTGACCTGGTTCATCGGCACACCGTTGTCGTTGTACGACGGCACGAAGACGATGTTGCGCATCCAGCCGCCCTTCTTGCCGGAGTGCACACAGTGGCCCGCGGTCCACACCAGGTTGGACTTGCCGGGGTGCGCCGGGTCCTCGACGATCGTGCCGGAGCAGACCATCGGGCCCTTCGGGCTGTCGAAGAAGATCTTGCCGACCGGGGCCATGTGCTGGTGGTACGGGCGGGCGACCTGTTCGGCGGTGACCGGCTGCGGTTCGGGGTCGGTGCCTTCGAACTCACTGCCCGTGCCGGTGGCGTTGACGTCGATCTCCGGCGAGGTCTTCGCCTTGGCCAGCCGGTCCGACTTCCAGTGGTCCTTGATGACCGGGTTGGCGAAGTCCTTGGCGTCGCGGGCCCACTTGTCCCAGTCCTGCCAGCCGCCGTCCTTCCACTTCTTCAGGTCGTCCAGGCTGGTCGGCACGCCCTTGGGGAGCTTGAGGCCCCCGTCGGCCCGGTCCTTGGGGTCGGCGGCCGCACTGCCGGCGGCCTGGTCGGCGGGGCCGCAGGCGGAGACCGTGCCCGCGAGCAGTGCGACGAGTGCCGCGGCCGCGGCGGTGGAGCGGCGGATGGATGGCATGGAGCGGACTTCCCCCCGGTACGGGGCGGCGCGGGGCGCACCGCGCCGCGCCGCCGTGAATTGTCATGTCCCTCGTCGGGCTGCGCCCTACTATGCCGCCACGCCGGGACCACCGGGCACCCAGGTCCCGGCCGCAGCGCGCACCCCAGGACGGGACATACGCAATCAGGACGGGACGTTCGCCATGTCGCCTTCGCCGGTCCGCCGCTCCGTACGGAGCGCCTCACGCCGCGCCGATTCACCCCGGGCGAGGGGGAATTGCCGAGCGCGCCCGCACGGCGGCCCGGAGTCATGCAAGCGACCGGAAGCAGGGCCCCGGGCCCCGCCCCCCGGCCATCTCACTGCGCCCTGCGGACCTCGTCGAGCTTCTTCCCGAGGGCCTTGGTCTCCGCGATCAGCCGGTCGTGCGCGTGCCGCTGTGCCTCGTCCCCCTGGTCCCGGAACGCCGTGCGGAAGTGCGGTGCGAGCTGGGTCCACCAGCCGTAGTCCAGCATCGACCAGGCCTGCGGGCACAACGGGGCGCGGGTCTTCGGCAGGTACCCCGCACCGACCAGGGGGCCGTCGAACCGCTTCGGGTCGCTGCCGTCCAGGTAGCAGAGGAAGGTGAAGACCCGCTGCTGGGTGACGGGGTGGTCGCTCGACAGCCCTTCCAGCGTCAGCCCGCCCTCCTCGCGGGCGAGTTCGTCGAAGAGGAGGGCGGCGGCGAGCGAGGGACCGGGGCCGACCTCGTTGACGGTGTAGAACGACGCGAAGCCGTCGGCGGCGTCCTCCTCCAGGCCGAGGTTCGCCAGCAGCAGCTGACGCTGGAGGGCATGGCCCATCTCGTGGCCGAAGACGAACTGGGTCGACAGCGCGGTCAGGTCGTCGGCGTTGTACCGGTCCTCGGGGAACAGGGCCGGACGCTTGACGGTCTTGGCCACCTTGCCGCTGACCTCTTCGATCTGCGTCAGGAACGACGGCGGCACGAAGACCGTCCGGCCGTCGGGCTGGGTGACCGCGTCCGTGACGCCCGGCGGGACCTTGCCGGTGACGCGTACGACCAGATCGTGCGGGAGAGCGACCGAGGCGTTCACCCAGTCGGCGACCTGCTCCAGTACACGGGACTTCCGGATCACCGCCACGGCCGGACGGTCCTGCGGCTTGACCGTGTCGTCCTGGTAGACGACCGTGACCTCGCCCTGCGCGCCGTCCCTCTCTCCGTCGCCGTCACCGTCACCGTCGCCGCCGCACGAGGCGAGCGCGAGGCAGGCGACGAGCAGCGTCGCCGCGCCGGCGGTCCGCACCACGGCCGGGGACCCGCCACTGTTCAGCACCCTGGTCAGCTCTTTCCTCGGCCGGACCTGACACGCGGATTATGGGCGAGAAAGACCATGCCCTCAATAACCCATTTGTGCGGGTTGCCCCCCCCTAGGCGAGGGCCGCCGGCATCGAAGATCCGGAAAGCCGGCCTACCGCCGGGCCGCCCTCGGGTCCCCGTGCACCGGGCCGGGGCGGCCCGTGCCGTAGCGGTACTCCTTGAGCTGGTCGGCCGTGGGGTACCACTGGTTGCGGCAACGGCAGCACCACCAGCGCCAGTTGTCCCAGTCGGTGCTGGTGTGGGCGGTGTCCTTCCACAGCCAGTCGTCGCAGTCGGGTGTGGGGCACTTCGGCGGCAGCGGCATCACGGGCGCCTTTCGTCGGTGACGGCTGCCCAGCCTTCTGCGCCGCCCGTCACGCCGTGCGGTGGTTGACCGCCCGCCACCCGAACGGGTGGGAACCGCACGCACCAGAAGGCCCCGGCCCTCGCTCCTGATCCGCACCTCGCCCCCGACGGACATCCGGTGGAACGCCCTACCTCGGTGCCTGGAAACCGCCGATCTTCTGCTCAAGCAGGTCAGCCAGCCGCAGCGGGGTGCGGTCCTCGAACATCGGGCCGATGAGCTGCACTCCCACCGGCAGGCCCTCGGGGGACCGGCCCGCTGGAACGGCGGTGGCGGGCAGGCCGGGCATGGTGGCCAGACCGGCCCAGACGAGCTGGTCGAAGTACGGGTACTCGACGCCGTCGATGTCGATCCGGCGTGCCAGCAGATCGGGGTTGTGGTCGTGCGGGAACGCGGGAGTGGGCGTGATCGGGCACACCACGGCGTCGAACTCGGCGAAGAGCCGCCGCCAGCCGTGGCGGTGGAGCTCGCGGCGGTTGTCCGCCGCCATCCAGTCGCGGTGGCTGAACACCATGGCGCGCAGCCGCGCCGCGTCGAGGCTCTGGTCGTCCGCGCTCAGTCCGGCGGCGCGGGTCCGCAGCTGCTCGTAGGAGTCGAGGGGAAAACGCGCGACGGAGCCCGAGAACAGCAACTGCGTGTAGAGCGTCCCGGCTTCGGTCAGGTCGGGCAGCAGCGGGGTGTGCCGTGCGACGCGGGCGCCGCCGTCGGCGAGCGCTTCGGCCACCCGGTTCACGCCCGCTCGCACAGCGGCCCCGGTCGGAATGAGCGGATGCTCGTCGAGGACCAGGACCCGGAAGTCGGCGAGCCGCTCGTGGCGCGCGGGCGGCAGCGTCACCTCGTACGCCGTGCCGAGCGTCAGCGGGTCCGGTCCGGCCATGACGTCGAGGAGGAGTTCGAGGTCGCGGGCGGTGCGTGCCATCGGGCCGACGACGGCCAGATCGAGGTCGACCGGCAACGGCGGTGCCGGCGGCGCGACCATGCCGCGGGTTGCCGCCAGTCCGAGTGTCGGCTTGTGCGCGTAGACACCGCAGAAGTGCGCGGGGGTGCGCAGCGAACCGGCGAGGTCGGAGCCGAGGGACAGCGCGCCGAATCCGGACGCCAGGGCCGCCGCCGACCCGCCGGAAGATCCGCCCGACGTGCGAGCGTGATCCCACGGGTTGTTGGTGGTGCCGTAGATCTCGTTGAAGCTCTGGATGTCCTGCAGCCCCAACGGCACATTGGTCTTGCCCAGCACCACGGCGCCCGCGGCCTTGAGCCGCGACACCTGCACCGCGTCCTCGGCGGGCAGATGGTCCCGGTGTTGCGGCATGCCCCAGCTCGTGGGCAGCCCGGCGATGTCGTAGGACTCTTTGACCGTCACCGGAATACCGAGCAGCGGCCGGTCCTCGCCGCGGGCGCGCGCCTGGTCTGCGCCGCGCGCGGCGGCCCGCGCACGGTCGAAGTCCGGCACACAGATCGCGTTGACGGCCTTGTCGTCGCGCTCGATGCGGGTAATCGCCTCGTCGGTCAGTTCCGCTGAGGTCACGTCACCGGCGCGCAAGGCGGCCGCGAGTTCTTCTGCAGTCTGAAAGTTCCGCTCCATGAATGCGAACGTACTGGCCTCTGTCAGAGGCCATAAAATGCCGATTCGCACAATTCAGGAGAGGTATCTCCACTCCATGGTCTTCTCCGGCCACGGAGAATTCGCCCGGCCGCCGGCCATGGCGGCGCGCGGCGCCCCGGAACGCGCTCGCGGGCAGCCGCACCCGTGGTGCGACTGCCCGCGAGTTCCCGCGTGGCCCGTCAGGCGGCTACTTCTTGGGCAGCCACTTCTTCCACACGTCCGGGTGCTTCTCCACCCAGCGCTTCGCCGCCTCGTCGGCGGACAGGCCGCCCGAGGCGATGGATTCGGAGACCTCGTTCTGGTCGTCCTTGGTCCACTTGAAGTGCTTCAGGAACGCCGAGGCGCTGCCGCCCTTCTTGGCGAACTCCGTGTTGAAGTACTTCTGGAGCGGCGTGGTCGGGTAGGCGCAGTCGATGGACTCGGGGTCCTTGGTGCCCTTCTCCGCGCAGGCGTCGGTGTACTTGGGGAGCTTGACCTCCACCATCGGCACCTGGTTGAAGAGCCACTGCGGCTCGTACCAGTACGTCAGGAAGGGCTTCTTCTCCTTGGCGAACTGCTGGATCTGAGTGATCTGCGCCGCCTCGGAGCCCGCGAAGACGACCTCGTAGTTGAGCTTGAGGTTCTTCACCAGCGCCTTGTCGTTGGTGACGTAGGACGGCGAACCGTCCATCAGCTGGCCCTTGTTGCCGCTCTCCGAGGTCTTGAGCTGGTCGGCGAACTTGTTGAGGTTCTTCCAGTTCTTGACCTCGGGGTGCTTGTCGGCCCAGTACTTGGGGACGTACCAGCCGATGTGCCCGGTGACGCCGTTGCCGCCGCCCGCGGTGATCGTCTTCTTGTCCTTGACGTACCGCTGCTCCTGCTCCGGGTGACCCCAGTCCTCCAGGATCGCGTCGACCCGGCCCTGGCTGAGGGCGTCCCAGGCGGGGATCTCGTCCACCTGGACGGTGTCGACGTGGTAGCCCATCTTGTGTTCGAGCAGGTACTTGGCGACCGCGACGTTGGACTGGGCGCCGACCCAGGTCTGCACCGACAGGGTGACCGACTTGGAGCCCTTGGCCGCCGCGAACGGCGAGGCCTGCTTGGTCATGTCGGCCTTGCCGCAGGACGACAGGGAGAGCGAGAGGACCGCCGCGCCGGCCAGCGTGGCCGTCCCGATGATCATGGTGCGCTTACGGGACATGGTCAGACTCCCTTCCCCGTCGTACGGCGTTCCGTGGGCTGGGTGACCCGGTCGAGCATCAGGCCCAGGCACACGATGGCGACACCCGCGACCAGGCCGAGGCCCAGGTCTCCGGTGGCGAGGCCGGTGACGACGTCGTAGCCGAGGGCACCGCCGCCGACCAGACCGCCGATGATGACGACGGCGAGGACCATGACCACGCCCTGGTTGACGGCCAGCAGCAGGGCCGGCCGGGCCAGCGGAAGCTGGACCTGGCGCAGGATCTGCCAGCGGGTGGCGCCCAGCGAGTGGGCGGATTCCATCGCGGCCGGGCTCACCTGGCGCAGGCCCTGGGTGGTGATGCGGATGACGGCCGGCAGCGCGTAGACCACGGCAGCGGCGGCGGCCGGAGCGCGGCCCACGGCGAACAGCGCGACGACCGGGATCAGGTACACGAACTGCGGCATGGTCTGCATGACGTCCAGGACCGGGCGCAGGATCGCCTCGAAGCGCTTACTGCCCGCCGCCAGGACACCGACGCCGAAGCCCAGCACCAGGGTCACCGCCAGGGCGGCGATCACCTGGGACAGGGTGTTCATCGACGGCTTCCAGACGCCCAGGACGCCGATGGCGGCCATCGCGAGGACGGCGGTCAGGGCGGTGCGCCAGGTGCCGATGAGCCAGGCCAGCGCGGCGACGATGAGCAGCGTGGCGTACCAGGGCAGCGCGGTCAGGCCGTCACGCAGCGGGTTGAGCACCCAGTTGGTGAAGTGCGCGGCCCAGTCGGCGGTGCCGCCGACGACCGGGACTCCGGAGTAGAGGTGGTCGACCATCCACTCCTTGAAGTCGTTGACCGGGCGGGCCACGTCCACGGCCCAGGCGCCCGGCCAGACCAGCGAGCCGCTGAGCCGCCCGGCCAGCGCGAGGGCGGCGGTGACCACGGCGATGCCGGTCCAGGCCTGCCAGCCGCGCAGCCACTTCGGGCCGTTGGCGGTGTCGGCACCGAGCCGTTCACCGGCCGCCGCGGTGGTGCGGTCCATGACGATGGCCAGCAGCACGATCGGGATGGCGGCGGCGAGCGCGGCACCGACGTCCACCGAGGCGAGGGCCTGGTAGACGCGGTCACCGAGACCGGCGGCGCCGATCATCGAGGCGATGACGACCATGCCCAGCGCCATCATGATCGTCTGGTTGACGCCGAGGAGGAGTTCCTTGCGCGCCAGCGGCAGACGGGCGGTCAGCAGCCGCTGCCGGCCGGTGGCGCCGAGCGAGGAGACCGCCTCCAGGACACCCGCGTCGGCACCGCGCAGGCCGAGCGCGGTGAGCCGCGCCATCGGCGGAGCCGCGTAGATGACCGTGGCCAGGAGGGCGGCCGGGACGCCGATGCCGAAGACCAGCACGACGGGCAGCAGGTAGGCGAAGGCCGGCAGGACCTGCATGGTGTCCAGGACCGGACGGAGGATGCGGAACAGGCGCTCGGAGAGACCGCCCGCCAGGCCCAGCAGCGCGCCGACCACGACCGAGACGACGACCGCCACGACCATCAGCGCGAAGGTCTGCATGGTGGGGACCCACATCCCGAGCAGCCCGCTGACCAGGAAGGAGATCAGTGCGGTGGCGGCGATGCGGACACCGGCCACGCGCCAGGCGATCAGCGTCACACCGGCCGTCACACCCGTCCAGCCGAGGGCGAGCAGCAGCAGGTAGACGCCGCGCACGGAGATCACCACGGCGTTGCTGAGGTGACCGAGGAAGTAGACGAACAGCGGGTGGCTGTCGCGGTTGTCGATGATCCAGTCGCTGGTCTTGTCCAGCGGGCCGGAGACGTCGACGGTCAGCGCCGACGGCCAGGCGGCGCCGAACTTGGCCTGCAGCAGCGGCACGAGGACCGCCGCGGCGAGCACGAGCACCAGGAGCTTGGTCACGGCGCGCATTTGCAGCACGGCCCGCAGGGGGCCGGGCCGCACGGCGTCGCTCAGCGGGCGCGTCGCCATGGGGGGCGTGCTGAAGAAGCTCATGCGCGCCCCCGCTTCACGGTGCCCGTGGGCACGTTGAGCGCGGCGCAGCGCTGGGCCTCACGCCAGTGGCGCAGCCAGGAGGCGCGCAGCCGGGTGCGGGGTGTGGCGGCGGGAGCTCTGGAGCCGACGGCGCGGAGGGCGCCGTCGCGGGTGGTAGCGGTGTACATCAGGCGGCCACCTCGTCCTGCTGCGGGCTGTCGAGCCGGGCGACCACGTTCAGCAGACCGGCGCTGTCGACGATGCCCAGGCAGCGCTTGCCGTCGACGACCCGGGCCGCGCCGCCGGAGCGGGCGACCGCCTCGATTGCGTCGGAGATCAGGGTGTCGGGGCTCAGCGCGGGGCCCTGGTCGGCCTCGCCGTCCTCGGCCGGGCGCATCGCCCGGCGCACGGTCAGCACCTGCTCGCGCGGCACGTCCCGGACGAAGTCGCGGACGTAGTCGTCGGCCGGGGAGCCGACGATCTCCTCGGGGGTGCCGAGCTGGACGATCTCGCCGTCGCGCATCAGGGCGATCCGGTCGCCCAGGCGCAGCGCCTCGCTCAGGTCGTGGGTGATGAACACCATCGTCCGGCCCTCCTCGCGGTGCAGGCGGACGACCTCTTCCTGCATGTCGCGGCGGATGAGCGGGTCGAGCGCGCTGAACGGCTCGTCGAAGAGGAGCACTTCGGGGTCGACGGCGAGCGCGCGGGCCAGGCCGACGCGCTGCTGCTGACCGCCGGAGAGCTGACCGGGGCGGCGCTTCTCCATCCCGGCCAGGCCGACCTTCTCGACCATCTCGTTGGCCTTCGCGCGGCGCTCCGCCTTGCCCATGCCCTGGATCTCCAGGCCGTAGGCGACGTTGTCGACGACGGTGCGGTGCGGCAGCAGACCGAAGTGCTGGAAGACCATGGCGGCGCGGCGGCGGCGCAGTTCACGCAGCGTGGCGCGGTCCATGGCGCGGACGTCCTCGCCGTCCATCTCCAGCACGCCGCTGGTCGGCTCGATCAGCCGGGTCAGACACCGCACGAGGGTGGACTTGCCCGAGCCGGACAGGCCCATGACGACGAAGACCTCGCCCTTGTGGACGTCGAAGGAGACATCGCGGACGGCGGCCACACAGCCGGTCCGGTCGCGCAGTTCCTGGACGTTCAGGCCCCTGACGGAGGAGTCCTCGGGGATGCGCTCGGCTTTGGGGCCGAAGACCTTCCAGAGGTTGCGGACGGAGAACACGACCTCACGGCCGTCGGACTCCCCGGTGGTGGCGGCGTCCTCGGACGTACGGGCGTTGGGTATCTCGGATGCGCCGGCGGAGGTGGTAGCCATCACGCATCACCTCCTTGGGTCGGAGCCTTCTGGAGCAGTTCGGCGCACTTCTCCCCCACCATGAGCACACCCAGCATGGGGTTGACCGCGGGCATCGTCGGGAAGACGGAGGCGTCGGCGATACGGATGCCGGCCAGTCCGCGGATCTTCAACTCGGGGTCGACGACGGCCAGCTGGTCGTCGGCGGCGCCCATCTTGCAGGTACCGGCCGGGTGGTAGACGGTGTGTGCCGCCTTGCGCACCAGCTCGCTGATCTCCGCGTCGTCGGTGACCTCGGGGCCGGGGAAGACCTCCCGCTTGAGCCACTTCTTGAACGGCTCGGCCTGGGCGACCTTGCGGGCCAGCTTGACGCCGTCGACGAGGGTCTTGCCGTCGTAGTCGTCCTCGTCCTCGAAGTACTTGAAGTCGAGGGCGGGCTTGGCCTCGGGGTCGGCCGAGGTGAGGTAGAGGCGGCCGCGGGAGCGGGACTTGGGGATGTTCGGGGTCATCGACACGCCGTGCTCGGGGCGCTCGTAGCCCAGTCGCTCGGGGTTGTCGGTGAACGGAATCTGGTAGAAGTGGAACATCAGGTCGGGGCCCTTGTGCTCCGGGTCCCGCTTGACGAAGAGGCCCGCGTCGGAGTCCATCGCGGAGTTGCCCGGGAGCGGTCCGTTGGTCTCCCAGACGATCACCGACTCGGGGTGGTCGATGAGGTTCTCCCCGACACCCGGCAGGTCGAGCACGCAGGGCAGCCCGAGCGCTTCCAGGTCCTTGCGCGGCCCGATGCCGGAGTGCATCAGCAGCCGCGGGGTGTCGACGGCGCCGGCGCAGACCAGCACCTCGCGGGCGGCCTCGACGTAGACCTCCGCGCCGTCCTTCGTCCGGACGTGGACGCCCTTGGCGGTGGTGCCGTCCAGCTCCAGCTCGGTGGCCCAGGTCTCCAGCATCAGGTGGAGGTTGGGGCGGTCGCCGGCCTCCATGTGCGGGTGGAGGTAGGCGACGGAGGCGGAGGAGCGCTTGTTGTTCTCCGGGTGGTAGGAGAGGTCGAAGAAGCCGACGCCCTCGTCGAAGGGCTTGTCGTTGAAGCCGACGACCTCGGGAACACCGAGGGCGGTCTTGGTGGCCTCGATCCAGTCGGTGGCGATCTGGTTCTGGTCCTTCTTCGCCACCCGCACGATGTTGTTGCGCAGCTTGCCGAAGTAGGGGTCCATCTCCTTGGCGCCCCAGCCGGCCGCGCCGGCCTCTTCCCACTCGTCCCAGTCGGAGGGCAGCGGCTTGAAGGAGATCAGGGTGTTGTGCGAGGAGCACCCGCCGAGCACCTTGGCGCGGCTGTGCAGGATGTGCGAGTTGCCGCGCGGCTGCTCGGTGGTCGTGTACTCGTAGTCGAGGTCGCCGCCGAGCAGGCCGAGCCACTTGCGCAGCGTCAGCACGTCCTCACGGTCGATGTCCGACGGGCCGCCCTCAATAACCGCGACGGTGACGTCCGGGTCCTCGGTGAGGCGGGAGGCAATGACGGAACCGGCGGTGCCGCCGCCGACTACGACATAGTCATACACAGGCATTGGGGGTGCTCCTTCTTACAACGTGCGTGGTGCGGGTGGTGCTGTGACAGGGGCGGGTGTCAGCCCGCGAACCAGCGCACCGGCTCCGGCCGGAGGTTTTCGTAAATGTGCTTGCTCTCGCGGTACTCGTCCAGACCCGTGGGACCCAATTCCCGACCGATGCCGGACTTGCCGAAGCCGCCCCACTCCGCCTGCGGGAGGTAGGGGTGGTAGTCGTTGATCCAGACCGTGCCGTGCCGCAGCCGGGCGGCGACCCGGCGGGCGCGTGCGGTGTCGCCCGAGAAGACGGCACCGGCCAGGCCGTACTCGGTGTCGTTGGCGAGCGCCACGGCCTCGTCCTCGGTGGTGAAGGTCTCCACCGTCAGGATCGGGCCGAAGGTCTCCTCACGGACCACCTTCATCTCGCGGTGGCAGCCGTCGAGCACGGTCGGCGCGTAGAAGTAACCGGTGGCCGGACGGACGTCCGACGGCTCGGGCCGGGCACCGCCGCAGCGCAGCTGAGCGCCCTCGGCCAGGGCGGAGGCGACATACGCCTCGACCTTGTCGAGCTGCTGCTGGGAGACCAGCGGACCGCACTCGACGCCGTCCTCGGTGCCCCGGCCGAGCTTGATCTTCTCGGCGCGGCGGGCCAGCTCGGAGACGAAGCGGTCGCGCACCGACTCCTCGATGATCAGCCGGGCACCGGCCGAGCAGACCTGGCCGCTGTGGATGAACGCGGCGTTCAGCGCCTGGTCGACGGCGGTGTCGAAGCCCTCTTCCGTGGCGCACGCGTCGGCGAAGACCACATTGGGGTTCTTGCCGCCCAGCTCCAGGGCGATCTTCTTGGCGCCGGAGACCGCGGCCGCGCCCGCCTTCGTGCCGCTGACCAGGCCACCGGTGAAGGAGAACAGGTCGACGTCGGGGTGCTCGGCGAGCCGCTGGCCCACCGGGAGGCCCGCGCCGGTGACGATGTTGGCGACCCCGGCCGGCAGTCCGGCCTCGACCAGCAGCTTGACCAGGTGCACGGTCGACAGCGGGGTGACCTCGCTGGGCTTGATCACAAAAGTGTTGCCGGCTGCGAGGGCCGGCGCGATCTTCCAACTCGCCTGGAGCAGCGGGTAGTTCCACGGCGTGATGAGCGAGCAGACACCGACCGGCTCGTGCACGACCACGCTGTGCACGTCCGGCGAGCCGGCGTCGACGACCCGGCCGCCGCTCTCGTTCATCACCACGTCGGCGAAGTACCGGAAGGCGTTGGTGACGTCGTCGACGTCGACCCGGCCCTCCTCCAGCGTCTTGCCGGTGTCCCGGCTCTCGATGAGGGCGATGACCTCACGGTCGCGCTGCAGCAGGTCGGCGACCCGGCGGAGCAGCGCGGAGCGCTCGGCGACGGCCGTACGGGGCCAGTCGCCCTGGTCGAAGGCCCGGCGGGCGGCCGCGACCGCAGCGTCGGCGTCCTCGGCACCGCCCTCGGCCACCAGCTGGAGCGTCGTCGCGTCGGCGGGGTCGAGGACCTCCCGCGTGTCGCCGGATGCGGCGGCCTGCCACACCCCGTCTACGTGAATGGTCTCGATTGCCGACACGTCGTTCTGCCTTCCGGTTACTGATCTCGTTCCCACTGGTGCAACCACTGGCGTCACCAGCAACGTGGACCCCTCCCCCCAAGCGGCGGACCTATGCCCAAACGTTCATGGAAAGTGACTCGACTCACTGAATGTGCGGCCGAATGTCCCGGAACGTACCCTGAATAGCCGTATGTCCCAGGCCGTATTTCCCCTCGGGACCGGAGGTACCCAGATGACCACCAGACGGCGTGCCGCCACCGCCACCGCCGCCCTGACCTGCGGCGCGGCCCTGATCGTCGGGCCCGTGTGCACCGGGGCCGCGGCGGCCGAGGACCCGGACGGCGGCGAGGGCGACCTCGCGAACAAATCGGCCCAGCAGATATCCGACGATTCCCTGCATCAACTGGTCGCCGCGAAATCCCTGCGGTTGCGCACCCAGACCAGTGCCGATCCCACGAAACTCGACCTCACCCTCGACCGCGCCGGCAACTGCACCGGCGCCATCAGCAAGGGCTCACTCGGCCGCATCGAGCTGGTCAAACGCGGAAACCAGGTCTGGATGAAGCCGGACGCGGCCTTCTGGAAGAGCCAGCTGCCCGGGAACGAGGGCCAGGAGGCCGCCGAGAAATACAAGGACACCTTCCTGCACGGCACCACCAAGGACGCCTTCCTGGGCAACCTCTCCGCGGCCTGCGACCTCACCGCGTTCCAGAAGACCGCGGTACCCCCCGAGAACCCGCCCTCCGGCGCCCCCTCACCCTCCGTCACCCCCACCCTCACCAAGGGCCGCCCGACCACCCACGAGGGCACCCGCGTCCTCCCCGTCGTCAAGAAGGCCCAGGGCGCCGTCCAGACCCTCTACGTGGCCATCGACGGCAAGCACTACCCCGTCAAACTCACCGCCGAGGTCGACCACCAGACCGGCACCATCCTCCTGAGCGACTACGACACCCCGGTCTCCGCCAAGACCCCCGCCCCCGGCGACACCGCCGACATCTCGGTACTGGAGAACCGGCTCCAGGGGCCGGGCCAGGGCTCGCAGAGCGCCTGACTCCCCCCGGTCGCGGTACGTAACCGTTCGTACATACGTATCGTTGAACCGTGCGGCTGCCCGCGGCGCGCGGGCAGCGGGGAGGAGCGGCACGATGACCATCAGCCTTGACCGGACCGAGACGATCGAGACCGACGGGACCGAGATGGCGGAGCCCACCGAGCAGCGCAACGAGCTGAGCCTGGACGAGCTGTTCAGGCAGCTGGAGCGGATGCCCACCCCCGAGGGTTACAAGGTAGAGATCGTCGAGGGGGCCGTTTACATGACGCCGCAGCGCGACGTCCATTGGCAAACCATCCGCCGTATCGTGCGGGCGCTGGAAGACCATTTCGGGATGGATGTCCTGGTGACTTCGGACGTGCGGATCAACTTTCCAGGCGAGCGGAACGGCTTCGCCCCAGACGTCGCCAAGATGTCCGACGGCGCCGAGAAGGACGAGTTCGGGCGCTGGCGCCATCAGGACGTCGAGTTCATCGCCGAAGTCGTCTCCAAAGGCACCGCGCCGAACGACTACGGCCCCAAGAAAACGGCCTACGCCGTCGCCGAGGTCCCGGTCTACCTGATCGCCGACCCGTACCTGGGCCGGTGCCGCGTCTTCACCGACCCGCAGGACGGCGACTACAAGATCGACACCACCATCGCCTACGGCACCCCCGTGGACCTCACCCACACCGTCGTCGGCCTCACCTTCTCCACCGAAGAGTTCCCCCGCGACTGACCCCGCCCGTCACCCGCGCTGCCGAACCGGAGGGGCCCCGGCCTGCGGGCCGGAAGACAATGCAGGCATGGCTGACACAGCGGCGAAGGCAGTGCTCGAAGGCGGCCCCGAGGAGCTTCCGGCGCGGATCGTGCCGATCGACCCTCCCGGGAGCGAGCTGAAGATCCCGTTCCGTAACGGCTACGAACACTTCCGGGCCACCAGCCGGCAGCAGCACACCTCCGAGGGGCCGCTGCCCGTCTACGAGTGGTGGGAGCGCACGGAACTGCCCGGGTAGCGGCCCGAGCGGCGCACCGCTCGGGCCGTGCGGACCGCTCAGGTGTGGGGAACGAAGCTCCGCAGCGCGATCTCCTGCGTCCACTCCTGCTCCGGCCAGGCGTCCTCGGTGCCCAGGACCAGCACCGCGAACTGACGCCCGTCGGCGGCGGTGAAGGCGCAGTCGACGACCTTCACGCGGGTGCCGAGGCGCTCGCTGTCATAGGCGTAGACCAGTTGGTTGGCGTCTATGCCCGGCCCCGGGAATCCCAGCGGTTCGAGGCTGATCTCCTGGTAGCCGGGGTTGGCGGCCAGGCCCTTGGAGGCCTGCGAGAGCGCCTCGCGCGGGGTGATTTCGGGGTCGGTGATCTCGAAGATCTGCACCAGCCCGCGGTCGTCCGGGGCGGTGTAGAACACTCCGGTCTTGCGCTCGCTGCGCGTCCAGGTGCCGGGCACCGCGAGGGTGAAGCCCTTCTTGTCGTGGGCGAGGCGGTAGCCGTCCGGCAGTTCGGAGAGGGTGGGGGCGGGCGTGACGCGGTCCGGGGCGCCGGTGGACGGGCCGGTGGCCGTACGGGACGGGGCGGCGGACTTGCTGCGGGCCGGCGGCCGGGCGGAGGCCGGATCGTCGCCGTGCCCCCAGAGCAGATAGCCGCCGCCGACGGCCGCCGCGATCACGGCCACCGCCGCCCCGGCGACCAGTCCGGTACGACGCCGGCCGCCCGGGGCGTAGCCGACGCCTGACTCGGGCGTGCGGTACGGGTCGGCGGCCGGGCCCGGTAAGCCCTCGGTGTACGCGCTGGGGTGCGGGTACGGGTACGTGCTGCGCGACGGATCGGCTGCCGGGGGCGGGGCGGGCGGGGGCGCGTCCGTGGGCGGCGTACCCGAGGGCGGGGTGCCCGTCGCGGGCCCGTCGTCCCCCGGCCCGCCCACCGGCGGCGTGAAGGACGGCCGGGGCGGCGCCGGGCCCGTGTAGGGCGCGGGTGGCGGGGTGCCGTCCTCCCAGCTCTGGGTCTCGTTGTTCCAGCGGGCCTGGCGGCCGTACTTCATGTCAGCCTCCCGCCAGGGCCGTAACCGCCTGGGTCACCGCGGCGCCGGAGGCCAGCAGGCTCACCACCGCCCCGGCGTCGGTGAGCGCCGCTCTGAGCCGGGCCAGCCGCCCGGCGCCCGCGGCTCCCTGGTCCGCGATCTCGGCCTCGGTCTCGGCGAGTTCCCCGCTCAGCGCCGTGATCTGCGGACTCTCCACGGCCCGGGACAGATCGTCGCGCAGGGCACGGACGGCGCGCAGCAACTCCTCCTGCGCCGGGTCCGCCGACGGCGCGGCCTGGCCCGCGTTGTGGGTCACGGTGTTGTGGTCGCCGATGGCGAAGGCACCCTGGACGCTGCCGATGTGGATGCCGTTGCCGCGTTCGTCAGCCGTTGCCACGCTGGGAAGTTCCCTTCGTCCCGGTGCCACGCGGAGTGGCGTTGTTCGTGATCGTGTTGTGGTCGCCGATGCCGACGGCGCCCTGTGCGGACTCGACGTAGACGCCGCCCTCGGCGACGTGCACGATCCGCTGCTCGAACTCGGCGGTCTGGTAACCGGCTTCGTGCAGCGCCGTGGTCACCCCCGCCGCCACCCGCTGCTGAATGGTCTTCAGGTAGCGGGCGACGTCCATGTCCTGGAAGAGCGAGGCCTCTCCGAAGGAGCCCAGTTCGCGTACGGAGGCCCCGGGGCCCTCGGGCAGCGCCGCGCCGTGTCCCGCGGTCGCCAGCCGCCAGGCCGACAGCAGCCCGCGGGCCAGCGTGCCGAGCGCGTGCCCGGCCGAGCGGGGTGTACGGGCCAGCGCCCAGACCGCCTTGCCGAAGTGGTGATGGTGGCGGTACACGTGCGCGATCCGGTCGGCGTCCTGGAAGAGCTGCCGCAGCGGCCACAGCACATGCGGCGCGACCTCCAGCATCAGCATCCCGCCCTGGGTGTGCACCCGCACGAAGAGCGTGGTGACGACGCCCTCGTTCCAGCCGCCGACCCGGATGCGCAGGAAGTGCCGCCTGGTCTCGCCGCCTTCCTCCACCGCGGCCGCCCGGTGCTCCTCGAACGCCGCCGGGGCGTACGGCGCCGCCTCCCGGGTCGGCAGCCCCTCGGCCGGCAGGAAGACGCACTCGTCGATCTCCAGCGCGCGCAGCCGGTCGCGGACCGCGGCCGCCGACGCCGGCGAACCGTGCGGCGACGGCACCCGCAGCGCCGCCACCAGCGGCACGATCCGGGCCAGGATGGCGCTGTTGTCCAGCGGTTCGGCGGTGCGGTCCGCGCGCGGGTTCAGCTCGACCGACAACGACCAGGTCTTGTACGGGTTTCCGGCGCCGCAGAACGGGTTCGCGGCCCGGTACATCACCAGCGGCCCGTGCTGCTCGGTCCGTACCCGGTCCCGCAGCCGCTGGAAGCGGAGGCCCTCGGCGCGCTCGGCGGGGTCGGACATGACGTCGGGGAAGCGCTCCCGGGACAGCTCGTTCGCCAGCACCCGCGCGAACTGCCCGCGCTGCAGACCGACCAGTACGGCCAGTGCCACCGGCAGCAGCAGCGCGACCCACACCCCGAACAGCAGGCCCACCGCCGCCGCGCCGCCCTCGCTCCCGTAGGAGGAGCCGAAGCCGCTGTCGTAGCCGTAGCCGCCCGAGGAGTCACCTGTCAGGGAGTCCAGCAGTTCCGGCAGCAGCGTGACGAACGGCGACCGCGGGCCCAGCAGGCCGACCCCGCCGACGAACGCCGCCACCAGCAGCGACAGGTAGAAGAAGGCCAGCGTCAGCCGGCCGTACCAGCGCAGGACGAAGGACAGGACCCGGGCCGGACCCGGCAGGACCGGTGACCGGCGGACGACGCGGGCCACCACCATGACGGCGACGGGGAACACATAGAACGCCGCGATGCCGGAGGACAGCGGGAGCGCCACGATCCACAGCAGCAGGATCGCCGCCGCCCACCCGAGCTGCAGCCGCCGGGCGCGCAGGGCGTGGGCCAGCACGCGGGCGGCGTCGATGCCCAGGGACGGCGCGGCGAACCGCTGTTCGTGGACGTACAGCTCGTCGATGACCGCGTCACGGAACGCGTCGTCCATGTAGGTGCCCGCGCACAGCAGCCGGGTGGCCTCGCTGGCGCCGGGCGGGATCGGCGGGAGCTGCGCCGGGGGCGGAGCGCCCCCGGCCGTTTTCCGTAACCGTTGTGGATCGCCTGGTTCACCAGGCTGCGCAGGCACATCCGTCCGCGTCATCGGCTTCCCCCAAAAACACCACCAACGAGCTGGCGCCGAGGGCCTGTTGGGCAGACGGACCACCGTGGTCGGCCGCGCGGCGCAGAACCCGCAGCATAGAGGAGCGAAGCGCTCCGTGTCAGCGCGATAACCCAAGGTCGCCGCGGGTCAGACGGCCGGAGGGAACTCCCCGTCCTTGAGGGCGGCGACGAACGACGTCCAGCCACCCGTCGGGAAGACCAGCACGGGCCCGTCCGGGTCCTTGCTGTCACGCACGGGGACGGCGTCGGGGATACCGGGGGCCACTTCGATGCAGTTGCCGCCGTTGCTTCCGCTGTAGCTGCTCTTCATCCAGGTGAGCGCCACCTCGACGCAGTCGCCGCCGTTGTCCCCGCTGTAGCTGCTCTTGGTCCAGGTCACCGCGCTGAGTTCGTGCCTGTCCATGCTGCTCGTACCCCTCCATCACGTCGCTGATCAGAGCGGCGGACTCGTGGGCCGACAGAGCGTCCGCCCTGAGCACATCATAGGTCTGGCTGTGTCGGAGGTAGACGGCCGGATCGTTGGTGAAATGGCCACGGTCCACCGATTCCGAGTACACCCAGCGTTCCTTGGCCAGTTCGATCAGCGACACGGAACTGAGGGGGCGAACGAGCCCGAAGAGCCCCGCCGGTGCCACCTGGATACGGATGTTGGAGCGCTGCCCCACACTCAGCAGGTGCGCACACTGCTCACGCATGATGTCCGGACTGCCCACCGCGTTGCGCAGACAACTCTCGTCCAGGACAGCGACGTACAGCGGGCCTCCCTCGGCCAGAAAGCGCGGCTGTCGGCTCAGTCGGGCCCGGACGCGTGACTCGACCTTCTCGGAATCCGTGCCACGGCGACTGAACAACACACGCGCATAATCCGGCGTCTGCAACAACCCAGGAATGAGCTGCTCTTGATATGCACGCAGCGCCACCGCCTTCGCGTCCATCTCCGCCCGCCGCTCAAACCAGTCCGGATGCTGCACTTCCGGATACCAGTCGATCCGCCCCCACAGCCGCAGCAGCACTCCCCCCGTCCCCAGCAGTTCGTCGCACTGCTTGGCGAAGGTGTCCTGCGGGACGCGCGTGCCCGCCTCCACGCGGGCCACCTGCGAGCGATCGCACGGGATCTTGTTCGACAGGCTCTCCTGCGTGAGGCCCGCCGCCTCCCGGAAGTGCCTCAGGACCTCCCCGAACACGGCGGCATTGGTGGCTGCCGGTCCACTCTCTGCATTGCGCCGTCGGCTCACCGCATCCCCCTTGGTGCCAGAAGGTGAGTGTCACGCGTCAGACGTTGCGACCCGCACTACGGGGCGCGACGCTGAACACACCCAACGTAACGGGTCGTTCGGCCGACTGTGCCGCCTTCTGCCGCAACCAAACTTCTGGGAGTCATTGAGCATGAGTTACGACCGGGATGCCGCCCCCGCACCCGTGCCGGGGCTGCGTCTGCTGCCGTGGGAGGGCGAGGGCGGGAAGCCGTGCTTCCTGTCGGCGGACGGGGCCGGAGGCGTGCTGTCGCGGCTGGCCGACGAGATCGAGGCGGAGCAGCTGTGTGACGGCTCCGACGTGCTCAAGGGCGCGGTGGCCGTACTGGACGACGGCAAGGCGGGCGAGCACGCGTTACGGCGGGCGCTGCGGGCGACCACGCAGGCCTTCGGCGACGTGCTGCGCGTCGCCGACAGCCGGGGCGCGCGGCTGCCCGTGGCGGCGGACGGTGACCCGGAGGCCGACGCGAGGGAGCCGCGGTCCGAGCCGACCTGACCGGGTCGACATGACCGGGCCGATATGACCGAGCCCGCACGGTCGTTGCGGACCGTGCGGGCTCGTCGGTGCTGCGGTGCCGCCCGGACGGGGCGGCCGCGGCGTGGGTCAGCCGAGGAGGCCGAGACCGCGGACGGCCTCGCGCTCCTCCGCCAGCTCCTGCACCGACGCGTCGATGCGCTCGCGGGAGAAGTCGTTGACGTCCAGGCCCT
Source organism: Streptomyces sp. NPDC048612 (assembly GCF_043199295.1). NCBI lineage: Bacteria > Bacillati > Actinomycetota > Actinomycetes > Kitasatosporales > Streptomycetaceae > Streptomyces > Streptomyces sp. NPDC048612. Next base: position 244,115 of record NZ_JBICVV010000004.1, read on the forward strand.
GGACGATCTCGTACGCGCCGTCCTTGGTGGTGACGGGGAAGGAGGAGATCAGGCCCTCCGGGACGCCGTAGGAGCCGTCCGAGGGGATACCCATCGAGGTCCAGTCGCCGGCGGCGGTGCCGTTGACCCAGGTGTGGACGTGGTCGATGGCGGCGTTGGCGGCGGAGGCCGCGGAGGAGGCGCCACGGGCCTCGATGATCGCCGCACCGCGCTTGGCGACGGTCGGGATGAAGTCCTCGGCCAGCCACTTCTGGTCGTTCACGACCTCGGCGGCGTTCTTGCCCGCGACCTCGGCGTGGAAGATGTCGGGGTACTGGGTGGCGGAGTGGTTGCCCCAGATCGTGAGCTTGCGGATCTCGGAGACCGGGGTGCCGGTCTTCTTCGAGAGCTGCGAGAGCGCACGGTTGTGGTCGAGGCGGGTCATCGCGGTGAAGCGCTCGCGCGGCACGTCCGGCGCGGCGGCCTGGGCGATCAGCGCGTTGGTGTTGGCGGGGTTGCCGACGACCAGGACCTTGATGTCGTCCGCGGCGTGGTCGTTGATGGCCTTGCCCTGCGGCTTGAAGATGCCGCCGTTGGCCTCCAGGAGGTCGCCGCGCTCCATGCCCTTGGTACGGGGGCGGGCGCCGACGAGCAGCGCGACGTTCGCGCCGTCGAAGGCCACGTTCGGGTCGTCGGAGATGTCGATGCCCTGCAGCAGCGGGAAGGCGCAGTCGTCGAGCTCCATGGCGGTGCCCTCGGCGGCCTTCAGACCCTGGGGGATCTCCAGAAGGCGCAGCTTCACCGGCACGTCCGCGCCGAGGAGGTGTCCGGAAGCGATGCGGAAGAGCAGTGCGTAACCGATCTGGCCGGCGGCGCCGGTCACGGTCACATTGACGGGAGTGCGGGTCATGGCGATCTCCTGCGCGGTGTTTTCCGGGGGCAAGCCCCTGGACCACCATGGTTGGCGGTGGGTGTCCCTGCCCGGCTATCGAGGTCTCTTGGTATCGAGAGACCCGGCCGTCAGGCTATCGGACCCCTGCCGGGGGCAGGTGCCGGGCCGGTGTGGAACACCTCACCGGGTGCCCGGAGACGTCCGTACGGCCGTCCGGAGCACGCCATGGGGGGGGCGGCGTGCGTTCCGGACGGCCTCTGTGGACGAGTGGCTGGCAGCCGCCCGCTCAAGGAGGGGGGAAGCGGGCGGCCGCCTAGTTGTGCCACACCCGTGGGGGGGTACTCGTCGCATGCCCGGGATAGCGGCGGGCATGCCCCCTGTCTTTCGGACATCCTCCGGGGGCGGTGATTCCGGCCCTGCGGGCGGCCCCGGGCGGCCCTTGCCGCGCGCGGCCGCCGCCCTCGGCCAGGGACGCCGGCTAACGGACCGCGGTGCGGGGCGACGGGGCCGGTGCCCCGGCGGGCGTGGCCGGAACCGGACGGGAGCAGCCCTTCACGCCCGCCATCGTCGTCCCGCACGCCGCGACCTTCGCCGGGTCCCCGGTCACCTCGACCATGGAGGTGTAGGCGGCGCCGTTCCGCTCGGCCCGCGCGGTGGCGCTGTGGCCGCCGGCGCTGAGGGTGGCCTGGTCGCCCGGTGCCGCCCGGCTGATCCGGGCCCAGGCGGTGTGGCAGACCTTGCTGTAGCGGACCTCGATCACCGCCCGGCCGGCCACTCCGCGGGACGGGGTGATGGCGTGCGCGCCGCCGCAGCCCATCGCCTCCGGGTCCTTGCCCACGCAGCCGGCGCCGGTGCAGCGCACCCCGGCCGGCAGCACCTGCTTCGGGCTCGGCGCGGCCGCGGTCCGGGCCGCCGTCTTCTTGGCGGGGCCGTCACCGGGGTTCAGCAGCAGGAAGGCGGCGCCGGCCGCCAGCGCGGCACCGGCCACGCCGAGACCGGACCACAGCAGCGTCCGGCCACGGCCGGAGCGCCGCTGCGGCACCTCGGGCGCGGGCGCCGTGTCCGGGGAGGGGGCGACGGCCGCCCATCCGGGGAAGTCCGCGGCCGTCGGGGTGTCCGTGCGCCGCTGTTGGGGCACGGAGGGCAGCGGGGCGGTCAGGGGTGCCGCCGTCGCCTGCGCGGTCTCCCCGGCCTTCGTGGTCCGGGCGGATCTCGCGTGCTTCGCCGGGGGTTCGGCCACGGGCCGGTCGGTGTCCCAGCCCAGCGCGGCGCGCGCCTGGGCGACGCTGATCGCCTCCATGGTGACGTCGTGCCGCATCTCCGAGCGGCTCCAGGCCCGTTCGGCCAGCTCCCACAGCGTGGTGAGGTGGGCGGGTGGCGCGCCGGTCGCCTCGGCGAGCGCGACCACCGCGCGCTGCGGTGGCAGCAGCCGCCCGTTGAGATAGCGCTCCCAGGACGTTTTGCTGTAGCCCGTGGCGTCCGCGAGCGAGGCCACGCTCAGTCCTTTGCGGTCCACGAGCCTGCGCAGCTGTCCGGCGAACTCCCGCACCTGCGGATCGAGTTCCTCCGGAAGCTCCTTCCAGCGAGGCATTGCCTCCCCCTCTTCCCCCCGCTCACGTGCCGGAGCGCGGTCCCCCGGTCCGCCCTCCCTTGCTCCCCGTGAGGGCGCCACGGTCAGGAGGGCGCTCCCCGTTCACGGGCACACGGGAGCGTGCGGGCATACGTCACCCTCCGTGCGTCCCGTGATCCCTGCAGTGTGGCATTTCTGTCGGGGTCCGGACGACTTCCGTACGAATCCTGACAAGAACCGGGCGGAGCGGGGGCACAAAGCGTCATACTCAGGCCCCTTGCCGAGCGGTGGGTAGGGCGCCCCTAACGCACGGTGAAGTGGACGATGTCGTCCAGGAACGGGATGTGAATCCACGGCTTGGGCTGCACCATCAGCGACAGCATCACGATCACGAAGCCGAGCACCCCGTACGTGAGCATGTCCGTGAAGCGGGAGCGGACGGCCAGCATCCCCACCGACGGCAGCGCCCACCGCAGCACCGCCCCGGCCAGCAGGGCGAGCCCGATCACGATCACGCCGATACGGAACGCGTCGAGCGCCACCAGCAGCAGCCCGACGGCGACCCCGCCCATGACGCTGAGCAGCGGCCACTGCCGGGCGGGCGCGGGGTAGCCGCCCGCGGCCGCCCGGCCGCCGCCCTCCGGCCGGGCCGTGTCGCGGGTCAGCGTCGGGAAACGGCGCGAGGAGCGCTGCGGCTCGGAGGCTCCATCCGAATGCGCTTCGGCACCCATGGCGGGCAGTCCCTTCCGGTGTCCGGATACGTCTGTCAACGTCAAGGGTCTCAGGTCCGGCCGCGGTCAGCCCGCCGCGCGCTCGGCGGCCTCGACGACGTTGACCAGCAGCTGGGCGCGGGTCATCGGGCCGACACCGCCCGGGTTGGGGGCGACCCAGCCGGCCACCTCGGTGACGCCCGGGTGCACATCGCCGACGATCTTGCCGGCCTCGTCGCGGCTGACGCCGACGTCCAGGACGGCCGCACCGGGCTTGACGTCCTCGGGCTTGATGATGTGCGGCACACCGGCCGCGGCGACGATGATGTCGGCCTGCCTGAGGTGCGCGGACAGGTCGCGGGTGCCGGTGTGGCACTGGGTGACCGTGGCGTTCTCGGACTTGCGGGTGAGCACCAGCGGCATCGGGCGGCCGATGGTGATACCGCGGCCGACGACCACCACGTTCGCGCCCTTGATCTCGACGTCGTGCCGCCGCAGCAGCTGGACGATGCCGTACGGGGTGCAGGGCAGCGGGCCCTCGATGCCGAGCACCAGGCGGCCCAGGCTCGTCGGGTGCAGTCCGTCGGCGTCCTTGGCCGGGTCCATCAGTTCCAGGACGCGGTGGGCGTCGATGCCCTTGGGGAGCGGCAGTTGGACGATGTAGCCGGTGCAGGCCGGGTCCTCGTTCAGCTCCCGTACGACCGCCTCGATCTCCTCCTGGGTGGCGGTCTCCGGCAGCTCGCGCTGGATCGACGCGATGCCGACCTGGGCACAGTCGCGGTGCTTGCCATTGACGTACCAGCGGCTGCCCGGGTCGTCACCGACCAGGAGGGTGCCGAGGCCGGGCTGCACGCCCTTGGCCTTGAGCGCCTCCACGCGGGTGGCCAGCTCGGACTTGATAGCGGCTGCGGTGGCCTTGCCATCCAGAATCTGCGCGGTCATACCCCCATCCTCCCGGATGAGGGGGGCCACCTTCCAATCAGGGCATGCGGCGGTCTCCGTGGCCGGAATTGATCATTGCACTTGCACAACAGTGAGCGACCTTGACTGGACAGAGTGAATGCGCAACTAGAAGGATTGACGCGCAGTGCCGCAGGCTTCGTCGGGGGGTGGCCAGTGAATCCTGTTTTTCCTCCGAGTCATGCCGCGTCGTCCCCGCCTGACACAACGGAGGAAAACAGCAGTGAGCTTTGGTGACCCGAACAACCCTTACGGCCAGCAGCCGCAGGCACCGCAGGGCCCGTACGGCCAGCAGCCGCAGGCACCGCAGGGGCCGTACGGCCAGCAGCCCCCGGTCCCGCAGCAGGGTCAGCCCGGCTACGGCTACCCCCAGCAGGCGCCGCCGCAGCAGCCCTACGGCTACCCCCAGCAGCAGGCCGTCCCGCAGCAGCAGGCCTACGGCTACCCCCAGCAGGCCGCGGCCCCGTACGGGCAGCCGATGCCCGGCATGGGCATGCCCACCGGCTACGCGAGCTGGGGTGCCCGGGTGGGCGCCTACCTCATCGACTACCTGATCGCCGGACTGCTCCCGACGATCCTGTACATCGTCGGTATCGCCATGTCGGCCAGCGCGGCGACCTCGTCGATCCCGGACACCTCGGCCTGCTCGCCCAGCGACCAGCAGTGCTACACGGACGCGCTCAACCGCGCCTCGGAGAGCAGCTCGCCGGCCGGCGCGATCATCTGCACCGTGCTCGCCGCCCTGATCGCCATGGGCGCCGGCATCTTCCTCCTCGTCAAGGAGGGCAACACCGGCCAGACTCCGGGCAAGAAGGCGCTGAACATCCGGGTCGTCAAGGAGACCACCGGCCAGCCCCTCGGCTTCGGTATGGCCTTCGTGCGCAAGCTGTGCCACGCCCTGGACGGCCCGCTGTGCGGTCTCGGCTTCTGGTGGCCGCTGTGGGACGAGAAGGCCCAGACGTTCGCGGACAAGATCGTCGGCTCGGTGGTCGTCAAGACCCAGTAGGCCCCTCCGGGCGCGCCGGCACCAGGCCGCCCGATGCACCACTGCCCGAAGGCCCCCTCGCAACAGCGCGATCGGGGCCTTCGCGGCTATATGGAGCGGGTCCCCGAGCCCGCGGAGCACGACGGAAGCCGGTTGGCCTACCGTCCCTTACCTCACCGATATCCGCTCAAGACGCCTGAAGGACGCCGCTCGTGAGCTACCCCAATCCGAACCCCTACGGTCCGCCCCCGGGGCAGCAGCCCCAACAGCCCCAGTACGGCTACCCCCAGCAGCCGCAGCCGCCGTCACCGTACGGCCCGTACCCGGGCGGCGGCGGGATGTCCGGCATGCAGGCGCCGTACCCGACGGTGATGCCCGGCGGCGTCAAGGCCGCCCGGGTGCTGCTGTTCGTGCTCTCCGGCCTCAACCTCATCGGCCTGGTCCTCGCCGTGATGGGGCTGGGCGACGTCAGCAAGGCCTCGCACGAGGCCACGCTGGACACCGCCGCCGACAACGTCACGGCGATGAACATCGGCAAGGGCGTGCTGATCGCGGCGATCGTGCTCATCGTGATCTTCTCGGTGGTCGCGATCACGCTGGCCCTGCAGTTCGCCAACGGCGGCAGCGGGGTGCGCACCGGCACCATCGTCTTCGGTGTCGCCAACATCATGCTGAGCCTGTTCACGTTCCCGATCGGCCTGGTGCACACGATCCTCGGCATCCTGGTGCTGGTCTTCGTGTCCAAGGACGACGGCAACGCCTGGTTCAGCCGGCCGCGTTACTGACGGGGCCGCCACGAGCGACCGAGGGCCGCACCCCGCGCGGGGTGCGGCCCTCGGGGCGTTCCGGCTCAGTGGAAGAAGTGCCGGGTGCCGGTGAAGTACATCGTCACGCCGGCCTTCTCGGCGGCCTCCACGACCTGCTCGTCACGGACCGAACCACCGGGCTGGACCACGGCCTTGATGCCCGCGGCGGTGAGGATCTCCAGGCCGTCGGGGAACGGGAAGAACGCGTCGGAAGCGGCGTAGGCGCCCCGGGCGCGCTCCTCGCCCGCCCGCTCGACCGCGAGCTTCGCGGAGTCGACGCGGTTGACCTGCCCCATGCCGACGCCGACCGAGGCGCTGTCCTTGGCGAGCAGGATCGCGTTGGACTTGACCGCGCGGCAGGCCTTCCAGGCGAACGCCAGCTCCGCCAGCTCGGCGGCGGACAGCGCCTGGCCGGTGGCCAGCGTCCAGTTGGCCGGGTCGTCGCCGTCGGCCTGGAGCCGGTCGGTGACCTGCAGCAGCGCGCCGCCGTCAACGGGCTTGACCTCTACGGGGTTCGACGGCGCCTCGGGGCAGCGCAGCACGCGGATGTTCTTCTTGCGGGCGAGGATCTCGACCGCGCCGTCCTCGTAGCCGGGGGCCACGATGACCTCGGTGAAGATGTCGGCGACCTGCTCGGCCATCGCCACGGAGACCGGGCGGTTGACGGCGATGACGCCGCCGAAGGCGGAGAGCGGGTCACAGGCGTGCGCCTTGCGGTGCGCTTCGGCGACATCCGCGCCGACCGCGATACCGCAGGGGTTGGCATGCTTGATGATCGCGACGCAGGGCTCGGTGTGGTCGTACGCGGCCCGGCGCGCGGCGTCGGTGTCCGTGTAGTTGTTGTACGACATCTCCTTGCCGTGCAGCTGCTCGGCCTCCGCGAGCCCGCCGCTGCCGTCCACATACAGCGCGGCGCCCTGGTGCGGGTTCTCGCCGTAACGCAGGACGTTCTTGCGGGAGTAGGTGGCGCCGAGGAACTCGGGGAAAGCGGCGTCGTCGGCCGCGTAGTCATCGACGAACCAGGAGGCGACGGCCACGTCGTAGGCCGCGGTGTGCTGGAAGGCCTCCGCCGCCAGCCGCTTGCGCTCGGCCAGCCCGAAGCCGCCGTCGGCCACGGCCTTGAGGACGTCCCCGTAACGGTCCGGGTTGACGACGACCGCGACCGACGGGTGGTTCTTGGCGGCGGCGCGGACCATCGACGGGCCGCCGATGTCGATCTGCTCCACGCACTCGTCGGGGGTGGCGCCGGAGGCGACGGTCTCCCGGAACGGGTAGAGGTTCACGATCACCAGGTCGAACGGCTCGACGCCGAGCCCGGCGAGCTGCTGCCGGTGGTCCTCCAGGCGGAGGTCGGCCAGGATGCCGGCGTGCACCTTCGGGTGCAGGGTCTTGACCCGGCCGTCGAGGCACTCGGGGAAGCCCGTCAGCTCCTCGACCTTGGTGACCGGCACCCCGGCCGCGGCGATCTTCGAGGCCGTCGACCCGGTGGAGACGAGCTGGACGCCCGCCGCGTGCAGGCCCTGCGCCAGCTCCTCCAGCCCGGACTTGTCATAGACGCTGACCAGCGCGCGGCGGATGGGCCGCTTCGTGCCTTCGGTGGCGGTCACGAGATACGTACCTTTCGTCCCTCAATGCGGTAGCCGTGCCGGGCCAGGTGCCCCACGACCTCGACGAGCAGCGATCGCTCGACTTCCTTGATGCGCTCATGCAGCGCGGATTCGTCGTCCTCGTCCCGGACCTCGACCACGCCCTGGGCGATGATCGGGCCGGTGTCGACACCGTCGTCGACGAAGTGGACGGTGCATCCGGTGACCTTCGCGCCGTACGCGAGCGCGTCGCGCACGCCATGGGCACCGGGAAAGCTCGGCAGCAGCGCCGGGTGGGTGTTGACCGTGCGGCCGCCGAAGCGGGCCAGGAACTCCTTGCCCAGGATCTTCATGAAACCGGCCGAGACCACCAGGTCGGGCTCGTACGCGGCGGTCGCCTCGGTGAGCGCCGCGTCCCAGTCCGCGCGGCTGTCGTGGTCCTTGACCCGGCAGACGAACGTCGGGAGCCCGGCGGCCTCGGCGCGCTCCAGGCCCGCGATGGCACCCCGGTCGGCGCCGACCGCGACGATCTCGGCGCCGTACGCGTCCGGGCCCTGCGCGGCGATGGCGTCCAGCAGCGCCTGGAGGTTGGTCCCGGAGCCGGAGACCAGGGCGACGACACGGGCCGGGCGGCCGGAACGGCCGGGCGGGACGGACGGGACGGGGGGTGGGGAGGAAGCCACGGCGGGGCTCTTTTCCGATCTCGCGTGCTTTGTGTGGTCGTACAAGACTGCGGACACCGCAGATCCGGGGAACCCTACGAAGGCGCCGACCGTCGGCAACGATACCGGCACACCGCGCGGCCCCCACGGGACGGGGGCGGGCACGGGAGGTAGCGTCAGGCGTAAGACTGCATGCAGTTCGTGGTAACCACGCGCCGGCCGCCGAGGCCCGCGCGCGGACGAGACAAGGGGAAGACACACTCCAGATGACGGACCGACGCCGCCGCGCGGCCCTCCTGCTCCCTCTGCCCGCCACCGCCCCCGGGGTGGTGCTGCTGCCGCGTGAGCGCAAGTCGTCCTCGTCGTCGGAGCCCACCGGCCCGGACTCCACACCGGAGTCCGGCCCGGACAACCCCTTCGCACCCCCGCCGGCCGACGCCCCCGACCAGGCCTGGCGCCCGCGCCACCCGGCGTCGCACCGGGCCGGCAAGGACGACGACGAGGACCGGCCGCAGGACGAGCCGAGCTGGGGCGACCAGTGGAGCCCCCGGCAGCCGGGCCGGCAGAGCGGCGGCTTCGGCAACCGTCCCGGCGGCCGCAACGGGCAGCAGGGCGGCTCCGGCGGTCCCGGCGGCTCCGGTGGACCCGGCGGGCTGCGCTGGGACCCCACCGACCCGGCCCAGCGCCGCGCCCGCTACGCACTGCTGGCCGGTATGTGGTCGTTCTTCTTCGTGCTGTTCAGCCTGCCGGAGGTCGCCCTGCTGCTGAGTGTGCTGGCGCTCTACTGGGGCGTCAGCTCGCTGCGGGCCAAGCCCGCCCCCGCGAAGGCCTCCGCCGCGGCCACCACCGCCGCGATGGAGGGCCGGCCCGCGCCGGACGACCGTCCGGCCCAGGGTGACCGTCCCGGCGCCCCGTCCGCGCCGGGCTCCACCCGGCCGCAGGTCACCTCGGCCATCGCCGGGCTGGTGACCGCGTCGCTGGCGCTGGTGATGGTGGCCGCGACGTTCACCGTGCAGATCGTCTACCGCGACTACTTCACCTGCGTGAACGACGCCCTGACGCAGTCGGCGGGCAAGTCCTGCGAGAACCTGCTCCCCAAGGAACTGCGGCCGCTGCTGAGCACGCAGGAGTAGCGAGGCGCTCCGGCGGGAGGCGCCGGGACCGTCCCGGGGCCGGGCAGGCGCCGTCAGCTGTCCGCGGCCGCGCCGCTGGTCGCGGACGTCCCCGCACCCCTTGCCGGTGCGGGCGGGCCGCACCGGACCGCGGCCAGGCCGCTGAGCGGTGCGGTGCCGTCGCTGTCTTTCCCGGGGGTGCCTTCGGCCTCCCCGTCGCCCTCGCACGGGGTGGCGGCGCCCCCGCTTTCCGAGCCCTCCGTGCTCGCCTCCTCCCGCCGGGCCGGCTCGTTCTGCGGAGTCTCGGCCTCCGGGCGCCGGGCCCGCAGCCACCAGAGGCGCAGGGCGACCGCGACCGGGATGCCGGTCAGGGCGGTCCAGGCCGTCGCCGCCAGGCCCGTGCGCCACCAGCTCGGGCCGAAGGCGGCGAGCGCGCCGGTGCCCAGCGCACCGCCGGCGAGGCCCGCGAGCACGGCCATGACCAGACCGCAGACGCCCGCCCCGAGGGCCGCCACACAGGCCGTCGCCCACCAGGACCAGGGGGCGCCCGGGGTGCTCGGTGTGGTCGCCGAACGGGCCGCCTGCCGGGCGAGCAGCACCCCCGCCGCCACGGGCACGACGGCCACCGCCCAGGTCAGCGGGTTTCCCGGCCCGGCGTCCGGCAGCCCGCCGAGCAGCGGCAGCTGCGGCAGTACGGGGTGCGCCGAGGTCCCCAGCGGGCTGACCGCGCTGTCCGCGCCGACCGTGAACCCCGGGCCCAGGCCGTAGGCGGCGCCCCAGACGGCCGCGTTCGGGAGCAGCACGAGGCACAGCAGCAGCACCGTGGCGCGGCCCGCCCAGTCGGGCGCCAGCTGGAGCAGGTCCTCGCGCACCCGGCCCGCGTGCAGGCCGAGGGAGAGCAGGGTGAGCAGCACACCGGCGGCCAGCAGCGTGCCGAGCGCGGCGCCACCGGACCGGCACACGGCACCCCGGCGGGCGGCGGCGCCCCGGGAGCCGCCGAGGAAGACCCGCAGCCGGTGCGGCGCCCTGGACCGGGCCCGCAGGACCTTCGCGGGCAGCAGCTCGGGGGCGGGGTGGCGGAGGAGACGCCAGGCCGTACCGGCGAGGACGGCGGCCGTGGTGACCGGCACGCACAGCAGCACGCTGAGCGGCTCGGCGCGCAGCCCCCCGCCGGAGGTGTAGAGCAGCGCACCGGCCACCACCAGCAGATAGCCGGTGAGCAGCGCGCCGAGGAGGGTGCGCGGGGCGACCGCACGGGCGGTGTCGGGGACCAGGCCCGCGGGCGGGGTGTCGGTCGCGGTGGCCAGGGCGTGCCGGGCGGCCCGGTGGAGCAGACAGACCGGGAGGACGGCGAGCAGCAGCGGGGTCACGGCGACCGGGACGCCGGAGGGGGCGGCGGTGCGGACGAGGTCGCCGCCGTGCGCCAGCAGCCACAGGTCGGCGGCGAGGCGCAGCGCCCGGGAGGGGTCGCTGTCGGGGTAGGGCGAGGCGACCCAGAGCAGCAGCACGGCGACCGTCAGCGCGCCGAGGCCGAGGCCGGCGGCGGTCACCCCGCCGAGGAAGGCCGCGCCGATCGCGGAGGAGCGCTGCGCGGCGGTCCGGCCGTGCGAGGACAACGTAGGGCCGCGATCGGTCAACTGGCTCACGGCGCCATGCTGCCAACAAGACCGCTTTCCGCCATGTACTGGCGAAATGCCCGACGTGTCGCGCGGTGCGAACTCTGCCGGTTTTCCACACTGCTCTGTATGACCCACCGCGAGCAGGCCGCCACCGCCTTCGACGATCTCCACACCCGGCACGCGGCGGCGCTGACGCAGCAGGCGTATCTGCTCACCGGGCGCCCGGAGCTCGCCCGGCGGGCGGTGGAGCGGGGGTTCCGGCTGGCCTGGCTGCGCTGGCCGGAGGTCGCGGTGGACCCCGATCCGGCGGGGTGGGTGCGGGCGGCGGTGTACGAGTACGCGCTGACGCCGTGGCACCGGTGGTGCCCCGGGCTGCGGCCCGCCCGTGCGCCGCACCGGCCGCCGGGTGCCGCCGGACCGCCGGACGGTGCCCTGCCGGCCGCGCTGCTGAGCCTGCCCGCCCCGTACCGGCGGGCGCTGCTGCTGCACGACGGGCTCGGGCTCGGGCTGGACAGCACCGCGGCCGAGATCGAGGCGAGCGTCCCGGCGACGGCGGGGCGGCTGGCGCACGCGCGCGAGCGGATGGCCGCGCTGCTGCCGGAGCTGGGGCTCGCCGGGCAGCCGCCGGAGCGGCAGGGCGAGATCCTGCGGGCCGCCCTCACCGCGCTGCCCGCGCCGCCGCAGCCGGAGACGCCCGCCGCGCGGCAGGTGCGGAGCGACAGCGAGCGCGACGCCCAGCGGACCACCCGGGCGGTCTTCGGAGCGCTCTGGCTGTTCGCGCTGGTGCTGCTGGTGACGATGGCCGTCACCCCGGGCCACTACACCCCGCGGCCGAAACAGCCCCTGGCGACCGCGCCGCACTCCCGGGCGGCACCGCCCCCGCACCGGGACACGGACGACGCCGAGCGGCGGGACAGGGCCCGGGAGCGGAGGAACGACGCGGCGCGGGAACGGAGAAGCGCGGCGGCGCGCGAGCGGAGAGACGCGGCGCGGGAGCGGAGATACGCCGCGGCGCGGGAACGGCGGAAGGCGGCACGGGAGCAGGCGGACGCCGCGGCACGGGAGCGCAGGAACGCCGCCCGGGAGCAGGGGAACGCGGCCGTACGCAAGCGGCTCCGGGAGGCCCGTCTCGCGCCCGAGCTGCGCTGATCCGTACGGCACCCGCCACCGGGAACGGGTGCGGGCCCGCACCCCGAGGGGTGCGGGCCCGCGTCCGGTGCCCCGCGCCGCCGGACGGGTCCGGCGGTGCGAGGCCGCGCGTCAGCCGCCGAGGATCTCGCGGGCCAGCCGCGCGGTCTCGGACGGGGTCTTGCCGACCTTGACGCCGGCGGCCTCCAGGGCCTCCTTCTTCGCCTGGGCGGTGCCGGAGGAGCCGGAGACGATGGCGCCGGCGTGGCCCATGGTCTTGCCCTCGGGCGCGGTGAAGCCCGCGACGTAGCCGACGACCGGCTTGGAGACGTTGGCCTTGATGAAGTCGGCCGCACGCTCCTCGGCGTCGCCGCCGATCTCGCCGATCATCACGATCAGGTCGGTGTCGGGGTCGGCCTCGAACGCCTGGAGGGCGTCGATGTGGGTGGTGCCGATGACCGGGTCGCCACCGATGCCGACGGCCGACGAGAAGCCGATGTCACGCAGCTCGTACATCATCTGGTAGGTCAGCGTGCCGGACTTCGACACCAGACCGATGCGGCCGGGCTTGGTGATGTCGCCCGGGATGATGCCGGCGTTGGACTGGCCGGGGGTGATCAGGCCGGGGCAGTTCGGGCCGATGATCCGGGTCTTGTTGCCCTTGGCCTTGGCGTACGCCCAGAAGGCGGCGGAGTCGTGCACCGCGATGCCCTCGGTGATCACGACGGCCAGCGGGATCTCGGCGTCGATCGCCTCGACGACGGCGGCCTTGGCGAAGGCCGGCGGCACGAAGAGCACGGACACGTCGGCGCCGGTCTTCTCCATCGCCTCGGCGACCGAGCCGAAGACGGGCACGTCGGTGCCGTCGAAGTCGACGCTGGTGCCGGCCTTGCGGGGGTTCACACCGCCGACGATGTTGGTGCCGTCACCGAGCATCAGCTTGGTGTGCTTCATGCCAGTGGCACCGGTCATGCCCTGGACGATGACCTTGCTTTCCTTGGTCAGGAAGATAGCCATGGTTGTTGTGTCCTCGTCCTTTACTTAGCAGCCAGCTCGGCGGCCTTGTCGGCCGCGCCGTCCATGGTGTCCACGCGCTGCACCAGCGGGTGGTTGGCCTTCGACAGGATCTCGCGGCCGAGCTCCGCGTTGTTGCCGTCGAGGCGCACGACGAGGGGCTTGTTGACGTCCTCGCCCTTGGACTTGAGCAGCTCCAGGGCCTGGACGATGCCGTTGGCGACCTCGTCACAGGCGGTGATGCCACCGAAGACGTTGACGAAGACGGACTTGACGTCCGGGTCGCCGAGGATGATCTCCAGGCCGTTCGCCATGACCTCGGCGGAGGCGCCGCCACCGATGTCGAGGAAGTTGGCGGGCTTGACGTTGTCGTGCTTCTCGCCGGCGTAGGCGACGACGTCCAGGGTGCTCATGACGAGGCCCGCGCCGTTGCCGATGATGCCGACCTGGCCGTCGAGCTTGACGTAGTTGAGGCCCTTGGCCTTGGCAGCGGCCTCCAGCGGGTTGGCCGCGTCCTTGTCCTCCAGCGCCTCGTGCTCCGGCTGGCGGAACTCGGCGTTCTCGTCCAGGGACACCTTGCCGTCGAGGGCGATGACCTCACCGCTGGCGACCTTGGCGAGCGGGTTGACCTCGACGAGGAGCGCGTCCTCGGCGACGAAGGTCTTCCACAGGGTCACCATGACGTCGGCGACCTTCTCGGCGACCTCGGCCGGGAACTTCGCCTGGGCGACGATCTCGCGGGCCTTCTCGATCGTGACGCCCTCGTTGGCGTCGACCGGGACCTTCGCGAGCTCGTCGGGGCGGGTCGCCGCGACCTCTTCGATGTCCATGCCACCGGCGACGGAGGCCATGGCCAGGAAGGTGCGGTTGGTGCGGTCGAGGAGGTACGAGACGTAGTACTCCTCGGCGATCTCCGGAGCGGTCTCGGCGATCATCACCTTGTGGACCGTGTGGCCCTTGATGTCCATGCCCAGGATCTGACCGGCCTTCTCGACCGCGTCGTCCTCGCTGGTGGCCAGCTTCACGCCGCCGGCCTTGCCGCGGCCACCGACCTTCACCTGCGCCTTGACGACGGACTTGCCGCCCAGCCGCTGGGTCGCCTCGCGGGCTGCCTCAGGCGTGTCGATGACTTCACCGGCCAGCACCGGTACACCGTGCTTGGCGAAGAGGTCCCTCGCCTGGTACTCGAACAGGTCCACGCGCGTCCGTCCCTTGTCTTCTCAGAATCGCCGTAGTGATCGCGGTTCGTTCGTCTGCGATGGGCGTGCCGCGAAGGGCAACGTGACGGCGCTGTCACTGAGGGAGGCGTACACGGTGACCGGATACGCGGCATGTCCGTCCCGCAGGTTATCGCCGCAGCACCTGAGGCCCTAAATCGCAGATCACACTCCAGCGGTGATTACCATCACAGATCTTTTGGCCAAGTTACGCCTCCCTGGGATTTCCGCATGTTGTCGGGCGGTTTTCCACCACTCCGGGGAGCAATGGGGCGAGAACACCCATCCTGGTGGCGGTATGGCGGCGGTCTGCCGCCGGTCCGTCGTCACTCGCGGTGCACACCTGCGGCGCCCGGGGGCGGCGCGCGCTTGGCGGCGGGTGGGTCTGTGCGCGGGGGGGCAGGCGGCTTCGGGGGCGGTTCCGCTTTCCGGATCGACCTCTTGACCCGCCAACTCCCTTCTGCGAACACTGTGTTGAGCACTTCCGCATGCTCAGGCACCAGGAGTCATACGCTTCGGCCCCGCCCCCGCGCAGTTGCGCTCCCTCCCCCCACCCCCTCTCCCGCTCCCTCCCTCCTTTCTCGATTTCCCGATCTCCGCGCACTCGGTGTTCGCAGGGATTCCAGGGGGAATGCGGACACATACGACCTGCCCCGGTGTTCCTGCCGCAGCGCTTGCGCGCGGCATCCGCTGACTCGGCCGCCGGGCAGGTCACAGACCACCGCGGTGGCCGACGCCGCGGTCGACGAGGAAGGAATCGCCTGATGGCCACCCCGCTGACCGCGAGCCGGCTGCTCAAAGCACTGCGCGACGAGGGCCTGGTGGTCCACGAAGTCCGCAGCTGGCGTACCCACAACCGGAACTCCAAGGGCCCCTGGGCCCCCGTGCACGGCGTGATGATCCACCACACCGCCACCGAGGGCACCGACAGCTCGGTGGACCTCTGCTACGACGGGCGCTCCGATCTGCCGGGGCCGCTGTGCCACGGCGTGATCGACAAGAAGGGCGAAGTCCATCTCGTCGGCAACGGCCGCGCCAACCACGCCGGGCTCGGTGACGGCGACGTACTGCGGGCGGTGATCAACGAGGACGCGGAGCTGCCCGCTGACAACGACGCGGACACCGACGGCAACCGCCACTTCTACGGCTTCGAGTGCATCAACCTCGGTGACGACAAGGACCCGTGGCCGGAGGTGCAGCAGACCGCCATCGAGAAGGTGTCGGCCGCGATCTGCCGGGCGCACGGCTGGAACGAGCACTCGGTGATCGGCCACAAGGAGTGGCAGCCGGGGAAGGTCGATCCGCTCGGCTTCGGGATGGACGACCTGCGGGGCCGGATCAAGCAGCGGCTGGCGAAGGCGGCGGAGGGCGCACCGGAGACGGATGGTGCGGAGCCGGAGGGCGGCGCGGAGCCGGAGGGCAGCGCGGAAACGGGCGACGGCGCGGAAACGGGCGGTGCGGAAGCGGACGGCCCGGAGCCGACGTCGTCGGAGTCGGGGTCGGAGTACGCGTCGTACGAACCGTTCCCCGGCGGGGACTTCTTCCGGCCGGGGGCCAGCAGTCCGCTGATCACGGCGATGGGCGAACGGCTGGTCGCCGAGGGCTGCGACCACTACCGGGTGGGGCCCGGCCCGGAGTGGACCGAGGCGGACCGCGCGTCGTACGCGGCCTGGCAGCACAAGCTCGGCTTCCGCGGCGAGGACGCGGACGGCATCCCGGGGCAGGTCAGCTGGGAACGGCTGCAGGTGCCCAACGCCTAGCCGACGGGGCCTGGTTGGCGTACGACCTCGTGGCGTACGGCCTGTGGGCCCGTCCCCCACGCCTTGTCGGCGTCCGGAAACACCAAGGCCGGGCGGCCCTCCCCCACGGAGGTCCGCCCGGCTGTTCTTGGGTGTTCCGGTATCGGTCGCCGCCGCGACCGGGAGCCGGTGGTGTCGGCCTGTGGCTCAGACGGCCTGGACCGGGAGGGCCGGCAGCGCCGGGATGTTGGCGGCGTTGGTCAGGTCGGCCAGGTCAGCGGGCACGGCCGGAACGGCAACGGCGTCGGTCAGGTTGGCCGGGACGGCGGGCACGGACGGGACCGCGGGCACGGACGGGACGGACGGGACGGACGGGACCGCGGGCACGGACGGGACGGACGGGACGGACGGGACCGCAACGGCGTCGGTGACGTTGGCGGGCACCGCGTCGGTCACGTTGGCGGGCACGGCCGGGACAGCCGGGACAGCCGGGACAGCCGGAACGGCAACCGCGTCGGTCACGTTGGCCGGGACGGCGGGCACGGACGGCACGGCCGGGGCGGACGGAACGGCGGGCACGGACGGGACAGCCGGGACGGCCGGGACGGACTTCGCCGGGGTCAGGCCGCGCACGCCGGTGACGGCCTGGCCGGCGGTGTCCTGTGCGTCGGTCACGACGACGGTGGCCAGGCCCTGCGCGAACGGGGTGGCGTCGGCGGCCGCGCCCTGCGCGAAGGCCACCGCGTCGGCCACCTTGCCCTCGGCGAACGGCACCGTCTTGGCCACCTCACCCTGCGCGAACGGCACCGCGTCGGTGGCCACGCCCTGGGCGAACGGCACCGCGTCGGCCGCGGCACCCTGCGCGAACAGCTGCGCCTGGCCGCCGACGACGGTCACGAACGGGGTCGCCTGACCGGCCGCGTCACCGGCGAGCTGACCGGCACCGCCGACCGCGCCCTGGGCGACCGGCACGACCTTGACGACGACCCGGCGGGCGACGGGCGGCAGCACGTCGGCGGCGGTCTGGTCGACGACCGGACGGGTGGTGGCCAGCGCACCCTGGGCCTGCTTGGTCAGCTGCTCGGGACGGATGCCCGCACCGGCGAGACCGGCCAGCAGGTTGTCGGCCGAGCCCGGGGCCTTGGGCAGCGCGGGGGTCTTGGGCAGCGCCGGGGTGCCGGGCAGGGCCGGGACGCCCGGGGTGGCGGGCAGCTGCGGAACGGCGGGCAGCGTGCCGTCCGTGAGGCGGCCGGCCCGGCCGAGGTCGGCGCCCTTGGCGGCCTTCTTGACGGTCTTGACGGCCTTCTTGGCCAGCTTCGCACCGGCGGCGCCGCGCACCTCAGCGGTGTCCGGCAGCCCGGCGCCGCCGGCCTGCTCACGCACGCCGTCGACCGCACCGGTCACGTCACCGAGCTGCGACAGCTTGCCGGTGGGCAGCTTCTGGGCCGGCACGCCGCCGAGGGCGCCGGTGGCCTTGTCCGCCGCCTCGCCGACCGTCTTCTCAGCGGTCTCGACGGTCTTCGACGCGGTGCCGGTCACCTTGCCGGTGGGCAGCTGCGAGGTGGTGTCGGTGACCGTGCCGGTGGCCGGCAGGTCCGTGCCGACGGGCAGGTCGGCGGCGTTGGCGGTGACCGAGCCCAGGGCCCACAGGCCGGTGGCGGCAGCGGCGACGACGATGGAACGACGGATGGTGGAGCGCATGGTGGTGAAGTCCTTCGAATTCTGAGGGGTTTGACGGGCAGACCTGTCCCGCCCCCGCGCGGCAGGTCCAGTTACAGACGCGGAGCGGTCTGCCCTAGCCCGGGAATTCGAGGATTTCTTCGGCACGCCGACGCGTCGGAGCGCCATCGGCCGTGCGGACGCCACCGGGCAGCAGCCGGAAGCGGGTGGCGTCGGCCGTGACGGCGGCGTGCTGGTCCCCGCCACGGGGGCCGTTGCCGTCACCGGCGGTGTGCGAGGCGGGCGCCGCCGGGCCCTGCGGGGACTGCCCCGGAAGGCCGTTGTGGCTCGGGTCCCGCTGCTCGTGGACGGTGCCCGAGGGGCCCTCGGAGGCCGTCCGGTGCAGAGCGTCGCGGAGCTGAGCCGCCTGGGCGGCGGCCGTGTCCGCCTGAGCGCCGGCCCGCGAAGCGGCCTGCGGCGCACCGTGGTCCGGCGTGCGGCCGTGCTGCGTGCCGCCGTCACCGGGCCGTTCGGTGTGCTCACCGGACGGGAGGTGTACGGGCAGCGCGGCACCGGCCGCGTCCCCGGCCTCCCGGACGACGCGGCTCACCGGCTCGGTGATCCGGCCGGTGACCGGTGCGGTCCGCTCGACGGCGGGCCGTACGGCCTCGGTCACCGCGTCGGACGCGGTGTGGGTGCGCTCGGCGAGCTTGGCGTGGGACTCCTCGCCCCGCTGCTTGAGCGCGGCTTCGGAGCCGGACAGCCGGCTCGCCCCGTCCCGGGTGGCGGCCCGGTCCGGGGTGGACGCCTCGGCGGCGGGCCGCGCCGGGGCCGTTGCCCCGGTCAGGTCCGCGCTCCCCGTGCGGTCGTCGGCATGGGCGCCGGGACCGAAGGCGAAGCCGAGGGCGACGAAGCCCGCCAGGAAGAGCCCGGCCAGCAGCGCACGCCGCACGGCCACCGTGCGCGGCAGGCGCACGGCGGCAGGCAGGGCGAACACAGCGGACAAGGGGGGACCTTCCCATACGGACGGGGACAGCCGAGGAACATGTCCTCAGGTGTCACGCGCGTCGCGGGCGATCGAGCGATGCGCTGATACTTGCATGAGCAACCAGGTGCCACGCAAGTCCCGCCGCGCCACCTGTCACCGTTGCTCCGCCATGTCCGGTATGGGCAGCGGCCGCTTCTCGATGGCGGCCGCCATCACGTCGGGGAACAGGTCCGGAGTGCAGGCGAACGCCGGTGCGCCCAGGGCCGCGAGGGCCGCGGCGTGTTCCCGGTCGTAGGCGGGCGCGCCCTCGTCGGACAGCGCGAGCAGCGTCACGAACTGCACCCCGGACGCCTTCATCGCGGCGACCCGCTTGAGCATCTCGTCCCGGATGCCGCCCTCGTAGAGGTCGCTGACGAGGACGACGACGGTGTCGGCGGGGCGGGTGATGCGGGACTGGCAGTAGGCGAGCGCGCGGTTGATGTCCGTGCCGCCGCCGAGCTGGGTGCCGAAGAGGACGTCGACCGGGTCGTCCAGTTGGTCCGTCAGGTCGACCACGGACGTGTCGAAGACGACCAGCCGGGTGTCGAGGGTCCGCAGGGAGGCCAGGACCGCGCCGAACACCGAGGCGTAGACGACCGAGGCGGCCATCGAACCGGACTGGTCGATGCAGAGCACCACGTCCTTCTTCACCGACTGCGCGGCGCGGCCGTGGCCGATCAGCCGCTCGGGCACGACCGTGCGGTACTCGGGGAGGTAGTTCTTGAGGTTCGCCCGGATCGTGCGGTCCCAGTCGATGTCGCGGTGGCGGGGCCGGCTGATCCGCGCGGAGCGGTCCAGGGCGCCGGTGAGGGTGGCGCGGGTGCGCTGCGCCAGCTTCCTCTCCAGCTGTTCGACGACCTTGCGGACGACGGCGCGGGCGGTCTCCCTGGTCGTCTCCGGCATGACCTTGTTGAGCGACAGCAGGGTGCCCACGAGATGCACGTCCGCCTCCACGGCTTCCAGCATCTCCGGCTCCAGCAGCAGCGCGGACAGCCCCAGCCGGTCGATGGCGTCCCGCTGCATCACCTGCACGACGGACGACGGGAAGTACGTGCGGATGTCGCCGAGCCAGCGTGCCACTCCGGGGGCCGAGGCCCCGAGGCCCGCCGCGCGCCTGCCGCCGCCGTCCCCGTTGCGGCCGCCCTTCTCCCTGCCGTAGAGCGAGGCCAGCGCCCCGTCCATCGCGGCGTCCCGGCCGCTGAGCCCGCACCCCGTGCCGTCCGCGTCGCCGCCACCGAGCACCAGCCGCCAGCGACGCAGCCGTTCGGCCTCGGGGACGGCGGCGGGGGCGGGAGCGGTAGCGGGAGCCGCCGGGGTGGTGGCCGTGGTGGGCGCGTTCGTGGCCGTGGTGGGCGCGGTGGTGGTGGCCGCGGTCGTGGTCGTCGGGTCCGGTGTCGTGGTGGTCATGTCCGTGCTCCCGTGAGGTCGTCGGCCGGTCGGGGCGGTTCCGGCGGGTCGTCGTCGAAGCCGTGGTGTCCGATGCCCAGCAGCAGGCGGAGCGTGGGGAGGACGGCCGCGGCGCGGTCGCGGTCCAGGCCGGGGCCGAAGCCGGGCACGGCCGCGTCCGGGGCGGCACCGTCCGCGCTGCGGGGGGCCGTCGCGGGCGCGCGGCGGACCAGTTCGCCGAGGGTGCGCCGCACTCCGGTCCCATACTCCGCGAAGGTGCGGCGCAGCAGCGGGAGGACGTCGGTGAACGCAGCGTCCGGCACACCGGTCAGCCAGCCGTCGACCAGCGCCAGCAGCCGTTCGTCGTGCACCAGCAGCATGCCGCCGTCCCCGCCGCCGACGAAGCCCTCGATCCATCCGGCGGCGTCGGTGGGCGGGGTGCCGGGCGACAGTGCGAGGCTCATCAGCCGCTCCGCTCCCCCGTCGCCCAGCGCGCCGTCGTCCAGCAGGAGCCGGGTCGCGCGGCCACGGATCAGGCCCGGCACGGTGTCCCGTTCGCCGACCGCCCGCAGCACTCCGGCCCAGCGTTCGCGCAGCCGGGGCACTGCGGGCTGCCCCGTCTCCGGCTGGCCGAGCAGCGCGACGGCCTGGTGGGTGGCGTCGAGATGGCCGCGCATCTCGGCGGCGCCGTCGGCGTCCAGCCCCCCGCAGGCCGGGGGCAGTCCGACGAAGACCCGCTCGGCCAGGCCGGTGGCGACCTCGCGGAGCGCCAGGGCGTCGGTGCCGCGCACATCGCCGTAACGCACGGACCGGACGAGGGCGGGCAGGGCCTGGGCGAGGTGGCCGACATCCGCGTCCAGCGCCGCGCGGTCCGCCAGCGCCCGCATCACCACCGGGAGGGCGTCGGGGAGTTCGGCGCGGAGGCAGCGCTCGGCGAGCGCGGTGACCTCGGCGAGGCCGCTCGCCCCGGCCGCCTCGGACGCGGCCTTGGCGGTGGCGGCCGAAAGCACAGTCGTGCCCCAGATGCCGGCCTCGGCGACCCGTACGGAGAGTTCCGGCTCCCAGCGCAGCAGCCAGGTCTCCCGGAAGGTGCCCGTACTGCCGCGGGAGCGGGTGGGCTCGCCCCAGGGGATGCCGAGCAGCCGCAGCCGGTGCAGCAGGCGGCTGCGCCCGGCGTCGGTCTCCTTGCGCAGGTCCAGCTCCAATTCCCGTTCCAGCGCCTCCGGTTTGAGCCGCAGCGTCCGGCGGCTGCGGGCGAGGTCCCGGTCCAGCGGCACCGCGGGGGCGTCCTCCGGGACCTCGCCCAGCACCTCCCCGACCACCAGCCGGTCGTGGATCAGCGAGGACGGGGCGTCGGTGCCGTCCCCCATGACGGCGCGCACCGCGTCGTCCAGTTCGGTCAGCCCGGCCAGCGGGCGGCCGCGCACCGCGGCCAGTCCCTCGGCGAGCCGCACCGCCTCGATGACATGCGCCGACGAGACGGGGTAGTCCTCCTCGCGGAGCAGTCCGGCGGCCTTGGTCAGCCAGCGTTCGACGGGGCGGTCGGGGGCGCTGAAGAGATGGCCGTACCAGCCGGGGGAGGCGACGCCGGCGCCGTAGCCGCTGCGGCGGGAGAGCCGCCGGTGCGTCCAGGGCACCCAGGTCACCGCCGCCTTCACCTTCGGCAGGCCCTTGAGGAGCCGGCGGTCGGCGGTCATCGTGGTGCGCCGTGCGAGGGCGGGGACGTGCCAGGCGCCGCACACCACAGCGACGCCGTCGCCGAACTCCCGCCGCGCGGCCCGCAGCCGGAGCCGCATATGGGCCTCCCGCACCGGATCGCGGTCGTGCCCGCCGTCGCCGTGGGTCTCGCGGAGCGTGCCCATGGCCTCGGCCAGCGCCGCGAACGGTGCCAGCGCGTCCGCACCGGACTCCCCGCCGCCACGGTGCTCGACCGCGTCCTCCCACCAGCGCTCGGGGTCGTCGTCACCGGCCGCCTCGGCCAGTGCCCGGAGCGGATCGATCCGCACCGCGGCGCCGGCCTCCTGGCCGTCGGTCTCCTGGGCTCCGGTCCCGTCGTCCACGGGCTCCGTGTCGTCCCCGGCCGCCAGGGAGTGCGCCGCGGGCAGGTCGATGAAGCGGACGGGGACGCCGTGCGCCAGCGCCCAGCGCATCGCCACCCACTCAGGGGAGAACTCGGCCAACGGCCAGAACGCGGCGCGGCCGGGGTCGTCCAGGGCATGGGCGAGCAGCGCGACGGGCGGCCGCATCCCCTCCCGGGCGGCCAGCGGCACCAGCTCGTCCGCCTCCGGCGGCCCCTCGATCAGGACCGCGGCCGGCCGGCACTGCTCCAGGGCAGCGCGCACCGCCCGCGCCGACCCGGGGCCGTGGTGGCGCACCCCGAGCAGCACCGGCCCGCCCTCGTGGGCCGTTCGCTCGCTGCGCCCGCTCATGCGCTCACCTCACGGCAGGCGCGGTAGAAGTCCTTCCAGCCCTCGCGCTCGCGCACCACGGTCTCCAGATACTCCTGCCACACGACCCGGTCGGCGGCGGGGTCGCGCACCACGGCGCCGAGGATGCCGGCGGCGACGTCGCCGGAGCGCAGCGCCCCGTCCCCGAAGTGGGTGGCCAGCGCCAGCCCGTTCGTCACCACGGAGATGGCCTCGGCCGTGGAGAGGGTGCCGGACGGTGACTTGAGCTTGGTCCGGCCGTCGGTGGTGACACCCGCCCGCAGCTCCCGGAAGACCGTGACGACCCGGCGGATCTCGTCCAGGCCCTCCGGCCCGGCCGGCAGGTCCAGCGAGCGCCCGATCTGCCCGACCCGGCGCGAGACGATGTCGACCTCCTCCTCCGGGGTCGCGGGCAACGGCAGCACGACGGTGTTGAAGCGGCGGCGCAGCGCGCTGGAGAGTTCGTTGACGCCGCGGTCGCGGTCGTTGGCGGTGGCGATGAGGTTGAACCCGCGGACCGCCTGCACCTCCTGTCCCAGCTCCGGGATCGGCAGGGTCTTCTCCGACAGGACCGTGATGAGCGAGTCCTGGACGTCGGCGGGGATACGGGTCAGCTCCTCGACCCGCGCCGTCATGCCCTGCGCCATCGCGCGCATCACGGGGCTGGGCACCAGCGCCTCCCGGCTGGGGCCGTGCGCGAGCAGCTGGGCGTAGTTCCAGCCGTAGCGGACCGCCTCTTCCGGGGTGCCGGCGGTGCCCTGCACCAGGAGGGTGGAATCACCGCTGACGGCCGCCGCCAGATGCTCGGACACCCAGGTCTTGGCGGTGCCGGGCACACCCAGCAGGAGCAGGGCGCGGTCCGTCGCGAGGGTCGTCACGGCGACCTCGACGATGCGGCGCGGGCCGACGTACTTGGGCGTGATGACCGTGCCGTCCGCGAGCGTGCCGCCGAGGAGGTACGTCGCGACCGCCCACGGCGAGAGCCGCCAGCGCTCCGGACGCGGCCGGTCGTCGGCCGCCGCGAGGGCCGCCAGCTCCGCCGCGAAACTGTCCTCGGCATGCGGCCGCAGCACCTCACCGCCCGCGGCTTCCGGCGCCGTCCCGGCCGTCCGGCCGCTCTCGCCGTCCGTCGTCGTGAAGCTGTTCGCGGACATGGTTCCCCCTCGTCGTACGGGCGCGGCCGGCACCCCGTCATCGCTCCGGCCGCTTGCGGAATCCACCCTGCACCACGCCACTGACAATGCCCCGAAAACCGTCCCTGGTCTGCGAGTTCGTCGCGGCCGCCGCGGATTGTCAGTGGTCCGCCGTAGCGTCGGAGACATGAATCCGCAGGGGGAACGCTGGACGACGGACCAGGTGCGCGCACTGGCACCTGACGAGGCATCACGCCGAGCGGGCGGCAAGCTCGCGGCGCCCGGACCGTGGTCGGAGACGGGCGCGGACGGGGGCGTGGTGTGGGGGCGATGCAAGGGCAGCGGCAAGAAGCCGTACCAGACGGTCGTGGACCTCACGGGCCCCGCCTTCACGTGCAGTTGCCCGAGCCGGAAGTTTCCGTGCAAGCACGCGCTGGCGCTGCTGCTGCTCTGGGCGGGCGACGGCGGGGAGGTGCCGGCCGGGGAGCCGTCGGCGTGGGCGGATGAGTGGCTGGCCGGGCGCCGGAAGCGGGCCGGGCGGGCTCCGGACGGCTCCCCGGGCGCGGACGCCGCGTCGCGGGCGCCCGCGGACCCGGAGGCCGCCAGGCGGCGGGCGGAGCGCCGGATGCGGCGGATCGGCGCCGGCGCCACGGAGCTGGAACAGCGGCTGGCTGACCTGGTGCGGTCCGGGCTGACCTCGGCCGGGAGCGGGGGAGGCTCCTGGGACGAGACGGCGGCCCGTATGGTCGACGCCCAGGCTCCCGGACTCGCCTCGCGGGTGCGGGAGTTGGCCTCGGTGGTGGGGTCCGGCACGGACTGGCCGGCGCGGCTGCTGGAGGAGTGCGCGCTGCTGCACCTCCTCGGCCAGGGGTTCCTCGGTATCGACCGGCTGCCGGGCCCGCTCGCGGCCACGGTCCGCGCGCGCGTCGGGCTCACCACCGACACGGCGGACCTGCTGACCGGCCCCGATGCGGCGGCGGTCCGGGACCGCTGGCTGGTGCTCGCCCAACAGGACAGCGACGACGGCGCGTTGCTCACCCGCAAGATCTACCTGCGGGGCGAGCGGTCCGGCCGGATGGCGCTGCACCTCTCCTACGGCGGCTCTCCCGCCCGCCCCCTGGACCTGGCACTGCCGCCCGGTCTGGTGCTGGACGCGGACCTCGCCTACTACCCGGGCGCCCGCCCGCTGCGTGCCGCGCTCGGCGAGCGGCACGCCCCGCCGGCCCCCGGTCCGGTCCCGCCCGGAGGTGGCATCGACGCCGCGCTGGCCGCGTACGGCGACGCACTGCGCGACGACCCCTGGCTGGATTCCTGGCCGGTGGTGCTCAGCGAAGTCACGCCGATACCGGGCCGCGACGGCCGGGGCTGGCAACTGGCCGACGCGGACGGGGAGTCGGCGCTCCCGCTGGACCCGCGCGGCCTCGGCCGTACGAGCCTGTGGCAGCTGGTCGCCCTCTCGGGCGGGGAGCCGGTCACGGTCTTCGGCGAATGCGGCCCCCGCGGCTTTCTGCCGCTGACCGCCTGGGACCCCACCCCGGTGTCCCTGTGACCCGCACCCCGGCCACAACGCCCCGGCCCTCTTGGACACCGCCCCTCACCGCTGCCTGGAGGAAGGCATGACCCGCACCACCCCTCCCACACCTCCCACCGCCCCCGCCCCCTGGGCCGACCTCGTGAGCGCCGCGCTGCTCGGCACCGAGCGCCGGACACCGCCGGTGGCGGCGCGGCCGGGACAGGACGCCGCGGCCGCGCTGCTGGACGCGGCCGCGGTGAGCACGGTGCGCCGGCGCGCCGCGCTGCGCCCCGCACCGGCCGGCGAGCGGCCCGCCCCGGCCCCGGCCGACCCGCGGCCCCCGCTGCCTCCGGCGGCCCGCCGCCGGCTGTCCCTGCTGCTCGCCGACCGCGGCGGCAGCGGAGGCGGCAGCCGCCGGGGCACCGCCCCCGACCTCACCGAACTGCTGCCCCAGTGGCTGACCGCCGCCGGTCAGCACGGCTACCGCGCCCCAGAGGCGCTGCTGCCCGCGCTGCTCGACGCCGCCCGCGCCCGTACCGACCTGCGGTCCGCCGCGCTCGCCCTGGCGGGGCCGCGCGCCCTGTGGCTGGCCCGGCTCAACGACGAGTGGAAGTTCGTGCTCCGGGGCCTGGGCAGCACGTCCGGGCTCCCCGGTGACGACGGGCCCGAGGCCGTACGGCGGCGCTGGGAGGAGGGCCTGTTCGCGGAGCGGGTCGCCCTGCTCACCACCCTGCGCCGGCAGGACCCGCCGGCGGGCCTGGCACTGCTGGCCACGACCTGGTCCACGGAACGGGCCGAGGACCGCCTGATGTTCCTCGACTCGCTGCGCGCGGACCTCTCGGCGGCCGACGAGCCGTTCCTCGAAGAGGCCCTGTCCGACCGCAGCCGCAACGTCCGCGCCACGGCCGCCGAACTCCTCTCCACCCTGCCCGGTTCCGCGCTCGCGGCCCGTATGGCACAGCGGGCGCACACCTGCATCGGCCTGGACCGTACGGCCGGCACACCGGTGGTCGCGGTGGAGGCGCCCCATGAGTGCGACCCGGGGATGCAGCGGGACGGCGTGGCGCCCGCACCGCCCTCCGGACGGGGCGAACGGTCCTGGTGGCTGAGCCAGTTGGTGGAGGCGGCACCCCTGGACGGCTGGCACGCGCGCTTCGGCGGCCGGGACGCGGCGGCGATCATCGCGCTGCCGGTGGGCGACGACTGGCGGACGGAGCTGCACGACGCCTGGTGCCGCGCCGCCGTACGCCAGCGCAACGCCGCGTGGGCGCGGGCGCTGCTGGGCGCACCGGCCGCCCCGTCCCAGTCCGCCGAGGTCGCGCCGGCCGGCTCGTCACGGGACCTGACGAAGCTGCTGACGGTGCTGCCGGAGGACGAACGGGCCCGCTGGGTGGCGGAGTTCATCGCGGCGCACGGCCTGTCGGAGGCCTTCCGGATGCTCGGTGTGTGTGCGGTCCCGTGGGCCGAGCCGCTCGGCGGAGCGGTGGTCGACGCCCTGGACATCGCCCGGGACGCGGGCAGTTACCCCTGGAGCTTCAGCGGCGTGATGGGCCTGGCCGAGCGCTGCCTGGACCCGGCCGCCGCGGACCGCCTCGACATGCTCACGGCCGTCACGGACGAGCCCGAAGGCGCCTCCCCGGGCTCCGGCGGCTACTGGTCCGAGGCCTTCCAGCGCCTGGTCGGCACCCTCCGCCTGCGCGCCACGATGCGCGCGGAACTCACGCCGCCACCGGCCGGCGACGACACCGGGCCCGGCACCAGGGAGCCCCCATCCGGCCCCCGCCTGCCATGAGCCCGCGCACCGCAACCGCACGCCCCGGGGCCCGCCGCCCCAGGGCCCGCCGGTTCCGCGCTCCGTCCCGGCCCGGCCGCCGCCGGGCCGGGCCGCTCCGCCGGTTGCGGGGTACCTCAGGCCGCCGAGCGGACGTTCGCGTTGACCCACTCCACGATCGAGGCGGTGGTGGCACCCGGCGTGAAGATCTCCGCGACGCCCTGCGCCTTGAGCGGGGCGATGTCCGCCTCGGGGATGATGCCGCCGCCGAAGACCTTGATATCCGCCGCGTCCCGCTCCTCCAGCAGGGCGATGACCTTCGCGAAGAGAGTGTTGTGCGCCCCGGAGAGGATGGACAGCCCGATCGCGTCGGCGTCCTCCTGGATCGCGGTGTCGACGATCTGCTCCGGAGTCTGGTGCAGCCCGGTGTAGATCACCTCCATACCGGCGTCACGCAGCGCCCGCGCGATGACCTTGGCGCCCCGGTCGTGCCCGTCCAGGCCCGGCTTGGCCACCACCACACGGATCGGCCCCGACCTGCCCGCCGCGCCCTGGCTCCCCGCTTGCGCTCCGTCATGCCGAGCCACACTCATCACTGCCTCCAAGCCATGCACGGCACTGTGGTGCCGCCGAGCCGACAATCGATCGCGCGACCGCGATCCGGCGGCCACGAGCGTGAACGAACGTTATCGCCAGCATCCCGTACCCAGCCGTTTCGTGACATCCGGGGAGGGGGAAATCACACACGGGACACGTTCGCCACGCGCCGCGTCCCGCGTGTCGTGCCGCCGGAGCCGGGCGGCGCAGCGCGGGCCGGGCGCCCGGGAAGCCACCGCCGGGCCACCGCCCCGCCGGGCAGGCAGCAGCACGAGCCGCGCTCACGCCGCCTGCCCGCCGGCGCCGCCCAGGGCTTCCCACGAGGGCATACGGGGGTCGGTGACGCCTTCCGCGTGCCATCCGGGAGGTCGGCCATGAAGGCCCTGCCCTTTCTCTCCGCACCCCTTCTGCTCGCACGCCTCGTCTCCCCACCCCTGTGGTGCGCGCGCCTGCTCCCCGCCCGCGCCGCGTCGCTCCCGCTGCGCAGCACGGTCGTGGAACTGGCGGTCCTCGCCGCCCATCTCCTCCTCTATCCGACCGGCATCTCCCAGGAACGCCGCGCACCACGGCCCACGCCCCACCCCGCGGCCGGGCCCCCGGAAGGGTTCCCGGCACCGGAGCCACCCGGGTCACCGGAGGCCCCGGTACCGGCCCCCGCTCCCCCGACACTGCTGCCGACCGAGGGCCGCTCCCATCCGCCGGTCCTCCTGCTCCACGGCTTCATCGACAACCGCTCCGTCTTCCTGCTGCTGCGCCGCTCCCTGCACCGGCACGGCTGGCGTCATGTCGAGGCGCTCAACTACTCGCCGCTGACCTGCGATCTCCGTAAGGCCGCCGAACTCCTCGGCCAACACGTGGAGGAGCTCCGCTCCCGGACCGGCCATCGCCGGGTGGACCTCGTGGGCCACAGCCTCGGCGGACTCATCGCCCGCTACTACGTCCAGCGGCTCGGCGGCGACAGCCGCGTCCGTACGGTCGTCACGCTCGGCACCCCGCACTCCGGCACCCGTATCGCGCCCCTGATGTCCGCGCACCCCCTCGTCCGCCAGATGCGCCCCGATTCCGAGGTGATAGCGGAGCTGTCGCTGCCGGCGCCGAATTGCCGCACGCAATTCGTCGCTTTCTGGAGCGAGGAGGATCAGGTGATGGTTCCGGCCACAACAGCGAGAATCAG
This sequence comes from Streptomyces sp. NPDC048612, assembly GCF_043199295.1. Taxonomy (NCBI): domain Bacteria; kingdom Bacillati; phylum Actinomycetota; class Actinomycetes; order Kitasatosporales; family Streptomycetaceae; genus Streptomyces; species Streptomyces sp. NPDC048612. The sequence goes on from NZ_JBICVV010000004.1 coordinate 272,780, forward strand.
TCACCCGGATTTGATCGCGTACAGCGTGCATGTCGCCGGTGTCGGACATCTCGCCCTACCGGTCAATGGCACCGTCGCCGCCGGAATACGGGAGGCACTGACCTCGGCGGAATCCGCGGAAGGAGCCGCGGACGCCATATCGGTGGCCTGAACGGCCGCCCGGGACGACCTGCGGACACCTCACAGAACGCGGCCATGGCGCCGTAACGGCGACCTGATCTTGACGCGAGGTCGAACAAACTTCGAACGAGGCGCCAAGAGCTCGCATGGGGACTCCCGAAAGGCGGCCAAATGCCCGATCTGGCCTAGCCCAAAACCAGTTGAAGATTGTCGCCGTCGCGTACCGCCGGGTACAGTCGCCGCTAATTCTCCTGCTGCCGAGGCGAAAGAGAAGTTGGTGAACGACCGTCACCCCTCGGGGGCCCAGCCTCCGACCGGTTCTGCTTCCGACGCCTCGTATGCGCACTATCCGGCCTACGACTCCTACGGGCCGCAGTCCGCCACCGGCACCGCCGCATACGGTGACGGCGACCCCCTCTTCGGCTCGCTCCCCGGTTCGTACGAGAGCGGCATGTACGACACCGGCACCTATGACGCCGGAATGTACGACACCGGTGCGCACGGCACGGCGGACGCCTACGGCATGAGTTCGTACGGCACCGGCACCTACGGCACCGACGCCTATGACACGGGCGCGTACCCGGCGGTCGGCGGCTACGCCACCGGCGCGTACGACACCGGCAGTTACGCCACGGGCCAGTGGGACACCGGCGGCTGGGACACCGGCGCCCACGCCGTCGCCGACCCGCACGCGGCCGCCCCGGGCTACGACCCGTACGCCCACACCGCGTACGACGCCCCGGCGCAGGACGCGGCCGGGTACCCCTCCTCCGGATACGAGACCACCGGATACGAGGCGGCCGGATACGAGGCCACCGCGTACGGTCACGGCAGCTACGACACCGGGAGCTATCCCACCGGCGCGTACGACACCGACGGTTACGCCACCGGCGCGTACGAGACCGCCGACTCCTTCAACGCCTTCGACCGGCAGGCCACCGCGGTCGAGGAGACCGCGAGCTTCGAGGCCACCGCGATCTGGTCGACCACGGACCAGGACCTGATCGCCGGTATCCCGGCACAGGCCGGACCGCCGCCGGCCGACACCCTCCAGTGGGACAACGCCAGTTGGGACAAAGCCGGGCATCTCACCCACGGCACTCCCGACGGCGACCAGTCCGGGAACGACCCGTACGACACCGGCCGGGCCGGGGGCGACGACTCCCCCGGCGACGCCGACGCCTACCGCGAGGCCGCGGCCGTGGCGGACGCCATGACGCAGGCCATGCCGGTCACCCCCGCCGCCCCGTCCCCCGTGGGCCGCCGGGCCGCCGGGGCGGAGGCCGGGAAGGCCGTCCGCGGCCGGGGCCGTCGGCGCACGGCGAAGCGGTCGGCGCTGCTGACCGTCGCGGTGCCCTCGGTCGCCGCCATGGGCGTGTGCGCCGTGGCCGCCGCTGCCGTCACGGCCGGCGGGGAGGACAAGGACGAGGCGACCACCCAGGCCGCGCCCGACGCCGGTGCCGTCAAGCCGTCCGCCGCCAACAACAAGCTGGACACCCAGCTCGCCGGACTCAGCGCCAGCGCCGATGACTTCCGTGACCGCGCCAGCCGCACCCAGGAGCGGATCGACCTCAAGGAACGCCAGGAGCTCGAGCGCCAGCGCAAGGCGAAGGAGGCGGCCCGCAAGGAGGCCATGCGGCCCAAGTTCCTGCTGCCGGTCAAGCAGCACGGGCTGAGCGCGCAGTTCGGCCAGGCCGGGGTCAACTGGATGTCGCTGCACACCGGCATCGACTTCCCGGTCAGCTACGGCACCCCGGTCATGTCCGCCACCGACGGCACCATCCGCACCCAGTGGAACTCCGCCTACGGCAACATGGCGATCGTGACGGCGCCCGACGGCACGGAGACGTGGTACTGCCACCTCAGCAGCACCAAGATCCGTTCCGGTTCGGTCAAGGCCGGTGACCAGATCGCCTATTCGGGCAACTCCGGCAATTCCACCGGACCGCATCTGCACTTCGAGGTGCGTCCCGGCGGCGGCGCGGCGGTCGACCCGCTGCCCTGGCTGCGCGACCACGGCCTCGACCCGAACTGACCGCCGCCGCCCGCCCGGTGGCAGCCCCCAGGAGGTGTCCCCGGGGGCCGGCCTCTCCCGCTACAGCTTCTCCACCGGCGCGTACCGGAGCAGCAGCCGCTTGGGCTTCTCGCCGCCGAAGTCGATCGTCGCCTCGGCGTTGTCACCGCTGCCCTTGACGCCGACGACCGTGCCGAGGCCGAAGCTGTCGTGGGTGACGCGGTCGCCGATGGACAGCGGGACCACCTGGCGGCTGCCCTGGCCGCGACGGGTCGCGAAGCCGCCGGCGCCCTTGGCCCGCGACGACGACAGCGCCGAGCCGAAGCCGCCTCCGCCGCCCGACAGGCCGCCCATGGACGCGGACGGCGTCGCCGGGCCCGTGCGCTTCCACTCCAGGTGGTCGGCCGGGATCTCCTCCAGGAACCGGGAGGGCGGGTTGTACGAGGGCTGGCCCCAGGCGCTGCGCATCGTCGAGCGGGTGACGTAGAGCCGCTCGCGGGCGCGGGTGATGCCGACGTAGGCGAGCCGGCGCTCCTCCTCCAGCTCCTTGGTCTGGCCCAGCGCGCGCATGTGCGGGAAGACGCCGTCCTCCATGCCGGTCAGGAAGACGGTCGGGAACTCCAGGCCCTTGGCGGTGTGCAGCGTCATGAGGGTGATCACGCCGCTGCCCTCCTCTTCCTCGTCCGGGATCTGGTCGGAGTCGGCGACCAGCGCGACCTGCTCCAGGAACTCGGACAGGGTGCCCGGCCCCGGGGCGGCAGCCCCCTCTGCCGCAGCCTCCCCGCGGTCCTGCTCGAACTCCAGGGCCACGGCGGCGAGTTCCTGGAGGTTCTCGATCCGGGTCTCGTCCTGGGGGTCGGTGGAGGCCTGGAGTTCGGCGAGGTAGCCCGTGCGCTCCAGGACGGCTTCCAGGATGGTGGCGGGGCCGGCGCCGGACTCGACGATGGTCCGCAGCTCCTCCATGAGGACGTTGAAGCGCTTGACGGCGTTGGCGGAGCGGGCCGCCATGCCGTAGGCCTCGTCGACCCGGCGCAGCGCCTGCGGGAAGGTGATCTTCTCGCGCGACGACAGGGCGTCGATCATCGCCTCGGCGCGGTCGCCGATGCCGCGCTTGGGGACGTTCAGGATGCGGCGGAGCGGGACGGTGTCCTCGGGGTTGGCGAGCACCCGCAGGTAGGCGAGGACGTCGCGGACCTCCTTGCGCTCGTAGAAGCGCACCCCGCCGACGACCTTGTAGGGCAGCCCGACCCGGATGAAGATCTCTTCGAAGACACGGGACTGGGCGTTGGTGCGGTAGAAGACGGCGACCTCGCCGGCCTTGGCGTCGCCGGCGTCCGTCAGCCGGTCGATCTCGTCGGCGACGAACTGCGCCTCGTCGTGCTCGGTGTCGGCGACATAGCCGGTGATCCCGGGGCCGGCGCCGGCGTCCGTCCAGAGGTTCTTGGGGCGGCGGTTCTCGTTGCGCTCGATGACGGCGTTGGCTGCGGACAGGATCGTCTGCGACGAGCGGTAGTTCTGCTCCAGCAGGATCGTGGTCGCGTCCGGGTAGTCCTCCTCGAACTGGAGGATGTTGCGGATCGTGGCGCCGCGGAAGGCGTAGATCGACTGGTCGGCGTCACCGACCACGCACAGCTCGGCGGCGGGCACCTCGGCGGTGCCGGGGCCGACCAGCTCGCGGACCAGGGTGTACTGGGCGTGGTTGGTGTCCTGGTACTCGTCGACGAGGACATGACGGAAGCGGCGGCGGTAGTGCTCGGCGACGTCCGGGAAGGCCTGGAGCAGATTGACCGTCGTCATGATGATGTCGTCGAAGTCCAGGGCGTTGGCCTCGCGCAGCCGCGCCTGGTACATCGCGTACGCCTCGGCCAGGCTCTTCTCGAAACCGTCCGCAGCGGTCCCGGCGAAGGTCTCCTCGTCGATGAGCTCGTTCTTGAGGTTGGAGATCTTCGCGCTGAAGGACTTGGGCGGGAAGCGCTTGGGGTCCAGATCGAGATCGCGGCAGACCAGGGCCATCAGGCGCTTGGAGTCGGCGGCGTCGTAGATCGAGAAGGAGGACGTGAAGCCCAGCTTCTTGGACTCGCGGCGCAGGATGCGGACGCAGGCGCTGTGGAAGGTGGAGACCCACATGGCGTGGGCGCGCGGGCCGACCAGCTCCTCGACGCGCTCCTTCATCTCACCGGCGGCCTTGTTGGTGAACGTGATCGCGAGGATCTGGCCGGGGTGGACATGACGCTCGGCGAGCAGGTGCGCGATGCGGTGGGTCAGCACCCGGGTCTTGCCGGAACCGGCACCGGCCACGATCAGCAGCGGGCCGCCGGAGTGCACCACGGCGGCCTTCTGCTCGTCGTTGAGCCCCTCCAGCAGCGCCGCGGCGTCGACGGCCGGGCGGGCGGCGCCGTCGCGGTAGTAGGCCTCCCTGGGGACGGGCGCGTCGAACCGCCCGCCGAAGAGGTCGGCGGGGATCTCCTCCGGGGCCGGGCCGTGCTCGTCCTCGGGGGGCGGAGGATGCTGCTCCTCACCCTTGTGGCTGAGGTCCGCCAGGAAGCTGTCGTCAAAGAGGCTGCTCATCGCCCACCGAGTCTAGGCGGCCGCACTGACACTCCGCGGCGGAGTGGCGGAATGCGGGCCGCCTGTGAAGCCGGCACCGGCGCAGCGGCGCTCCGGGCGCCCGGCACCGCCGCCGACCGGCGGCGCCTCGTCTACCCGAATCCGACATCTGGCACAACAGGCCGCGCATCGCGTTCAGGTCACGAAAAGGTTTCGGGCATATCGAACATCAGCCTTCACAGAAGCCACACGAGTTGGCTAACGTCCTCGCTCAGGCAGCCCGCCTCCCCGCGGACGACAGGTTCGCACGGGCCGCCGACGCCGAGTCCGGCCCTGCCCCCAGGCACCCGGAGCCGGGGACCCACCAGCACCACCGGGGTGAATCGATCCGTACGGCCGTCGCCAGTGGACGTCCGGACCGTAGGGCAAGCCTTCCGTCAGCGACACCGCCCGAACCCGACAGCTAACCCGGTAGGCGGTCCACGGAAGGAGTTGCCGGTCTTGGCGTCGCATCGCAAGCCGCGCACCAGCGTTCTCGCCTCACCCGCAGGCCGTCGTACAGCGGCCGGTCTCACCACCGCCGCCCTCGCCTCGGTCACCCTGCTCTCGCAGTCGGCCAACGCGGCGCCCAGGGCACCCAAGCCCGCCGTCGAAGAGGTCCAGAAGAAGGTCGACGACCTCTACCACCAGGCCGAGGTGGCCACCCAGAAGTACAACGCCGCCAAGGAGCGCGCCGACGCACAGCGCGACAAGGTGGACGACCTGCTCGACGCCTCGGCCGAGCGCGCCGAGAAGATGAACGAGTCCCGGCGCAAGCTGGGCACCTTCGCCTCCGCGCAGTACCGCACCGGCGGGATGAACCCGACGGCGCAGCTGATGTTCGCCAAGGACCCGCAGCAGTTCGTCGACCGCAACCACCTCATGGAGCGGCTGACCGGGCGGCAGAAGCAGGCCGTCAGCGACTACCAGGAGCAGCAGTCGGCGGCCGCCCGGCAGCGTGCCGAGGCGACCGACAGCCTGGAGCGGCTGCAGAAGTCGCAGGCCTCTCTCAAGGAGTCCAAGCGCTCCGTCCAGGACAAGCTGTCCGAGGCCCGGCAGCTGCTGTCCCGGCTGACCGCGCAGGAGAAGGCGCGGCTGGCGGAGCTGGAGCGCCAGAAGGAGGAGGCGGCCAAGCGCCGGGCCGCGGAGGAGGCGCGCAAGCAGCAGGAGCGGGAGCGCCAGCGGCAGCACGACGGCGACGGCTCCACGGGCGGCGGTTCGGCCGGCGGTTCCACGGGCGACTCGACCTCCACCGCCAAGGGCGAGAAGGCGCTCGCCTTCGCCCGCTCCCAGATCGGCAAGCCGTATGTGTGGGGCGCGACCGGACCCACCTCCTACGACTGCTCGGGGCTGACCCAGGCCGCCTGGAAGGCGGCGGGCGTCGATCTGCCCCGGACGACCTGGGACCAGGTCAAGGTCGGCGAGCGGGTGGCCACCAAGGACCTGAAGCCCGGCGACCTGGTGTTCTTCTATGACGACATCAGCCACGTCGGCATGTACCTAGGCAACGGCAAGATGGTCCACGCTCCGAAGCCGGGCGCCAACGTCCGGGAGGAGTCGATCTACTACATGCCGATCTACGGGAGCGTCCGCCCGGGCTGAGGCCCCCGCTCCCCCACAGACCACCCCCCACGGTCACCCCCCACACGCCACCGCGCGGCCCTCGCCTCCGATCTACGGAGTGCGGGGACCGCGCGGTGTGCTGTTGGCGGGGCGCTCGTCAGGTCCAGAGCACCGCGATGAAGATGTTGGCCACGGTGAGCCCGCCGACCGCGGCGAAGAGCGGCTTCTCGACCGTCTCGTCGTCCCGCTTGACGTAGACCAGCGCCAGGATCACCACCAGCAGGGCCATCTTGATGCCGAGCTTGATGTTGTTGAGGGGGTGGTCCTGGGCCTGGTTGAGGCCGACCAGCACGATGCCGGTGACCAGCATCGTCAGCGCGCCGTGCAGCATGGCCGGCACGAAGCGGGCGGTGCCCGCGCTCATCGCCTTCATCTGGGTCAGGAAGCCGCCCAGCAGGGAGGCGATGCCGATGATGTGCAGGCCGACGAAGATATTGGTTACTACGTCCATAGTGCGTGATCGTAGCCGCCGTATAGCACGGCCCTTCGGGCAGGGCGCCCGCTATCGACAGTTCGGTCAGGCCAGACCGGTCCCGGCCGTACGGCCATGGCGCCGCGGTCGCGCGCGCACTCATCGCGGTCGAAAGCGAACAATTCCGGGCAAGGGGGCTCATTGCCCGACACCCCGGCTTAGCGTCCTCCTCCAGGCGGCCGACTCCCCGCCTCGCCGGTCTCCCACCGGCGTTCCGTCGGCCGTCCCGCCGAGAGGTACGGCGGCCGGTCCGTCGCCCCCGTGGCGGACCGGCCGCCGGGCCCCCGGCTCGAAGGACGGAAAGGAACGGCCACCGTGGCCTCGCACCGCAAGCCCCGGCAGCATCCGCTCGCCTCGCTCACCGGCGGCGGATCGCGCCGTGCGCGCACCGCCCGCACGGCCGCCACCCTGGCCCTGGCCGGTGCCGCCACCGCCACCGGCCTCGACGGCACCGCCCAGGCCGCCCCCCGGCCCACCCCCGCCCAGGTCAAGGACCGGGTCGACGCGCTGTACCAGGAGGCAGAGGTGGCCACGCAGCACTACAACGGCGCGAAGGAATCCGCCGACACCGCACGGGAGGAGCTGAGCCGGCTCCAGGACGAGGCGGCCCGCAGGACCCGCCGGCTGAACGCCGCCCGCGCCGAACTGGGCACCCTGGCCACGAGCCAGTACCGCTCCGGCGGCATCGACCCGACGGTACGGCTGTTGCTGTCCGCCGACCCGCAGCGCTATCTGGACGGCGCCGCGGTGCTGGAGCGTACGGGCAGCCACCAGGCGACCGCCGTGGCCGGGTACGCCCGCCGGCTCGGCAGCGTCCGGCAGATCCGGCAGCGGGCCGAGGACACCGTGGAGCGGCTGGCGGACACCGAGGCCCGGCTGAAGAAGCACCGGGTCACCATCGTGCACAAGCTGGACGCCGCCGAGCAGTTGCTGAGCCGGCTGACCGCGGAGCAGCGCCAGCGGATGGCGTCCCGGGGCGGTGCGCGGAACGGGCCGGACCGGAGCGGGCCGGACCGGAGCCGCACGGACCGCGGGACGGACCGCGGGACGGACCGCGGGGACGGCCCGTCCGGCGTTCCCGGCGGCGCGCAGGCCGCCGCGGCCGCCGCGCAGGCGCCCAGCCCCCGTGCCGCCCGTGCCGTCTCCTTCGCCTACGGCGCCCTCGGCAAGCCGTACGTCTGGGGCGCGACGGGCCCCTCCGGGTACGACTGCTCAGGCCTGACGCAGGCCGCCTGGAAGGCCGGCGGGGTCGCCCTGCCCCGCACGACCTACACCCAGATCAGCTCCGGCCCGCGGATCAGCCGGTCCCAACTCGCCCCCGGTGACCTGGTGTTCTTCTACTCGGGCATCAGCCATGTGGGGCTCTACGTCGGGAACGGCCAGATGATCCACGCACCGCATCCGGGGGCGCCGGTACGGCTCGCCCCGATCGACCAGATGCCGTTCGCAGCGGCGACCCGTCCCGCGTAGGGGGGCCGGCGGGGGCGTGGCAGGGGTGAGCCCGACTGAACTGCCGCCACTGGAGAGTCACTTGGGGCGGCGAGGGCCCCGCGTACGCTCGGCCGGATGACGCACAGCGCCGCGGTCCCGGACACCGCGCTCCTGTCTGCCGTCCACGCCTGGGCCGACGGCTGGACCCGTGCTCGCGGTACGGACGCGCCGCAAGCCGTGCCCGGCGGGTTCCGGATCGGGGTACGGCGGCCCGGACACCTCGCGCGCCATGTCCTCCCGGGGGCCGACCCGGCGTCCTAAGCGCCCTCCGTCGTCTTCGACATGATCGGCACCGAGCCCGCGCACCGGCGGCGCGGGCTGGGGCGGGCGGTCATGGACGCGCTGGCCCGCCGGGCGGTGGAACGGGGCGCGCGACAGGGGGTGCTGGTGGCCAGTCCGGAGGGACGGGCGCTCTACGAAGCGATGGGCTGGCGGGTCGGTCCCCGGTCACGGCCGCCGGGCGCAGGGGGTGAACTGCCGCCCGCTCCGGTGCCGTTGCCGTGCGCTCAGGCCCTGAGCTGGGTCCCCAGCCAGCGGAAGGTCTCCGGCACCTGCTGTGCCCAGACCGCCGTGGTGTGGCCGCCCGCGTTCGACGGGATCTGGCGTACGGTCACCGTCGTCGGCGGCAGCGCGAACTGCCGCAGGGCGAGACCGGCCTGGAAGCCGTCGCCCGAAGCGCCCGACACATACAGCGCGGTACGCGGCGGCTTACCGGCGGCGTTGGCCGCCTTCAGGATGTTCAGCGGGTTGGACCGGGCGCGCAGCTGGGGGTCCTTGCCGGCCAGCGAGTCCCGTTCGAGCGCCGGGTCGTTGTAGCCGGACATGGCGACCGCGGCGCGGTAGCGGTCGGGGTGGGCCAGGGCGAGCTTGGCGGCGCAGTGCGCACCGGCCGAATACCCGGCCAGGGCCCAGGAGTCCGGCTTGTCGCCGGCCCGGAAGTTGTCAATGACCATCTTGCGGACGTCGACGGTCAGCCAGCTGTCGGCGTTGACCTTCCCGGGGAGGTTGACGCACCCGGTGTCCACACCGGGGAGGAGGTTGGTGCGGGGCGCCACCAGGATGGCCGGCTTGACCGCGCCGCTCCGCATCAGCGGCATCAGCTGCTGGGCCGCGTGCAGCGAGCCCATCCAGGACTTCGCCGAGCCCGGGTAGCCGGGCAGCAGCTCAACCACCGGGAACTTCCGGTTCCGGTAGGCGGGGTCGTTGTACTGGGGCGGCAGCCAGACATACACCTCGCCGCGCACCCCCGAGATGCGGCCCTGGAGCTCGGTCATCCGGACATCGGCGCCCACGCTCGGGTCGTCGGCCGGGCGGAACCGCTGGAGCTGCTTGGGCTCGTGCGTGATCTGCCGGCCGCCCATGCCGTCGGGGCCGAGGTCGCGGGCCGCCTCGACATGGCTGCCGGTGCCGAGCAGGTCGTCCCAGGTGTCGTAGAGGTTGTTGGCGTTGTTGACCAGGACGAAGACCACGGTGATGGCCGTGACCTGGGCGAACAGCAGCATCAGCAGCCGGGCGAAGCCGCGTGCCAGGGCCGGCCCGGCTATTCGGCCCCAGAGGGCGAACGGCAGCACGACGGCGACGATCAACAGCGCGACCGAGGTGAGGAAGAAGGGCGTGCCCGTCAGGCTCATCGGGATCTCGCTTCCAGGGCAAACTAGGCGAAGGACGTGGGGTGGTTCCGCCCCCGCCTTCGGCAGTGAGCCTCTCCGCGCCCTTAGAGGAGATCCGCCGGGTCCTGGTTGCCCTTCTGTGGTGCTTTGTTACTCCCTCGTCATGAAGCCGTGCGAGCGCCCGCGCCGTGCCGCTTTCCGCAGCTCAGACCAGCCTTCGGGCGGCGGCCCAGCGGGTCAGCTCATGGCGGTTGGAGAGCTGGAGCTTGCGCAGCACCGCGGACACATGGGATTCGACGGTCTTCACGGAGATGAACAGCTGCTTGGCGATCTCCTTGTAGGCGTAGCCGCGGGCGATCAGCCGCAGGACCTCGCGCTCACGCTGGGTGAGACGGTCGAGGTCCTCGTCGATGGGCGGGGCATCCGTCGAGGCGAAGGCGTCCAGGACGAAGCCGGCCAGCCGCGGGGAGAAGACCGCGTCGCCGTCGGCCACCCGGAAGATCGCGTCGACCAGGTCCGTGCCCGTGATCGTCTTGGTGACATAGCCGCGGGCGCCGCCCCGGATGACGCCGATGACGTCCTCGGCCGCGTCGGAGACGGAGAGCGCCAGGAAGCGGACCGGGCGCTCGGCGTCGGCCGACATCGCGGCGCAGCGGCGCAGCACCTCCACGCCGCCGCCCCCGGGGAGGTGGACGTCCAGGAGGACGACCTCGGGGCGGGTGGCCGTGATGACCGTGACCGCCTGGTCGACGTCGGCGGCCTCGCCGGCCACCTCGACGCCGGTGCGCCCGGTCTCGCCGATCTCGGCCTGGACGCCCGTGCGGAACATCCGGTGATCGTCGACCAGCACGACCCGTACGGTCCGGCCCCCGGCCGTCCCGTCGCCGGTCCCGCCCTGCTGTGCGTCGTCGCTGCTCATCTCTTCCGCCTGTCCCTCGGTGTCTGCCCCGTCATCATCCCGTGCCCCGGCGCGCGCTGTCGCGTCCGGCCGCCGCCCGTCCGGCCGCCCGGTCATCTCCCGCGCTCCGTCTCCGCGCGCTCCATCTCCAGCTCGACGACCGTGCCGCCCTCGGGGGCGGAGCGCAGCCGGGCGGTGCCGCCGTGGCGCTCCATACGCCCGATGATGGACTCCCGTACGCCCATCCGGTCCTCAGGGACCGCGTCCAGGTCGAACCCGGGTCCGCGGTCACGCACCGAGACGAAGACCGTACGGCCCTCCACCTCGGCGAACACCTGCACCGCGCCGCCCTCGCCGCCGTACTTCGCGGCGTTGACCATCGCCTCGCGTGCGGCCTGCATCTGGGCGCCCAGCGGCTCGTCCAGCGGGCAGTCGCCGACGACCACGACCTCAAGGGGGACGCCATGGGCGTCCTCCACCTCGGCGGCGGCCTTGCGGACCGCCTCCGCCAGAGTGGCGGGCTCCTCGTCCTCCTCCTTGCCGCGGCCCTCGGGTTTGTAGAGCCAGGCCCGCAGCTCCCGCTCCTGGGCGCGGGCCAGCCGCGCCACCTCCCGGGGGTCGTCGGCGTTGCGCTGGATCAGGGTGAGGGTGTGCAGGACCGAGTCATGGACATGGGCGGCCACTTCGGCGCGCTCCTGGGCGCGGATGCGCATCAGCCGCTCCTCGGAGAGGTCCTGGGTCATCCGCACGAGGTAGGGGCCCGCCAGCAGCGCTATGCCGACGACGACGGCGAGCGCGGCCTGCAGGACCGAACCGAGATGCCGCACCGAACCCTGGAGCACCACGATGCCGGTCACCCCGACACCGACCAGCAGCACACCGGCCGCGCCGCGCACCATCGGCAGCACGCCCTTGCGGCGGCCGAGCTCCAGCCACTGGGCTCGGCGGGAGTTGTCCGCCTGCCGCCACACCAGGGCGACACCGGCGCCGATCAGCAGCACCGGCCAGAGATAACCGTCGGCCTGGCCCAGCTGGAAGCGGGAGGCGACGACCGAGGCCCCGACGAGCAGCGCGATCAGCGCGAAGACCTGGCCCCTGTCGGGGCGGTGCCGCAGCAGGCGGCGCCTGCCGTCCGCCGGGGCGGGCTGCCGGTGCTCCACGCCGCCGACGCCCAGCGGGACGAAGAACCAGAACGCGGCGTACAGCAGCGCGCCCATCCCCTCGGCCATGAACAGGGCCACGAACACGATCCGCACCCAGGACACCGGCAGTCCGAGGTGCCCCGCGAGGCCCCGCGCGACGCCACCGAGCAGCCGCCCGTCGGCGCTGCGGTAGAGCTTGCGCACGGGCGGATCGTCGGGGTCCGGCGCCGGGGCGTAGGCCGTGTCGGCGCGGGGCGGAGCGGTGGTCATGTGCCCGATCGTCACACGGCACCCGGGCCCGGGGCATCAGGGTCGTCCCTGAGGCTGTCCCTGAAGTTTGCGGGGTGTGGTCCGGGTCCGGGCGAATGCCCCGCGGCGCGGGCGCCTCAGTTCTGGGGGTCGGTCCTGCGGAACCCGTCCTTCACCACCGAGAAGACCTTCGCGTACTTCGCCCAGTCGGCCTCCGGCGCGGACACGTAGATCGCGTACTCCTTACCGCCCTCGCGGCCGAAGCCCAGGTCGACCCCCCGGAAGGTACGGGCCCGGCCCCCGAAGGTGAACTCCCAGATCGCGGCGGGGTCGCCCTGGAAGGACGTGGGCTGCAGGCGCAGGTTCTTGTAGACGGAGTACTTCTCCTTGAAGCCCTTCTCCACCTCCTTGAAGTGCTCCACCTGGTCCCCTGAGGAGAAGTCCAGGACGCTGACGAGGATCTGCGCGAACCGCGTCCGGTAGATGATCTGCCGGCCGTCGTCCTCGGGCTGGCGGGTCCAGCCGTCGGGGACCGGGAAACTGACGCCGAGTGCGGTCTCGTTGACGCTGTGGTAACCGTCAGGGAGGGGCGGCGTCGGCCCGATGCTGTGGGCGGGGGCCTTGGGGAGCTTGGGGGTGGTGCTCTTGTTCGCCGCCGCCTGGCCGGAGCCACCGGATTCGGTGGGCCGCATCAGGTACCAGGCCGTGCCTCCGCCGCCACCGGCGACCAACACCCCGACGGCACTCCAGACCACGATCCGGGTGCGCTTCCTACGGGGCGCCGCGCCGCCGGGAAGGACGTCGGCACGGGCGGGCCGTCCGGCGTCGGTCCCCTCCGGAATGGCGACCGGGCCGGTCACGGCCTCGCTGCTGGTGTCCGCAACGGCGCCGGTCCCCGCCCCCGTTGCCGCCTCCGTACGTGCCCCGGTGCCGGTGCCGGTGCCACGGACCGAAGCGGCCGCCGCCTCGCCCGTGTGGTGCACCGGACGGGTGGACGACTCGGTCTCCCCACCCGGGTCGGCCGCCTCGGCGCGGCCGTGTGCGACCGTCCCCAGAGCCATCGTGGACCAGCCCATCAGCGCCGTGTCCGCCTCGGCCTCGACGGCCCGCAGCGCCTGTTCGACGACCTCGGCCGTCGGACGGTCGGCCGGCTCCTTGGCGAGCAGCGCCTCGATCAGCGGGCTCAGCGACCCGGCGTTGCGCGGCGCCTCAAGGGGGTCCATGGCGATCGCGTACGCGGTCTCGACCGCGGTGGCCTTCCGGAACGGGGGGCGTCCCTCGACCGCCTGATAGAGCGTCGCGCCCAGCGCCCACAGGTCGGAGGCGGGCCCCGGGGTGCCGCTTCTGACCCGCTCGGGCGCCAAGTAGTCGATGGAGCCCACCAGCTCGCCCGTTTTGGTGAGCGTGGAGGTACCGGTGGCGACCGCGATGCCGAAGTCGGTGAGCACGACCCGGCCGTCCGCACCGAGCAGTACGTTGCCCGGCTTGACGTCACGGTGCAGCACACCGGCGGAGTGCGCGGCACGCAGCGCCGCCACCATGCCGCGCCCGATACGGGCGGCCTCGCGCGGGGTGACCGAACTGTCGTTCCGCGCGGCCTCCTTGATGGCGTCGCCGAGCGTCGTGGAAGGGACGTACTCCATGACGATGCACGGCATCCCGGCGTCGTCGACGACGTCGTGGACACTCACCACGTTGGGGTGGTTGATCCGGGCTGCTGCCTGTGCCTCACGGGTGGTGCGCTCATGGCGCCTCGCCAGTTCGTCCTCGTCGAGCTGCGGTGCGACATGCAGGCACTTGACCGCGACCTGACGGCCGAGGAGTTCGTCCCGGGCGCGCCACACGGTGCCCATACCGCCCTGGCCTATCCGTTCAACCAGGCGATACCGCCCGGCGACAAGTCGCCCCTCGTCCACCGCCGCCGCCTCCGTCACCGCACGCCCCTCCGGAAACCCGTACGTATTCAAGGCTCAACGATAGTCGCCGATACGGCCGGGCAGCCGTCCGGCCACCGCCCGGCCGTCGCGCGTCCTCCGGCCGGGCACCGACGCGGGGGCATATGCGAACGCGCGAGGGATTTCGGGAGCCCCCTGGGGGATCTCGGGGCTGCCGTCGGCGGAACTCAGGGACAGACCAGGGTTTCCACGGATGCCGCGGCGCGGTCGCCCTTGTCACCATGGCTCCATGAACGATGCAGCGCACGCCGAGGAGTCGGCGCCCTCCGACCCCGCCGGCTCCGCCCCGTCGCCGCGGCCGCTGCGCCGCAGCCGGCGGCACAAGGTGATCGGCGGGGTCTGCGGCGGGCTGGGCCGGCAGTGGGACCTCGACCCGGTGATCTTCCGGGTCGCGCTCGCGGTGCTCTCCGTCGGCGGCCTCGGCCTCATCGCCTACGGCTTCGCCTGGCTGCTCATCCCCCTTGAGGGCGAGGAGGAGAACGAGGGCCGCCGGCTGCTCTCCGGCCGGGTCGAGGGCGCCGCGCTGACGGCCCTGCTCTTCGCGCTGGTCGGCTGCGGTCTGTTCCTGACGACCCTCGCCAAGGGCAGCATGATGTCGTTCGCCCTCATGCTGACGCTGGCGGTGGCCGGTTCGGCCTACTGGTCGCGGCGGCGCCGGCTGGTGGAGGCCAGGGGCCCGGCAGCGATGGACACCGCCACCGCGCAGGCGGTCGCCGACGCCCCGCCCGAGACCAAGGCGCCCCCGGTGCCCACCGGCCCCTCCTGGTGGCGTGCCCAGCGCTCCGGGGAGGCTGCCGGGCCGGGCTATCTGTGGGGGCCCGACACCACCCCGCTCCCCTTCGACCTCAGCTACCAGGCCGAGCACGGCACCGCCGCGGCCCCCTCCGCGCACGGGTACGACGCCTGGTCCGACGCGGACCACCCCACCGGCCGCCCCGTACCGCCGCCGGACGGCACACCGCCCGCCCGCGGCGCGGGCCGGAGCCGCCGCGGCGGGCGCCCGATCGGCGGCTGGACGTTCCTGCTCGCGCTGCTCGCCGGCGGCGGCACCACCAGTGCCGTCCTCCGCCATGACGGGCTGACGCCGGCCCTCCAGGCGGGCCTGGCCTGCGCGCTGCTCGTCTTCGGCCTCGGGCTGGTGCTCAGCGCCTGGTGCGGACGCACGGGCGGCGGCACGGTCTTCATGGTGGTGCTGACGTCCCTGCTGCTGGCGGGCGCGGCGACGCTGCCCGACAACCTCACCACCCAGTGGCAGAAGGAGACCTGGTTCCCGGCCACGGCCGCCGCCGTCCGGCCGCACTATGAGCTCGGCACGGGAGAGGGGCGGTTGGACCTCACCGGCCTGCCGTTCAAGGCGGGCACCAGGGTCCGCGCCGGTGTGGACGTGGGGGCCGGCCGCCTTCAAGTGACGCTGCCGCACGGTGTCTCCGCCCGTCTCCATATCTCGCTCGGCGTCGGCGACGTCCAGCTGCCCGGCGAATCACCGCACGACGTGGACCTCGTGGCGGGCGGGCACCGGACGGTCGACCTCGCCGCCGACGGCCTCAAGAAGGGCGAGAAGCCGCACGGCTCGGTGGAGCTGACGCTCAACCTCGGCACCGGACAGGTCGCCGTCCTGCGCGCCGCACCGGGCTCCACCCCCGCGGCCGTCCGCAGGTCGGCCACCGCCCTCCCGGCACCCACCCCGCCGACCGCACCGATCCTCCAGGGAGCCCCCCGGTGATGCGCCATCCCTTCGCACCGGCCCGCCTGCTCGTGGGCCTCACCGCCCTCACCCTCGGTACGGTCTACGGCCTGGACGCCCTCGGCCTCCGGCAGGCCCCCGGCCCCTGGCTGTTCCTCACCCTCCCCGCCGGGCTACTCCTCGCCGGCATCACCTCAGCCGTCTGGACCAGATCCCGCCGCCGACACCACCCGCACCACCCGGCCAGCTCGTCGCCGACGGGCCCCTGAACCCTGATGCCTGCCCCCCTGACACCAGCCGCCGGCGTCCCCGCACGCCCCGGCCCGCCCAGGCACGAACAGCCCCACCCGACCGTCCGCCTCGCCCACCTCCCCGGTCAGCCCGTCGACCTGCGCTCCGCCCGCCGGACGCTCCGGCGAATATGCGTACCGCCCCGAAGGGCAAGCGCTCTACCGTGGCGCGGTGACGACTCAGATGATCCTTCTCAACGGTGGTTCCAGCTCGGGGAAGTCCGGCATCGTGCGGTGTCTGCAGGCCGTACTTCCCGGTCCGTGGCTGGCGTTCGGGTGCGACTCGTTCGTCGACACCCTGCCCGCGAAGTTGCGGGCTTCGGACGAGGGGATGGTGTGCGCGTCGGACGGTGCGGTACGCGTCGGGCCGGAGTTCACGGCGCTGGAGGCGGCCTGGCGGGAGGGGATCGCGGCGATGGCCCGTGCGGGCGCCAAGGTCATCATCGATGACGTCTTCCTCGGCGGGGCGGCGTCCCAGCAGCGGTGGCAGAAGGCTCTGGGCGGCCTGACCGTACTGTGGGTCGGCGTCCGGTGTGAGGCCACGGTCGCCGCGGGCCGTGAGATCGCACGAGGAGACCGCGTCCCGGGGATGGCCACGGCACAGGCCGAGTTGGTTCACCAGGGGGTCTTCTATGACCTGGAGGTGGACACGACGCGGACCGCGTCCCTGGCGTGCGCACGCGCCATCGCCGCCCACATCAGCTGACCGCAGCCCCTCGGCTCACCCGCCCCCGCGAGCCGTACGGCGCGGCGCAGCGCAGCGCCGTGCAGCGCCGTGCAGCGCCGTCCGTGGAGGTCACAGCCCTAGCCGAACAACTGCGCCCCATGCCGCTTGCGGCGGTTCGCCAGGGCGGCGTCCAGGGAGAACCTCGGCGTTCCGGCCAGCAGCAGCGGGAGCCAGGCGATCAGGTAGGCGAGGTCGTTGCCGTAGTAGTAGGGCGTGGTCGCCCAGCTCACGGTGAGCCACAGCGTCAGCGAGATCAGCGCACCGCCGAGCGCCGCCAGCCGCCCCAGCAGACCCACCAAGGTCGCGAGGCCCACGGCCAGTTCCCCGGCCGCGATGGCATAGCCGAAGCCCACCGGACTCTTCTGTGCGAGTTCCACCAGCTGGGGCAGCGCCGCCGTGTCATGGACCTGGCGCAGCAACGCGCCGAGCGATCCCGTGCCGGCGATCGCCAGGAACCCCGAGTCCGTCAGCTTGTCGATGCCCGCGTAGAGGAAGGTGGCCCCCAGGAAGAGCCGCAGCGGCAGCAGCGCATGGCGCGCCAGCTGTCCCCGCAGCCCGGCGCCGGCGCTCTCGACGCCCGCCCCTCCCAGCTCGGCACCGATCGTACGATTCGCGTGCACCATGACGTCCGCCTCTCCGTTGCCACCGGGCGCAGTCGATTGTGCCCGCGCCCGCGCCTCCTGGGGAGATACGTACGCGCGCGGGCGAGAGGTTCAACGGACCGACGCACTTCGGGCAGCCATGGCACACAGAATCCTCACGCGAAGGCGACGCCGGCGCCCGCGCAGGGCCCGCCGCCGCCCGCCAGTACCTACCGCCCGCCGCTCAGTCCAGAACGTCGATCGGATAACCGTCCGTCTCCACGCCCGCCGCCGTGACCACCCGGACCTCCACCCGGCCGGGCTCGACATCGACCGGCACCGGGACCGTCAGCACCCCGTCCGTCGGATTGGCGAAGCCGCCGGCCACCGGGACCAGCGGGACGGGGACATGGACGTCGCCGATGCGGACGACGGTCCGGGCGAGCCGGTCGGGGGTCGCGGCGCCCGGCGGGACGAAGCCGGCACCGCGGATCTCGATGTCGTCGCCGGTACGGACCGGCGCGGCGAGATCGCCCAGTTCACGTGAGCGGACGACGGAGAGGATCACCGGAGGGCCGCCGCTGATCGCCTTCCCCGCCAGGTACGTCGCCCCGGAGAGCGCCAGGAGCACCACCAGCCCCCAGGGCAGCTGCGGCGCCTGGTCCGGCCGCCCGGCCAGCCGCGCCAGCGCGCACCCCAGCACGGCCGTGTGCACCAGGACGTACTGCACATCGAGGAGGCTGCCCCGCCCGGCGTCGTCCGTCAGCAGATCGGCGGCCCGCGGCCGGTCGGCGGGAACCTTCTGCAGCCGCCCGGCCCGCACCCGGGAGGCGACGAGCGCGTGCGCCGCCACCGCCACCGCGCACCCGGCGGCGAGCGCCACCAGCAGGGCGGCGGAGCGTTCGAGCGCCAGCCCCTGGAACAGTGCGTGCCGCTCGCCGGGGGCCGCGGCCGTCAGCTGGCGTACGGCCACCGTCAGGACGGTGTACAGGACGGCGGTCACCCAGGCCGCCGCCACCGTCCGCGAGGTGGACAGCCGCCCGTCCTCACCGATCAGCGGCGCCAGCGCCCCGCCGTGCGCCCGGTGCCGCCAGGCCGCCGCGGTCAGGGCCAGGGCCAGTACGACGGCCGCGAGCAGTCCCGCCGTACGAGCCGCCGTCCAGCCCGTGCCGAGCGCGGTCAGCGCCTGCCCGAGCAGCAGGGCGACCACCGCGCCCCAGACGGCGAGCAGGGTGCGCCCCCGTAGGGCCGTCAGCCAGGCGGCCTTCCCGGCGCCGCGCCGCTGGGCGACCTCCCGTGCGGACAGCGTCAGTTCGTCGGAGACCCACTGCCGGGCCGCACCCGCGGACCGCGCGAGCCCGGCCGGCACCCCGCGCCCGGCGGCGAAGTCCTCGCGGAGCGCGACGAACGCGGCCACCGCCTGCTGGTGCCCCGCACGGGCGCCGTGCGGGCACCGTCCGCACCGGCACGCGCCGTCGGCGCGCTCCGTTTCCTCCCCCGGCTCGCCCGTTCCGGCCCGTCTGCCCGCCGCATCCACCGACACGTCCGCTACCGCCCGCCACCAATGATCTTCAACTTGACCTGTCCGAAGGGGAATTGTGCCGCACCCCGTGAGGGCGCATCTCAAACGTCCAGTTGGTGGCGGGTGGTGGGGACAGCGCCGCGTTGACGCCCGGGGCCCGCGCGGTGCCCCGGCCCCGTACACCTGACCGGGGAACCGGCCCGCGGAACCCCTGGCGCTTCCCCTATTCGGGCGAACCGGGCCACGGCGACGGCTGAGCGGACGGCGCGCTGCGCAAGCTTCCGCCGTGCGTCACATACATGGATCTCACGGATCGCACAGCCGCGATGACCTGGACGGACCGACACCACCGCGCCGGCCGGACAGCCCGCACGAACGGGACGGAGCGCGCGGGCGGGAAGCGCCGCGCCCCCGCTCCGGACTGCCTCGCCCCCGCCCCGGATTGCGGGCCGCCGCCGCGCTCCTTCTGCTGACCGGGCTCGCCGCGCTGTGCGCCGTCGCACCGGCGGGCGCCGCCCAGGACCGGTACCACCGCGCGCCCACGGGCGACAACTGCGCCTACGCCGGGACGGCGCCGCCCGTGGACGTACCGACCGGCTTCCCCATGCCCCGCGGCTGGCACTTCCCCTGCACCCGGGCCAAGCCCCCGCCGCCGCCGGCCCACCGGCCGGCACCCCGTCCCCGTCCCCCCAGGCCCGCGCCCCCACCGCCGCCGCCCCCGGCCCCGGTCCCCAAAGCCCGGCCGACGCCGCCCCCGTCACCGCCACCACCACCGCCCCCGACTCCCCGCGCCCGCCCCGCGGCCCCGCCGCCCGCGCCGAAGCCCCGTCCCACCCCCGCCCTCCGCCGCCCGGCGTCACCGCCGCCCGTCCTGCCCCGCAGCTACGCGCGCCCGTCCCACCGGCCGCGCGACGGGCGCTCGATGGTGACCACGACCCTGCTGCTCACCGCCCCGGCCGTGCTGGCCGGCGCCGCCCTCCGTCCCCGTTCGAGCTCCTCGTCCGGCTCCGCCGGGCGCCGTTCCTCGTAGGAGGTCCCCATGTCCCAATGGCTGGTCCTGACCCTCGCCATGGCCGCCGCCTGCGGCGTCGTCCTGACCATCACCGTGCTCAAGGAGCGCCGGATCACCGAGGACGACGACCCGTCCGAAACACCCGATGTGATCGAGTATCTGACGATGATGGTGGGGGTGGTCTACGCGATCGTGCTGGGGCTGGCCATCGCCGGGGTGTGGGAGGCCAGAAGCGCGGCCGAGGACACCGTACGGACCGAGGCGCAGGCGCTGCACGAGGTCAGCGCGCGGGCCCGCGCCTACCCCGCGCCGGTACGGGACCGTATCCGCACGGACGTCGACGCTTATGTCAGTCACGTCGTGCACAAGGAGTGGCCGGTGATGGCCGAGCGGGGGGAGCTGACCCCGCGCGGCGCCGCGCTGCTGACGAAGGTCCGGGCGGACGTCTCCGACTACCGTCCGCGCAACGACTTCGAGGGGCAGTCCTACCAGCCCCTCGTCGACCAGGTCGCGGTGGCCGACGGGGCCCGCAACGCCCGGGGGAGCGCGGCGGATTCGACGCTCCCGGGGGTGGTGTGGTTCGGGCTGATCATTGGTGGCGCCATCTCGATCGGCGTCATGTTCACCCTGCAGATCCGGCGCTCGGGGCGGGAGTTGCTGATGGCGGGGCTGTTCAGCGCGCTGATCGCCTTCCTGCTGTTCCTGGTCTGGGACTTCGACGCGCCCTTCAGCCGCAGCATCTCGGCGACGGTCGCGCCGTTCCTCGATCTGTTCCCGCACGCGTGAGGCGGGGTGCCCCGCGGGACCGCCGCACGTCCCGCGGGGCACCGCGCCTCCCGTCCCCCCGTGCCGCGTCCTAGTCGAAGAGGTCCGGCTCGCTGCGCACGATCTGCTGGTACAGCGGCTGGTAGTTGATCCAGGCGACCAGGTCGTTGCCCAGCTGTTCGCGGGTGTGGACGGCGTTGTGGTGGTCGATCAGCACTGGCTTGCCGGCGGCCTTCGCGGCCAGCTGGACCTGGCAGGAGCGCTCCATCGTGAGGAACCACCACGCGGCCGCGTCCACCGAGTCGCCCACGGTCAGCAGCCCGTGGTTGCGCAGGATCACCGCCTTGTGGGGCCCGAGGGCGGCCGCGATCCGCCGTCCCTCCTCCTCGTCCACCACCACGCCCGTGTAGTCGTCGTAGAGCGCGTGGTCCTCGTAGAACGCGCAGACGTCCTGGGTGATCGGCTCCAGCAGCTCGCCCAGTGCGGACAGCGCCCGGCCGTAGGCGGAGTGGCTGTGCGCGGCGGCGACGACGTCGGGGCGGGCCCGGTGGACCTGCGCGTGGATGGCGAACGCCGCCTGGTTGACGTGGTAGCGGCCCTCGACGACCTTGCCCTCCGCGTTGACCAGGATCAGGTCGCTGAGCGTGAGGTGCCGGAAGGACATCCCGAAGGGGTTGACCCAGAAGCAGTGCGGGAACTCCGGGTCGCGCACGGTGATATGGCCCGCGACGCCTTCCTCGAATCCCTGGCGCCCGAAGAGCCGCAGCGCCGCGACCAGGCGCTCCTTGCGGTGGCGCCGCTCGTCCTCGACGGTCGGGTGCGTCGGCGGCATCGCGAAGTGCAGCTGCTCGGTGGGTATCGGCGTCGGCTCGGGCATCGCGGCTCTCCTCCTGCGCACGTACGGCTCTTGATGCTCGATGCGGAAGCTACCTTCCACTACCGCAGGTCACCAGGGCCGTGACCGGCACACCTCGGGCCACCTGGATGATGTGGGCACCAGAACGGCAGCAGAGGGGACACACCATGAGGGCCGTATCGGTCAGCAGGGACATCGCCGCCACACCAGGGCAGATCTTCGCCGTCCTCCGGGACCCGGACCGGCACGCCGGGCTGGACGGCTCGGGCATGCTGCGCGGCCGCCCGCAGGGGCCGTCGCCGCTGGGGCCCGGCGACCGGTTCAGCATGGGGATGACGCAGGGCGGCATCGCGTACCGGTCGGTGAACGTCGTGGTGGAGTACGAGAAGGACCGGCTGCTCGCCTGGGAGACCTGGGGCGAGTTCCGCGGCCGGCGGCTGGTCGGCGGACAGCGCTGGCGCTACGAGCTGACGCCGGTGGACGGCACGGACGACGCGGACGGCGCGGACGGCTCCGGCGGCGGGGCCACCACCCGGGTCACCCACACCTACGACTGGTCGCGCGCCCGCCTCCCCCGTCTCGTCGTCGAACTCCCCGGCTTCCCGCGGCGGATGGGCCCGGCGATGGCCACCACGCTGGAGCGGCTGGCCTCGGCCGTACGGGCCTGACGGCGCGGCCACCGGCGCCCACAGACGACAACGCCGCCGCTCAGCGGGCCGAGCGGCGGCGTGGTCAGGAAACCGGCGGGATCGCCCCCGGCCCCACGGGCGGGATCACTCCCACTCGATGGTGCCCGGCGGCTTGCTGGTGACGTCGAGGACGACGCGGTTGACGTCGGCGACCTCGTTGGTGATGCGAGTGGAGATCCGGGCCAGGACCTCGTACGGCATCCGGGTCCAGTCCGCGGTCATGGCATCCTCGGAGGACACCGGGCGCAGCACGATCGGGTGGCCGTAGGTGCGGCCGTCGCCCTGGACGCCGACCGAGCGGACGTCGGCGAGCAGGACCACCGGGCACTGCCAGATCTCGCGGTCCAGACCGGCCGCGGTCAGCTCCTCGCGGGCGATGGCGTCGGCCTCGCGCAGCAGGTCCAGGCGCTCCTTGGTGACCTCACCGACGATGCGGATGCCCAGGCCGGGGCCGGGGAACGGCTGGCGCTGGACGATCGCGTCCGGCAGGCCCAGCTCGGTGCCGACCATCCGGACCTCGTCCTTGAACAGCTGGCGCAGCGGCTCGACGAGCTGGAACTCGATGTCGTCGGGGAGCCCGCCGACGTTGTGGTGCGACTTGATGTTGGCGGTGCCCGTGCCGCCGCCGGACTCGACGATGTCCGGGTAGAGCGTGCCCTGGACCAGGAACGCGACTTCCTCGCCCTCGGCGCCGGCCTCGGCGACCAGCTCGGCCTGGGCCTGCTCGAAGACCCGGATGAACTCCCGGCCGATGATCTTCCGCTTCTGCTCGGGGTCGCTCACCCCGGCCAGCGCGGTCAGGAAGCGCTCCTCGGCGTCGACGACCTTCAGCTGGACGCCGGTGGCGGCCACGAAGTCCTTCTCGACCTGCTCGGACTCGCCCTTGCGCTGGAGGCCGTGGTCCACGTAGACGCAGGTCAGCTGGTCGCCGATGGCCTTCTGCACGATCGCGGCGGCCACCGAGGAGTCCACGCCGCCGGACAGCGCGCAGATCGCGCGCTTGCTGCCGACCTGGGCGCGGATCGCGGCGACCTGCTCCTCGACCACGCTGGTGGTGGTCCAGCTGGGCTCGATGCCCGCGCCGCGGTAGAGGAAGTGCTCCAGCACCTGCTGGCCGTGCGTGGAGTGCATGACCTCGGGGTGGTACTGGACGCCGTAGAGCTTCTTCTCGTCGTTCTCGAAGGCGGCGACCGGGACCACGTCCGTGGACGCGGTGACCGTGAAGCCCTCGGGGGCGGCGGAGCAGGCGTCACCGTGCGACATCCACACCGGCTGCTCGGCCGGGGTGCCCTCGAAGAGGGTGGAGCCGGGACGGGAGACGGTCAGCGGGGTACGGCCGTACTCCCGGGCACCGGTGTTGTCGACGGTGCCGCCCAGGCTCAGGGCCATGAGCTGGAAGCCGTAGCACATGCCGAAGACCGGGACCCCGGCCTCGAACAGCGAACGGTCGAGGCTGGGGGCGCCTTCGGCGTAGACCGACGAGGGACCGCCGGAGAGGATGATCGCCTTGGGGTTCTTGGCGAGCATCTCGGCCACCGGCATGGTGGACGGCACGATCTCGCTGTAGACCCGGGCCTCGCGGACCCGTCGGGCGATGAGCTGGGCGTACTGTGCGCCGAAGTCGACTACGAGGACGACGTCCGGGGCAGCGGCAGGGGGCGCTGATGGCACTTCGGCGGCCTTCCGGCGGTGTGGAGCAGGGTTGGACTTTCGATTCTAACGGGCTCATACTGAGCCCCATGAACAAGCAGCTGACCTTCGTCTTTACCTATGGCACCGGCCCAACCGGCTGCCATGGTCGTGCTGCTTGATCCACTGACGAGCAACTTCCCAGGCGCCCCGGGCCGACAAGGTCCGGGGCGCCTGTGTCTGTCCGGGACCTTCCCGGACCCCGGGGCCACCCACCCCAGGAGACACGGACATGAGCACCTCGACCAGCACCGCCCCCGACACCGGCGCCCGCTCCCCCGAGGCCGCCGGAATCATCACCGACGCACGGCAGCGGATCGACGATCTCGACGGCCGGATCATCGGCCTCGTCCAGGAGCGGATGGCCGTCTCGGCGGTCATCCAGCACGAGCGCCTCACCTCCGGAGGACGGCGGGTGAACCTCGCCCGTGAGATGGAGATCCTCGCCCACTACCGCGACCAGCTCGGCAAGCCGGGCACCTCGCTGGCGAAGACCCTGCTGGAGCTGTCCCGGGGCCAGATCTGAGGCAGCCACGAGACCGGCGGCATGGCCGGTTCTGGCTGGTCCGCGGTCGGTTTTGCGCGCCGGTCAGGCGCGTGCCAGAACGCGTGCGCCCCGGCGCGGCTGCCGGATCTGAGTTCGGTTGCCGACTCACCCGTACGGCGCGTGACCGGCCGCCGCGAGGCTTCGTTGTTCCCGGTGCCACGCCAGCCAGGCGCGGCCTGCAGGACTACGCGTAGACGCCGCCTCACGGGCGGAAACCCGGAGCGATGAGACGCCGGCCGCCAGCAGCGGCCCGCGTCGTGGGACCTCACTCCGGTGCCGTGGCCGGTCAGCAGGGGACAGCAGCCCGGTCACATCCGATGGGGTGGTCGGTCCTGGGGACGCCCGGGACCGACCGCATCCGGTCGAAACGGTTGCGCCAGGTGAGGCGCATCCAGGACGATGCTTCACACACGACGCACCGCGTCCGGCGGGGCCCCTGCAGTGCCATGGGTCCGGCCGCCGCGGGCTTCACCCCCCTCGCGCACCACCCCGAAAGCCAGCGGCGCCATCCCCCCCCCCGGCGCCGCCCCTCGGTGCCGGCGCTGCCCTGACGCCGGCACCGAAAGCCAAGGGCCCCGTGGCCGCCCGCACCCCCCTCGCGGACGGCGTCCGGGGCCCTTCGCTGTGCCCGGCGTGCGCCCGGCGCGCGACGACTCTCCGTCAGGTGCTGTGCGCCGCCTTTGGGATTCCTGTGAGCCTGCTGTGACAGGTGTGACTGGCATCACGACAGCGGTTCTGGTTGAGCGGACAACCATTTTTGGCCATGGCCGGTCATGTACCTGCAATCGCACGGCCCTACCGCGCCCCACCGCGACGGCCCGCACCACTGGTGCCGGTAACCGGCACTTCGGACCCGAGAGGTCTTCTCGATGAAGCTTCGCCGTGCCCTGACGGCTGCCGCCGCGACGGCCGTCATAGCCCCCGCCGCCCTGCTGGCGGCCCCCGCCGCGTATGCGACCGGCCCCGGCGCCGAGTCCACCGCGAGCGCCGAGCCCACACCGGGCACCCCCGGCCCGGAGCAGTCCGGCGAGACCGCGAGCCCCGGGACCCCGGGTTCCGGTGACGAGACGACGGGGACCACCGCCCCGGGCGACGGCACCGGGTCCGGTGAGGAGGCCGGGAGCGGTGACGGCACCGGGCCGTCGGCCCCGGAGACCCCGGCCGTCCCGACCGCCCCGGATGCCGACGCCACCGAGCCCGGCGACTCCCCCGGTTCCACCCCCTCGGCCGACCCCACCGAGGCGGGCGGCCGCGGGGGCGAGGAAGGGGACGAGGGCGAGGACGAGGAGGAGTGCACGGTCGACGACGACGCGATCAAGGTGACCGTTGCCGGTCTGCCCTCCCGGCTCGTCGCGGGCGGCGGCTGGCAGGGCTTCAGCGTGCGGCTGGCCAACACCACGGACCGGACGCTGGACGAGGTCTACCCGGTCCTCTACGCGGTGCCGACCGGCGACGTCGAGCACCCCGAGTCGCAGCTCGACCTGGAGTACCAGCACCCGGACACCGGCCGGTGGACCTCGTTCGACGAGTGGACCGAGGCGGAGTACTTCGGCTGGTTCCGGCTCGACGCGCACCGGACCGCCGAGCTGAAGCTGCGCATCCGCGCCGACCGGGGCGCCACGGCCGGTGACGGCTTCGCGCTGGTGGCGGGCGACTACCGGAACAAGGACGGCTCCTGCGGCTGGTCCGAGGAGCAGTGGTACGACTTCACGATCCTGTCCGCCGGCAGCCACCCGGGCGAGATCCCGCCGGCCGAGCCCGGCAGGCCCGGCAACAAGCCCCGTACGCAGGGCGGCGGGAAGCCGGTCGGCGCCGGGAAGCCGAAGGGCGGTGTGGCCGAACTGCCGGTGACCGGCAACCTGGCCGAGACCGGGGCCTCCTCGGCGCTGCCGCTCATCGGCGTCGCGGGCGGGATCGCGATGGCCGTGGGCGCGGGCGCGGTCTTCGCCGTCCGCCGCCGTAGGACGGACGGCGCCGCCGCGTAACCACGGGCGCGCAGCGGAGGGCCGCATCCGCGTCGGGTGCGGCCCTCCGTCGTACCGCTCAAGGCACGTACTACGTCGGCGACTTCTTCGGCGGGACCGGCGGGACGGCCAGGAAGGGCAGGTTCAGCGCGCCGAACGCCTCCTTGGGGACGGCGGGGCGGACCGGCTCCACCGGGGCCAGCCGCTGGTAGGGCCGTCCCGGGGCGGGGCGCGGGTCCGCCTCGCCCTTGTTGGGCCACAGCGACATCGCGCGTTCGGCCTGCGCGGTGATGGTCAGGGACGGGTTGACGCCCAGGTTGGCGGAGACCGCGGCGCCGTCGACGACCGAGAGGCCCGGGTGGCCGTGGAGGCGGTGGTACGGGTCGATGACGCCGTGCTCGGCGTCCGCGCCGATCGGGCAGCCGCCCAGGAAGTGCGCGGTGAGCGGGGTCCCCATCAGTTCGCCGACGTTGCTGCCGGCGAAGCCGTTGATCTCCTGGGCCAGCAGGGTGGCCGCCCGGGTCGCCTCCGGGATCTGCCCGGGGTTCGGGGCACCGTGGCCCTGACGGGCGGTGAGCAGGCCCTTCCCGATGCCGTCCGGTTTGCGGTACGTCGTCAGGGAGTTGTCCAGCGACTGCATCACCAGGCCGATGATGGTGCGCTCCGACCAGCGGCGGTTGGAGAGCGAGCGGAGGAGCAGCAGCGGATGCCGCAGACAGTTCGCGGCCCAGCGGGTGGCGCGCGAGCCGCGGCCCTCGACGGGCACCTGGAGGATGGACATCGCGCCCATCGCGTTCGAGCGCTTGCCGTACCTGACCGGCTCGATATGGGTGTCGGCGTCGGGGTGGACGGACGAGGTGATCGCGACACCGCGGGTGAAGTCGGCCTTGGTGCCGTGCCGTTTGCGGTAGCGGCGGCTGTCGGTCTGCGCGCCCACCAGCGCCTCGGAGTTGGTCCGGGTCAGCTCGCCGAGTTTGCCGGAGATGCCGGGCAGCAGTCCGCTGTCCTTCATCCTGTGCAGCAGGGTCTGGGTGCCGTACGTGCCCGCGGCGAGGACCACCCGGCGGGCGGTGAAGGTGCGGCCCCGGCCCCGGCGCCTGTTGTCGGTGGGGAGGGTGGCGACGGCGAATCCGCCGCGCGAGTCCTCGGTGACGGTGACGACCGAGGTCATCGGGTGGATGACGGCCCCGGCGCGCTCGGCGAGGTGGAGGTAGTTCTCGTTGAGGGTGTTCTTGGCGCCGTGCCGGCATCCGGTCATGCACTCGCCGCACTCGGTGCAGGCCTTGCGGGCCGGGCCCTGGCCGCCGAAGTAGGGGTCGGGGACCTCGGTGCCCGGTGCCGCCTTCGAGGTGCCGTGCGCGTCCTCGCCGTCCCCGAAGAAGACGCCGACCGGCGCGAGGTGGAAGGTGTCGCCGACGCCCATCTTGTCGGCGGCCTCCTTGAGGTGGACGTCGGAGGGCGTCATCGTCGGGTTGAGGCGCACCCCCAGCATCCGTTTGGCCTGGTCGTAGTACGGGGCCAGCTCGTCCTGCCAGTCGGTGATGGCGCCCCACTGCGGGTCCTCGAAGAACGGTTTCGGGGGGACGTAGAGGGTGTTGGCGTAGTTGAGCGAGCCGCCGCCGACGCCCGCACCGGCCAGCACCATGACGTTGCCGAGCAGATGCACCCGCTGGATGCCGTAGCAGCCGAGCGCCGGGGCCCACAGGTAGTTGCGGAGGTCCCAGGAGTTCTTCGGCAGGGTCTGCCGGGTGAAGCGGCGGCCGGCTTCGAGGACGCCGACGCGGTAGCCCTTCTCGGTCAGCCGCAGGGCGGAGACCGAGCCGCCGAAGCCGGAGCCGACGACGAGCACGTCGTAGTCGTAGCCGTCGTCGGCGGCATCGGAGGCGTCGGGGGCGTCGGGGGCTTCCGGGGCCTCCCGGTCGCCGTTGCCGTCCTGATTCCGGGCAGAGTTCTCCTGGGGCACTGGCTCTCCCTGCGGTGGTTAGCGGAGCCGGAACGCCTTCATCGCGCGCAGGCTGCGGCTCATGAACTGGGCGTACTTCTCGTCGGTCATGCCGAAGGACGGGGCCAGCGGCATCAGGCGCTGGTGGGCGACGGTCTGTGCCTCGGTGTACTTGAGGATGCCCTCGGAGCCGTGGCGGCGGCCCAGGCCCGAGTCGCCCATGCCGCCCATCGGCGCCTGCACGCTGGCGTACCCGGCGGCGTAGGACTCGTTGACGTTGACCGTGCCCGTGCGCATCCGGGCGGCGACCGCGCGGCCGCGGCGGCCGTCCTTGGTCCAGACGCTGGAATTCAGCCCGTACGGGGTGGCGTTGGCGAGCGCCACCGCCTCGTCCTCGTCACGGAAGCGGTAGATCGAGACGACCGGGCCGAAGGTCTCCTCGTCGCAGACCGCCATCGGGGCCTGTACGCCGTCGAGGATGGTCGGCTCGTAGAACAGCGGGCCGATGTCGGGGCGGGGCCGCCCGCCGGCGACCAGCGTGGCGCCCTTGGCGACGGCCTCGTCGACATGGCGGGTGACGGTCTCCAACTGGCGCTCACCGACCAGGGAGCCCATGTCGGCGCCGTAGGCGAGGGAGCTGCCGAGCCGCATCGCCTTCGTCCGGGCGGCGAAGCGCTGGAGGAAGTCGTCGGCGACGGACTCGTGGACGTAGAGCCGCTCGATGGAGATGCACAGCTGGCCGGCGGAGGCGAAGCAGCCGCGGACGGCACCGGCGGCGGCCTTCTCCACGTCGGCGTCGTGGAGCACCAACATGGCGTTCTTGCCGCCGAGTTCGAGGGAGACACCGACCAGCCGGGCGGCGGCGCCCTGGGCGACCTCGCGGCCCGTACGGGTCGAGCCGGTGAAGGAGACGTAGTCGGCGTGCGCGACGACGGCGGGGCCGACGACCGGGCCCTCGCCGATCACGACCTGCCAGACGTCCTCCGGCAGCCCGGCCTCGATGAGCTGCTCGCGGGCCCACAGGGCGGTGAGCGCGGTCTCCGTGTCGGGCTTCATGACGACGGCGTTGCCCGCGACGAAGGCCGGCAGGGCGTCGCCGACGGAGAGTTCGAAGGGGTAGTTCCAGGGGGCGATCTGCCCCACGACGCCCCGGGGCTGGCGGAGTTCGGTGACCTTGGTGAGGGTCGGTACGACGCCGGTGCGGGCCTTGGGCCTGAGGTAGGCGTGGGCCTTGCGGCCGTAGTGGCGGGCGGTGACGGCGACCGCCTGCAGCTCCTCGTGGGCGTGCAGCCGCGCCTTGCCGGTCTCCAGCTGGATCAGGTCGAGGATCTCGGCCTGGCGGCGCAGCACCAGGTCGTGGAAGCGGAGCAGGACCGCGGCACGCTGCTTGACGGGGACCTTCGCCCAGCGCTCCTGTGCGGCGCGGGCGCGCTCGAAGGCGGTGGCGACGTCCTCGGGGGTGGACTCGGGCAGGTCGGCCAGCTTCTCGCCGGTGAAGGGGGTGTGGTTGGCGGTACGGCCTCCCCCGCTCACCACACCGCGGCCCAGCCGGGCGGCGATCTCCGGGGTGACCACCTCCGCGGCGGTACGGGCGCCCGCGGGGGCCGGTGCGACCGGGTTGCCTCCGTCGGGGGTCTCGGCGGGCGCGGCGGCCACGGGGGCCGCGGGCGCTTCCGCGGCAGCCTCGGCGGGGGCCTCCGCGGCGGTGGCAGCTGTTCCGGTGTCCTGCGAGTCCGTCATGCGGGCGAGCGTATTCCTCCCCCGGCGCTTTGTGTACCCGGCAGTAATGAGTTTTCCCGCGGCATCCGCCATCGCGCCAGTGTTCACTGGCCGCAAGGGTGCTGGTCTGGGACGAAAGGGACGCCCGCGCTCACGCCCCGGACAGCCGGAACGCGTCGAGCGCGGTGTCGAGGTGGCGCTTGGCCTCCGTGCGCGAGGCGAGCGGGGAGGAGATCCACAGATCGATCATCCGGCCGCCCTCGTCCCAGCTGAGGTCGTAGGTGTACCGCGGGCCGCCGTCCTGGGTGCTGCCGTTCCAGACGAACTCCCACAGACCGGCCTGGAGCCCGTTGTGGGTGGTCTCGGTGACCTTCCCCTGACGGTAACCGCGGTAGTCGGCGGGGCCCTTGGCGTCCGCGGCGCGCATCGCGCCCAACGGGCCCTCCGGCACCCGCCGCTGCAGCTGGACGCCGATCCGGAACCGCTTGCCCTGGGAGTAGTAGTAGACGCGGTCGTTCTCGTAGGAGCGGGTGAAGCCCTCGGGGACGGCGAGCGAGAAGCCGGCCGGGTCGCGGACGAGGCGGTATCCGGCCGGGACCCGGCCGCCGCCCCCGGAGGCCGGCGGCGCGGTGACGGTGGGGCGCGCCGTACCGGAGCCGCCGCTCTGTGGCGGCCCGCCGTCCGAGGCCTGCTGGGACCGGCTGGGGCGGCCGCCGGTGCCGGTGCCGCCGTCGGTCCCGTCCGTGTGCATCAGCAGCACGGCGAGGCCCGCGCCCGCGCCGCCGATCACCACCGCGGCGAGCGCGACCAGCAGGGCGGTGCGGGCGCGGCCGGTGTGCGGGCGGGCGGCCGCGGCCAGCGCCCGGCCGTCGAGGGCGTCCCGGATCGGCTGGCCCGGAGCGCGGCCGCCCGCCCGGCCGCCGGGCCGTGCGCCGCCGCCGGCAGGGGGAGGGCCGGACGCGGCCGGGCCGGGGGGCGGCGTGCCCGCGGCCGGGAGGTCCTCGCTGGGCGGGTGCTCACCGGGCGGATGGTCGCCGGACGGGTGGTCACCGGGCAGGCCGCCGCCGGGGGCGTCGTACAGGGGGGCGTGGACGTCGGGCCCGGGGTGGCGCGGGGTGCCGGGGCCCCCGGAGAAAGGCGCGCCCCCGCCCGCCACGGCCTCGGCCTCCGCCGCGAGGCCCGTGGCCCCGAAGCCGCCGCCGGAGTCGCCGGGGCCACCGGGACCGGCGGGGCCGCCGGAGCCCCGGCCGGACCCGTGCGCCGGTTGCCCGCCCGGCTCGCGCTCCGGGGCGCGGCCCGACCGCAGATAGCCGCGCAGCAGCCGCTCCGTCTCGGCCACGCCCAGCCGGCGCTCCGGCTCGCGCTCCAGCAACCCGCCCACGACGGCGTGCAACGGGCGGGCGGATTCCGGGAGTTCGATCTCGTCGTAGACCACCGCGTGCAGCACGCCGCCCAGCGAGTCGCGGCGGAACGGCGAGGCACCGCTCAGCGCGGCGCACAGCAGCACCCCGAGCGACCAGAGATCGGCCTCGGGACCGGTGCCGTGCCCGGACATCCGCTCCGGGGCGGTGTACTCGGGCGAGCCGACGAAGCCGCCGGCGTCGGTCAGCGTCGTGACGCCGGGCACCTGGGCGATGCCGAAGTCGGTGAGCACGACGCGGCCGGTGCCGGACTCCATCAGGACGTTGGCGGGCTTGATGTCGCGGTGCAGCACCCCGCGGGTGTGCGCGGCCCGCAGCGCGCCCAGCAGCGCGACACCGATCCGGGCCGCCTCCCGGGGCGCGACCGGGCCGCCGCTCTGCAGCCGGTCGGCCAGCGACGCGCCCTCCACCAGCTCCATCACGATCCACGGCCGGCCGTCCTGCTCGACCACGTCATGCACGACGATCACGTTCGGGTGCTTGATCCCGGCGACGGTCCGCGCCTCGCGCATCGCCCGCTCCCGCTGCACCCGCGCCTCGGCCTCGGCCGTTCCCTCGTCCAAGTGCAGTTCTTTCACGGCGACTTGACGGCCCAGCACCTCGTCGGTGGCCCGCCAGACCGTTCCCATCCCACCGCGGCCCAGCCGTATTCCCAGGCGGTACCGGCCACCGATCATCCGGCCCTCGCCCCCGAAGATCCCCATGGCCCCATCTTGCCGTACGGCGCCCCGCACGGCAGGGGTGGCGCCCACGGACCGGCCATGGTCACCCGCGCCCCCTCCCGGAGCCGCGCGAGGACGTCCGCGAGACCCGCCACCATGCCCAAGAACCCATGTTCCGGGGCCAGATGGTTACGGGCGGCCCCGTCATACTGAACCGCAGCGAACAGCTGACGGCGGCGCCGGAGCTGCACCGGGCGCGCGACCGGGAGACCCGCAACGGGCCACGGGCCACCACCCGCCAGGGCCGCCGGGGCCTCCTCGCAGCCACCGGCGGGCAGCACCGCTGCTCACCGGCGCGTGAGCGGGACGACACGGGGTGGAACCTCCACCGGCTCTCCCGCCGTCCTTGACACAGTGAGGCTGTTGTACGGGAACGACCGGTACGGCGGCCACGGGAAGCGGATCGGGGGTCGGTCATGGTGAGGCAGGACGGTGGAACGGTGGATGTCCGTCCGGGGCCCGACCCGCGCCGGGCCGCTCCGGAACACAGCGGCGCCTACCTCGCGACCGGGCTGTGCCTGGCGCTGTACGCCGGTGTGCTGGGCGCCTGGACGGTCTTCGGCATCACCCAAGGGGACAGCAGCACCTGGGACTTCGTCGAGGGCCTGTTCAACCCGGGCGCCTCCCCCACGACCCAGATCCTCGGCCCGTACGAGTGGGCCTTCACCGCCGTGTTCCTGGTGATCGCCGCGCTCACGCTGGCCCAGCGGCGGGTGGCGCGCTCCGCGGCGCTGCTGTCCGGTTTCGTGCTGCTCGCGCTCTCCCTGCGGGAGGGCGTGGGCCTGCTCCACGCCGCCTACCGCCACCAGTACAGCAACGACCCGCTGGGCAGCTGGGCGCTCGCCACCCGCGGTCTGGGCGTGGTGGTGGCGCTGGTCGTGCTCTGCTCGATGTTCCCGGCCACCGAGCACCGGACCGGCGGCGGCCGTCCCGCACCCGAAGTGCCCGGCCAGGACGCCCAGTGGCGCCGCCTGTCCCGGATCTGCGGCGTGCTCTTCCTCGTCATGGCCGTCGCCGAACTCGGCTGGGCGGTCCGCGACCTGACGGCCACCGGCGTGGACGCGGGCCGCTATCTGCGGGGCGTGGTCGACGGCTCGGTCCTCGGCGCCCTCGACCTCGCGGCGTCCGCCGAGTTCACCACCGTCGGCTCCGTCCTCGCCCTGCTGATCCTCGGCGTGCTGGCCCTCCGGGGACGCCGGGACATCCGTGGCGCCCTCCTGGTGTTCGCGGCACTGGAGCTCTACATGACCGTCCGCACGGTGGTGTGGCTGACCGTCTCCGACTTCTTCAACCGCTCCTTCGAAACCACCGAGGGCGCCCTGTCCATGGCCACCACGGCCTACGGCCTCGCCGCCATGACCTCGGTCGTCGTCCTGGCCACCGGCCGCGGCACCCGCCCGTACGGCGACCCCCGCCCGGAGGGGGTCCGGCCGGCCGTGGTGGGGCGCGAGGGGTGGCTGTAGGCAGCGCCCGCGTCCCTGTGCACCCCCGCGGGGCACCCGGCCACCGGGAGGTTCAGCCGCCGGCCCCGAGTTCCTTGCTCATGAACAGCGCGGTCTCACCCTCGCTCGGCGTACCCCGGTAGAGGGTGGTGTCGAGACCACAGAGGGCGAACCCCATCCGCCGGTAGGCGCGGACAGCCGGGACGTTCACACTCGTGGTCTCCAGCCAGGCCGTCCGTGCCCCGAGCCGGCTCCCGTACGCGCAGGCCCGCTCCATCAGCGCCGCGCCGACACCCTGCCCCCGGTGCGTGGACGCCACCGCTATCCGGTGGATGACCAGACGGTGGTGCCACTCCTCGACCCCGACGGCAACGACACCG
Source organism: Streptomyces sp. NPDC048612 (assembly GCF_043199295.1). Classification (NCBI taxonomy): domain Bacteria; kingdom Bacillati; phylum Actinomycetota; class Actinomycetes; order Kitasatosporales; family Streptomycetaceae; genus Streptomyces; species Streptomyces sp. NPDC048612. The sequence goes on from NZ_JBICVV010000004.1 coordinate 306,892, forward strand.
CACACCGCCCCGCCGTCGACGGCGACTTCCACGTGCACCCCCTCATCCGTCTCGTCGCCCTCGTCGCCTTCGTCGTCCTCGTCGTCGGGGAAGACCTTGACCAGCGGCGGATCGACGAAGACCGACCGCAGCGCGAACCCCTCGTCCCCCGCGACGACCTCGTAGACCGTGTCCGTGGTGAACGAGTCGTCGAGCGCGTCGATCTGATCCCGGTCCTCGGGCCGCGCTTCCCGGTACACGATCCGTCGTTCGAGGCTCACCTGTACTCCGCATCCTCGGGCCACTCGGTCACCGGAGAAACGAACGGCCCGCTTGTCCGGTTCCGCCGGCCGCACGGTTGCCGGCCGGGGAATCGGGTCGGGTCGCCATGGCGCGCCGCTGCGGTCAGTCGTGGGTCCTGAGGACCTCCGCGAGCCGACGCCCCTCCGAGGCGCCTCTGCGCAGCAGTACGGCCGCCGTGGTGTGCAGCTCGTTCCACGCATGGGGGCGCCCGATCTCCGACGCGTCGGGGGCGCTCGCCACAGCTGCGGCCAGGGCCTGTTCGGCCTCGCCTGCTGCCGCGTGGGCGTGGGCCAGACAGGCGCGGTACCAAGCCCCGTCCCGGCGGTAGTCGGCCGGCAGCGCGCCGAGCCCCGAGGCGATGTGCTGCGTGGCCCCCCGCCAGTCACCGAGGTGCATGGCGGCCATGCCCCGCTGGAGCGTGAACCAGGTCTCGTCGTAGAAGTACATCCACGGCGGTTCGTCCTCGGGCCGCTCGGCGGCACGGCCGATGAGGTCCTGGGCCTCGTCCAGCAGCCGACGGGCGTCGTCCGGGGCGTGGCTGAGCGCATGGCCGCGCGCCTCCATCTGCGCGGCCATGCCCTGCACTCCCAGTGACGTATCCGGCGCCGACCAGCGGGCAGCCTCCGCGAGCCGTACGCACCGCCGCCCGCGGCCTCCGGACCAGGCCATATGCGCCTTCATGCTGAGCGTCGTGGCCGCCATGCCGGCGTCCCCGGCCTCCAGGGCCCACTCGTGGGATCGGTCGTACCAGGCCAGGGCGGCGGCCGACTGCCCCTGGTCCTGCGCCATCCACGCAAGGAACTGGGCGTGTTCGGCAGCGAGCCGGACCACGCGCTCCGCCAAGGGCCCACGCGCGCCCGCGTAGAGGTTCACCACCGTGCGGAGCTGCTGGTGCATCACCTCGACGAGCGGGCGGGACCCGATGAAGTCCTCGGCCCTGCGGTGTTCGGCCAGCAACCGGTCCAGCCAGTCCAGCGTGGCGCCGTCGACCCGGTGCGCCCCCTCCACCGTGTTGGTGACCCGTGTCAGCAGGTCCTCATCGGGCACGGAACCCGAGAACGCCAGCCCCGGCACCGGCAACGCCTCCGAACCGGCCGCGTCCGGAAGCCGCTCCCCAGGGATACCGAGCCCCGCGACGATCCGTTGCCGCACCTCCACGGACGTGACCCGGCGGCGCCCCCGCTCGATCTCGGAGACATCCGGCTGCACCAGCCCGACCAGCTCCCCCAGCTTTCTCTGACTGACACCGGTGAGCCGCCGGTACGTACGGAAGACGGCACCCCAATCCCCGCCGGACAGGGCCGCCATGAGGCGGGGGTGGGACCAGAGATCCGTGGCAAAGTCACCCATGCCTCCAATATAGGGCGGCCCTATAGCCAGTTGGGATGGGTTCACACGACGTTCGGCGCAAGGGTCGTGCACGACAGACAGCCACGACGACGTACCCACCGGAGGTCATCCTCGATGGACACCCCACCCACCCCCCGCCTCCTCCCCTGGACCACCCCCGACGACAAACCCTGCTATCTGCTCACCGACCGGGAGGGCGGCTATGTCGCCCGGTACGCCGAGGACGTGGAGGAGTTGCAGCTCGGGATGGCGGTCGGGCTGCTGGAGCATGCGCGGGAGCTGATCGGTGATCCGGCGGTGAGTGCGCGGCAGTTGCGGTTTTTGTCGGTTCAGCTCAGTGCGGCGTTACGGGACGCGGTGCGGGTCGCGGAGTGTCGCGGGGAGCGGCCTGCGGGGCCGGGAAAGGGCGCCTGACCAGCGCTTTTGAGGGGGTGAAAGGTCGCGCGTGAGCGGTGCGGGGGAGATCCCCCTCCGAACCGCCCCCGCACGCCACAGACGGCCGCCGCGTGTGGGGGTCGCGGCGGCCGCCGATGTGAACTGCAACGCGTCCTGGGCTCGGGGCCTGTTCAGTGGTGCAGCATGTGAACCACTCTGCCTGTGGGGACCTCCCCACGGCATCCTCCAGAGGTCGCGGGCTCACCCCCGCCGCTCGGCGGGGGTGCGGGTCCGTCGCAGGGCGGTCCCGGGTGGCAGGGGAACGGAATCGCGCAGCGCCGGGCGGTTCCGCGGGCTCGGGTGGTGCGAAGGAGAAAGGGGCGGCCGGTGATCCGTGTCGCTGTGGTGGACGACGAGCGGCTGGTCAGATCGGGACTGCGGATGATCCTGGGGACGGTCCCGGACATCGAGATGGTCGCGGACTGCGGTGGCGCCGAGGCCGTGCGGACCGTGCTGGACTGTGCGGCGGACGTGGTGCTGCTGGACATCCGGATGCCGGACGTGGACGGGCTGACCGTACTGCGCCGGCTGCGCGCCGCCCCGGAGCCGCCCGCGGTGGCGATGCTGACCACCTTCGACGCCCAGGAGTACCTGACGGCGGCACTGCGCGAGGGCGCGGCCGGGTTCCTGCTCAAGGACTCCGACCCGGAGCAGCTCGTGCGGGCCGTACGGACGCTGGCGGACGGCGGGAGCGTGCTCGATCCGGGCGTCACCCGCGCGGTGATCGGGGGCTATCTGACCGCCGAGGACCAGACGTCGGCGGCGCGGGCGGTGAGCGGACTGACGCCACGGGAGTCGGAGGTGCTCGCCCTCCTCGGCGAGGGCCTGGGCAACGCCCAGATAGCCGACCGGATGGGGCTCGCCCCCAGTACGGTCAAGGACCATGTGCGCGCCCTGCTGGGCAAATTGGGCGGCATCAACCGCATACAGGCGGCCATCGTCGCCGACCGTGCCGGCCTGGTGGCGGGCGACCCCCGGGGGGCGTGGTGAGGGCCCGGGGCGACCGCAGCCGTCTGCGGGCGCGCGCCGGGCGCGCGGTGTCCCACGGGGAGGCGAAGGGGCGGGCGCTGACGCGCGGCGCGCTGGGGCGGCGGCTGCGCGCCCTCGTCCCGCTGGTGGTCCCGGTGCTGCTGGCGATCGCCGACTCGATGCTGGTCAACGGCCTCGAACTCGACCTGGAGGTCGGCGTCTCGATGCTGGCGGCGGCCGCCCTGGTGCTGCGCCGGCGGTTCCCCCTGCTGGTCTTCCTCGTCACGCTGCCGGGGCTCTACATCGGCTACATCTGGTTCGCGCCGATGATCGGGCTCTACACCCTGGCACTCCAGCGGCCCGGCCGGGGGCGGCTGGGTACCTGCGCGGCGCTGCTGATCGCGGCGCACTTCTTCCCGTATCCGATCACCGACTTCGAGCTCACCGTCTACCGCGAGAACACCCAGGTGCTGATCGACGCCAGTGTGACCTCGGCCGCGCCGATCGCCCTGGGCCTGCTGATGCGCACCCGCCGGGAACTCGCCTCCCGTATAGAGGATCTGACCCGCAGCCGCCGCCGGGAGCACCGGCTGCTCACGGACCGGGTCAAGACCACCGAACGCGCCCGGCTGGCCCGTGAGATGCATGACGTGGTGGCCCATCAGGTCAGCCTGATCAGCCTGCAGGCGGGGGCGATGCAGGTCGGCGCGGAGGACCCGGCGGCGCGCGCGGGTGCCAGGACGATCCGGGAGCTGTCCGTACGGACGCTGGAGGAACTGCGGCACATGGTGGGTGTGTTGCGGGCGGACGGCGGCGAGGCGGACGCGGCGCACAGGCTGGCCCCGCAGCCGGACCTGGAGGAGCTGCCGCGGCTGATCGAGATGAGCGCGCTGGACGTGACGTACGAGGGCGGGGTGGCGGCCGGCGCGAGCGGCACGAAGACGGTGGAGCGGGCGGCCTTCCGTACGGTGCAGGAGGCGCTCACCAACATCCGTAAGCACGCACCGGGGGCACAGGTCCGGGTACGGGTCGACCCGGTGGACGGGCAACGCGGCGAAGGGGCCGGAGGCGGCGAGAGGGCCGGGCGGGGTGAGAGGACCGGGCGGGGCACCACGCGGGCCGTGGAGAGCCGTGCGGCGCACGGGTTGCGGGTGGAGATTCGTAACGGGCCGCCGGACGCGACGGCGGCGGTTCCCGCGCTTCCCGGCGGCGGGCACGGGCTGGTGGGGCTGCGCGAGCGCGCTCAGAGCCTCGGCGGGACGCTGGAGGCGCGGCACACCTCCGACGGCGGCTTCGTCGTACGGGCGGAGTTTCCGTACGGAGCGGGGTGAATCAGCCGGAGGCGGGCGTACGGGGGCCGGGAGGGGGCGCCCCGGGGACGTTCGGGCGGTGAGCGGGACCGCGGCGGACGTTCAGGCGGAGAGCGGGGCAGCGGCCTCGTCGACGGCGGTGCGCAGGTCCGGGTAGACCTCGAAGAGCCGGCGGACACCCAGCGCGGCCAGCACACGGTTGACGTGCGAGCCGTCCACGGCACCCTGCGCGGGGAGGATCAGCCGCAGCCGCCCCTGACAGGAGCGCATCAGGCGGCGGGCGGCGATCAGCACGCCGACCCCACTGGAGTCACAGAACCGCACCTCGGAGAGGTCGAGCACCAGTGATCTCCGGCCGTCGGCCACCGCGTCGTGCACATGCTGGCGCACCGCGGGCGACGTGACCAGGTCCATCTCCCCGGACACCTGGAGTACGGCCCATGGGCCCTGTTCGTCCTCTGCCACCTTCAACGACACGCGCTCGAAGCCTTTCGCTCGCTTTCGGACCGGATGGGCCCGGCAGTATCCGGAACTCATCCTTCCCCGCCTCGACTGCCCGGCCTCTCTCCCCCGAAACTCTTCCGAATCCTTGGCGCAACAGGCAGTCCGCCTAAGGCTATGCCCCAGGGGCTGCTGCTTTTCGCCGACATCCGGTCACACACGGATAACACCTCACCGTATGCGCACACGAACGATCGGCATCGATCGGCTCTGATCGGGCAGTATCGCCACAAAGTGAGTCCGGTCACCCGGCGGGCCTCTACCACCCCCGCCCCCGTCGGGGCTCGGTTTGCCGCAAAGGAGCGTGCGTTGTCAGACCCGCGCATTACATTCGAGGGGACGGTGGGTGCTGTGATCGCGCACACAGCCCCGGACGTGGGTGCGTGTGCCGGAGTAACGGCTGTTGACGGCTGAGGAGTGAGCCCGGAGGCGACGGGCAGGGATGGGGTTCCGATGGGACACGACGCGCCACCGCGCTGGGACAGGCGGATGCAACAGCGGCTCGCCCACGGCGAGGCGGCCGCGCTGGGCGAGCTCTACGACCGCTTCGCCTCGCTCGTGCACAGCCTCGCCCACCGTGTCCTGGACGACGAGGACGCCGCCGACCGGCTGACCCGCGAGGTGTTCGGCTACATCTGGGAGCACCCGGACTCCTACGACCCCAAGCAGGGCCCGCTGCGCTCCTGGATCGCCGGGGTCACCCGCCATCAGGCGGTCCAGCGGCTGCGCCAGACCGAGGCGGCCTCGGCGCGCGACTGCGGGGACGGTGCCCCGGCGCCCGCCGAGATAGAGGAGAAGATCCGCGAGGCCTCCACGGCGGCCCGCGCCGACTACATCGTCACGTCCATGCCAGCGCCCCTGAGGGCCGCACTGGAGCTGGCGTACTTCCAGCGCCGCGACTACCGCCAGACCGCCGCCGACCTCGGCGTCACGGAGGACGAGGCCCGGCGCCGCCTCCGGCTGGGCCTCCAATTGCTCTCCACCGCCCATCACCACCACGCCCTGCCGCCCGGCCACCGCGCCTCGTACACCGCACGCGCCCCGCGCTCCTCCCCCACGGCGCCCGGCACGGCAGCGGCACCCCACCCACCCCGCGGCCCGCTCCCGCCGCACTCCCAGCACACCGGCCCCGGCACCTCCGCACCACCCGGTCCGGGCCAGGGAAGGTCACTGTGAACGGCCCGGACGAATGGGACGGCCGCGAGCTGCCCGGCAGCCCCGGTGAGCGGCCGCGGATACCCTCCCCGCGCACCGCCGCCGAGGACCACGGCCCCCTTCCCGACACCCCGCCGGTGCCCGTCCGCGACCCGGTGAACGACACCACCGGCCCCCTCACGGACACCGGGCCCGGGTCCGAACCGCCCACCGCACCACCGCTGCCCGGCCCCGACCCGGCCCCGCCGCACCGCGTCCTCAAGTCGCTGCTCGGCGCCTGGGCGCTGGCCGCCTGCTCCGCCGAGGAGACGGCCGCCGTCGAGGCGCATCTGACCGACTGCGCCTCCTGCGCGGACGAGGCGCTGCGGCTGCGCGACGCCGTCGGGCTGCTGCACCCCGCCGACAGCCTCGACCTCGATCCGCTGCTGCGCTCCCGTGTGCTGGAGGGCTGTCTGGGCCGGCGGCCGGCCCGTATCCCGGTGCCCGAATGGGCCTCGCCGTACGACGCGGAGACCGCCAAGCTGGATGCGCTGCTGCACGACATGGGCGAGGCGGAGTGGCGTACTCCGGTGCGGCTGCGCTGGTTCGAGGGGGAGCGCGCGGTCGAGCGGGAGACCACCGTCGCCGGTGTCATGGGACACCTGATGGCGGTGGACGGCCTGGTCGCGACGGCGCTGGGACTGACCGACCCGCTCGGCACGGCCGCCCCGCCCGGCACCCCGGACCCACTCGTCCGTACGGAAACGTTCTGGCGCGCGGCGGGCGAGGAACGGAAGCCGGTCGCCGTGCACGCACCGTGGCGCGACCAGAGCTACGCCCTGGTGCGGCAGGTGTCGTTCGCCGGCAGCCGGGCCGCCGAACTCGCCGTCCCCTACGGGGACTTCCGGCTGGCGCTGCGCGACGCGTTCCTGGACCGCGCCTTCGAGTGCTGGGTGCACGCCGGCGACATCGCGGAGGCGGTGGACTACCCGTACGTTCCCCCGGCCTCCGGGCACCTCCACCAGATGGTCGACCTCGCCGCCCGGCTGCTGCCCAGCGCGCTGGCCGAACGCCGCCGGGCCGGGCTCGCCGCGCCGCCACGGCGGCTGGTCGAGGCGGGCGCCCCCGGCCGTACGCTCCATCTGGAGGTCGAGGGCAACGGCGGCGGCCACTGGTACATAGCGCTGGACTCACCGGCCGCACTGGGCACCCCGGACCGCACCGTCGCGCATATCGCCCTGGACAGCGCCGAGTTCTGCCAGCTGGCCGCGGGCCACATCTCCCCCGAGGAGGCCGCCGCAGGCCAGGACGGCGAGCGCGACGCGATCCGCGAGGTGCTCTTCGCGACCGCGTCACTGTCCCGGCTCTAGGTGCGGGGCGGGGTGGAGCGGGCGCTGGGCTGGGCGGCTCGTCGGCGTGGGGCCCGACGCGGGATCGCCTGGGCGGAGTCCCGTAGGGGGCGGTCGAACGGGTCCCGTAGGGGGTGCGAGCGCCCCCTCGGGGCCACCAACGTGAAGGGGGCGGAGGCGTATTCCGGTGGCAGTGCGAAACCGCCCGTGCGGGCGGTGGCACGTACGGGCGGTGGGAGGCCGTCCTACGCGAAGACGACCGTCCGGCTGCCGTTCAGCAGCACGCGGCGCTCGCTGTGCCACTTCACGGCCCGTGCCAGGGCCTGGCACTCGACGTCCCGGCCGATGGCCACGAGCTGGTCCGGCGTGACCTCGTGGCCGACCCGCTCGACCTCCTGCTCGATGATCGGGCCCTCGTCGAGGTCGGCGGTCACGTAGTGCGCGGTGGCGCCGATGAGCTTCACCCCGCGGGCGTGCGCCTGGTGGTACGGCTTGGCGCCCTTGAAGCTCGGGAGGAAGGAGTGGTGAATGTTGATGATCCGCCCGGACAGCGCCTTGCACAGATCGTCGGAGAGCACCTGCATGTAGCGGGCGAGGACGACCAGCTCGACGTTCTCCGCCGCCACCAGCTCCAGCAGCTGCGCCTCGGCCTGGGCCTTGGTGTCGCGGGTGACCGGAATGTGGTGGAACGGGATGTCGTACGAGCCGACCAGCTCGGCGAAGTCCCTGTGGTTGGAGACCACGGCCGCGATCTCCACCGGCAGCGCGCCGATCCGGGAGCGGAACAGCAGGTCGTTGAGGCAGTGCCCGAACTTGGACACCATCAGGACGATCCGCATCTTCTCGTCGGCCCGGTGGATCTGCCAGTCCATGCCGAAGGAGTCGCCCACCGCCGCGAAGCTGGCCCGCAGCTTGTCGACGCTCACCGAGCTGTCGGCACTGAAGTGGACCCGCATGAAGAACAGCCCGGTGTCGTGGTCGCCGAACTGCTGGCTGTCCTCGATGTTGCAGCCGGTGATGAAGAGGTAGCTGGACACGGCGTGCACGATGCCCTGCTTGTCCGGGCAGGACAGGGTCAGGACGTACTGATCGTTCCGATCACGCTGACCGGGCTGGGTGGTGGGCTGCGACTCGCTCATGACCTCATAGGGTCGCACACCTGCGGAGCAGGTCAGGCCGGGGCATCCGCCTGACCGGTCATGATGGCCAGCACCTCCAGCGAGCGCGGCGCGGCATCGGGGTCCTCACCGTCCGCGGCGGCCAGCCGCACATGGGCCTCACGGGCCGCGTGCACCGCCTCCGGCCAGCCCTGGTGCGCCAGGTAGGCGGCGACCGGGGCGTCCGCGCCGACCTGGTGCATGATCCGCAGCACCCGCAGCACGGCCACGTCGACGAGCTGGGCCTCCTGGGAGTCCCGGAAGATCGTGCCGACGTACTTCTCGGCGGACCAGTTGTCGAGCCAGGTGTCCTCGACGAGCCGGTAGACGGCGTCGGTGACGTCTCCGTACCCGGGGCGGCCGGCCAGCCAGGTCTCCTGGTGGAAGGCGGGGTCGGAGAGCATGTGCAGCGCGGAGCGCACATTGCTGCGCCAGCGCCACCACGGCATGTCGTTGAGTGGCATACCGCCCATGGTGGTGGAGCGGCGGCCGCGACGGGAAGTCTTCTCCGAACCTTGCACAGTATGGGATCGTACGTTCCGCGCCGATGATCTCAAGCGGCCCCCCGGAGTTCACTTCCGCGTCACCATCCGTTGCCTTGTCGTCACTCAGCCGTTCCTGGCAGGACGGAAGGCTGCGGTGTCATGACCGGACGGCGACGCTCCTCCCCCCGCCCTTTCTCCCGCGCTTCCGCGGTCGGTTCCGTGGTGGCGTGCACGGCGGTCATCGGGTCGCTGCTCTGGGGCTGCGGCTCCCTCCCCGGGGCCTCGGGGAGTTCCGGGGAGAAGGACCCCGTCACGGTGATGACCTGGGCGCCCGAGGACACCAGGGCGACCAACATGCCGGGGATGCCGGCCATGGCGCAGGCCTACGCCCGCTGGGTCAACTCCCAGGGCGGCATCAGGGGCCACCGCCTGCGGGTGCTGACCTGCAACGAGCGCAATGACTCGGTGTCCGCCGCGCAGTGCGCCCAGCGTGCGGTGGACCGGGGCGCGGTCGCGGTCGTCGGCTCCTACAGCCAGTTCGGCCGCTCGTTCATGTCGCCGCTGGAGGTCAAGGGCGTCCCCTTCATCGGCGGATACGGCGCCTCGGTCGAGGAGTTCGAGAGCCCGCTGTCCTACCCCGTCAACGGCGGACAGGCCTCGCTGCTCGCCGGGAACGGCCGTCAGCTGGCGCGCGACTGCCGGCGCGTCGCACTGGTCCGCCCGGACACCATCCAGGGCGACCAGATGCCGTCCCTGCTCAACTCCGGCCTGGAGAGCGGCAGTCGGGAGCCGGCCAAGGACATCAAGGCACGCGATGACGCCACCGACTACTCGTCCACGGTGCACCGCGCCCTGGACGGCGTGGGGGCCGACCCGGCCGTGCACGGCACGGCGAAGGCCGGCGGCAGGGCGGACGGCTCCTGTGTGACGGCCTCGCTCGGCGATCACACCGACACGTTCTTCGACTCGTTCCGACGCCTCCAGGAGGACAGCCCCAAGGTGCGGGTCGCCTCCGTGCTCGGCAGTGTCGGCCAGTCGCTGGTGAACCGTACGGGCGGCCGGTCCGGGCCGCTGGAGGGCGCGGACATCACCGGCTGGTATCCGGCCGCCGGCGACTCGCGCTGGGAGCCGATGCGCAAGGTCATCAACGACTTCGCGTTCAACGACAACCGCATCGACCCCGCCGACCAGGGCGCGCAGACGACCTGGATCGCCTACACCGTGCTGCGCTCGCTGATCGAGCAGCTCGACGACGAGGGCGTCGAGGACATCACCCCGCACGCCCTGCAGACGGCGCTGGACGGCGGGGACCGCGCCGTCGACACCGGCGGGCTGACCCCGAAGCTGCGCTGGCGCGAGGACGACATGCTCGCCGTCCAGGACTTCCCCCGCATCGTGAACGGGACGGTGACCTACCAGGTCGTCCGGGAGGGCCAGTTGGTCTCCGGCCGGCACGGCTTCGTGAACGTCACCAAGACGCTGGAGCGGCGGCGCCCGGACAGCTGAGCGGGCCGCCGGGGCGGACGGCCCCGGCGGCGCCCGCCCGGCCCTCGCTCAGAGCTGCTCGGGGCGGCGCTCCGTCAGCCCGTACTTCTTGGCGAGCGGGTTCCAGAGCTGCGCGGCCTGCCGCTTGGCCGTAGTGGCCTGGCCGCTGGCCGCGTTGCCCTGGGCGGTCTGCCGGGTGCTGCGGGCCTTGCCCTTGTGGCAGCCCTTCTTGCTGCCGACCTGTCCGGCCCAGGCCGCGTAGTGGTTGTCCGCGGACGCCGAGGACTGCCAGGCCTTGGTCAGCGCGGCGGTCAGCCGGTCGTGGTCGGGGATCTTGTCGACGGGCAGCTGCTGCAGCCGCTTCACCAGGTCGTTGCGCTGGCCGGCGGCGGCCTGCAGGTCCTTGGCCGCGGCGCGGAGGTTGTCACAGGTCTTGATGCTGTTGACGGCGTTGATCACCGAGGAGCGGCTGTTGTTGCTGTCGCCCAGCAGCGCGTCCAGGCCCCTGGACTGGGCCGCGGCGGGGTCGGCGGACGGCTTCGGCTTCTCCGGCTCCTTCTCCTTGGCCTCCTTGCCCGTGTCGGCTCCGGAGTCCTGCTTCTTCGGGGTGTCCTCGCCACCGCCGCCGCTCAGCGCCCAGCCGAGGCCGAGGCCGGCGCCCGCTAGCGCCACGATGACGGCGCCGACGATCAGGGCCGGGGCGAGCCGCCGGCGCCCGCTGCCGCCGTCGTCGTCGTAGGGGGCCGGCTGGTCGTAGCCGCCGCCGGGCGGGAACTGCTGCCCGTGGCCCTGCTGTCCGTGGCTCTGCTGTCCGTACGGCGGGCGGCCCGGGTCCTCGAAGCGCGGCAGCTGTGCGGTGGAGTCCGGGGCGCCGGTCTGCCCGGGCCCGCCCGGGCCGTCGCGGAACAGGCCGTCGAACTCGGCGGGGGTGGTGCGGTCACTGGGCGCGCCGGGGCGGACGCCGTACGGCGCGCCGGGCGGCGGGGTCGGCGCACCGGCGCCGACCGGGGGGATGTACTGGGTGGCGTCGGCGTCGCCCGCGCCCTGGGCGCCGGGCATCGGCTGGGCCTGCGGCATCGGACGGCCCTGGGGACCGCCCTGCTGCGGCTTGATCGCGCGCAGCATGGTCGTGGACTCGTCGGGTGTCTCGGGGCGGGAGGACGCCTCGGGCGGCAGCGGCGCGGCGCCGGGGCCGCCGGTCCGGCCGTCGACGGGCGGTATCAGCGCGGTGGCCTCCGCGTCGCCCGAAGCGGGCGGCAGCGGCGCACCGGTCTGCGGGGCCGACCGCACCAGCTCTCCGGACGGGCCCTGGGGCTGCTGCCCGAACTGCTGCGGGGGCTGCGGGGCTTGCTGCGGCTGCTGCCCGTACGGCTGGTGCGGGGGCTGCTGGGCCTGCTGCGGCTGCTGCCCGTACGACTGGCCCTCGGGCGGGAGTGCGCCGGGCGCGCCCTGGCCGGGCTGCGCGCCGGGCGGCATGAGAGCCGTCGCCTCGGCGTCGAAGCCGGGCTGGGGCTGGGGTGCGGCGGGCTGCTGCGGGGGCGTCTGCTGCGGCGGCGCGGGCGGCACGGCGGGCGGCGCCGGCGGCTGGGCCGGGGACGGCGCACCGAAGCCCTGGCCGCCCTGCGGGTGCGGCGGCTGCGCCGGGTAGCCCTGCTGCGGACCGGGGTCGTAACCCTGTTGCGGGCCGGGGTCGTACCCCTGCTGCGCGGCGGGCTGCCCCTGGGCGGGCGCCGCGCCGTACGGCTGCGGGGCGGGGGCGGCCTGCTGGCCGGGCCCCCAGGGCTGGCCCCACGGCTGGCCGGCCGGCGGCGCGGCCTGCTGCTCGGGCACCCACGGCTCCCCGTTGGCGGGCAGCACAATGCCCTCTCGCGCGGGACCGGCCGCAGAATTCTGCGGGTCGTGACCCTGTCCGCTCTGCGTCACCGTGACTCCTACCAACGTGCAGACCTACGGAATCGTCGGCTGCACGCTACCGGGTCGCAGCAACGTTCGACCACGTCGCCTGGTCACCGCCCCACCCGTCCGGAACGCCTGGGGGCGGCCCCCGGCGGCCGGGCCGTGCGGCGCCGCTGGACATACCCGGCGTCGCACGACAAAGCAGCCTCCGCCCCATGAGGCGATCCTCACGCCGCCGTGGCCCGCAGCTCCAGCCGCGCGCTGAACTCCCGCACCACCGGTTCGTCCCGATAGGGCTCCAAACGCAGCTGAAAGTCCTCCAGATACTCCGCGCCCCGGTCCGACCGCAGCCCGCTCAGCAGCTCCACCGCCCGGGTGCCCGTATGGCAGGCCTGCTCCACCTCGCGCTGCTGGACCTGGGCGCCGGCCAGCAGCAGCAGACCGATGGCCCGGCGCCGCGCCCGGCCGGCCGGATGCCCGTCCAGCGCCTCCCGCGCCCGCTGCGCGGCGGGCCCCGGCTGTCCCAGGTCGCGGTGGCAGTGGGCGAGTTCGTCGGCCAGGTAGGCCTGGTCGAAGTGGGCGATCCAGACCGGGTCGTCGCCCGCGTCGGCCGCCGCCTCGGCGCGCTCCATCGCGGCGACCGCGCGGCCGGCCACCACCTGGAAGGCCCGGCCGTCGCCCATCAGCGCGTGTCCGCGCGCCTCCGCGGCACAGAACATCGCCTCCGCGCGCGGGGTGACATGGCCGCGGGCGCCCTCCTGCGCGGCCCGCGCGAGCTGCGCGATCTCCCGTGGATTGCCGAGCGAGGCGGCGAGGTGGCTCATGCTCGCGGCGAGGACGTAGCCGCCGTAGCCGCGGTCACCGGCCGCCTGGGCCAGCCGCAGCGCCTGGATGTAGTAGCGCTGGGCGAGGCCGGGCTGCCCGGTGTCGACGGCCATGTAGCCGCCCAGTTCGGTCAACCGCGCCACGGCGGCGAAGAGTTCCCGCCCGACGGACTCGCGGTACGAGCCGGCCAGCAGCCCGGAGACCACGCTGTTGAGGTAGTGCACGACGACCGGCCGGACGTGCCCTGCGCCGAAACGGTGGTCGAGTTCGCTGAGCGCCGTGGTCATCGCACGGACCGCCTCGACGTCCGAGATCCCGACCCGGGCACCGGCGTTCCGGGCGACCTGGGAGTCCGCCCCGGTGATCAGCCAGTCGCGGCTGGGCTCCACCAGGGCGGACGCCGCGACCGTGGAGCCGCTGAGGAAGTCGCGCCGGCCGACATCGCTGCGCCACAGCTCACAGACCTGCTCGATCGCCCCGAGGACGGTCGGGGAGAACTGGAGCCCCACCCCGGACGCGAGGTTCTTGCCGTCGGCCATCCCGATCTCGTCGATGGTGACCGTGCGCCCCAGCTTGCGCCCCAGCGCCTCCGCGATGACGGCCGGGGCGCGGCCCCGTGGTTGCTGGCCGCGCAGCCATCTGGCCACGGAGGTCTTGTCGTAGCGGAGGTCGAGACCGTGTTCCGCACCGCACATGTTGACGCGGCGGGCGAGCCCCGCGTTGGAACAGGCGGCTTCCTGGATCAGCGTCTGCAGCCGTTCGTTGGGCTGCCGTGCGACGAGTGGCCTGGCGGCCATGCTTGTACCCCCTGTGTACCGCTGTGCGTTCACCGTCGAACGCCGTTCCCCGTGATCGATTCCCCAGGAATATGCCGGATATCCGAGAGATCCTGAATATGCGCGATAGGGGGGATCGGTGTGATATGCGCTTCGCCGTGGATGCCCGGCCCTGGGCGTGTGTGCCCTGTCCGGTGCCTCCTCGGTGCCGAGCGCCGTTCACGGGTGGGGAAGGCTGCGCGGTGCCGTGCACAGATGGCGGCGCCGCCGTGCCGGGCTCCCCCGGGTGACCGCGGACTGCCGCCGGGCGGTCCCTCCGCCCGTCAGGCAGGTGGCTACCCGCTCCCCGGGCCCCGCCCGCACACGCGCCCCCACCGGTGCACCCATGCGCCCCACGTGCGAGAACGATGCGCCCGGGGGCTCACCCCTGAGCCGTAACCCTTGGTGACAAGGGGAGTTGTCCCCGGCGTGGAAAAGACCATCGGAGTCACAGGAGCCTCGCGAATTCCCCTGCAGCGCGGCGATCAACTGCTCGAAACCGCGGTGCGTTACGCGGAGGAACGACACTGGGACGTGTTCCCCGGCGCATGGCTGGAGCACGACGGCGAGACCCCGCGCTGCTCGTGCGGCGCCGGCGACTGCGCGGCCCCCGGGGCGCACCCCACCGGGCCGGGCTGGGCCCAGCAGGCCGGCGGCAGCGCGACCGCCGTCCGCCGGATGTGGAGCAAGCAGCCGCGGTCCTCGATCCTGATGCCGACGGGCCGGACGTTCGAGGCGCTCGACGTCCCCGAGACCGCGGGCTGTCTGGCGCTGGCCCGTATGGAGCGGATGGAGCTGGCACTCGGCCCGGTCACCCGCACCCCCGACCGCCGGATGCTGTTCCTGGTGCTCCCCGGCGCGGCGGTGAAGGTGCCCGCCCTCGTACGCGCCCTGGGCTGGGCGCCGGCCGCGCTGGACCTGATCTGCCGCGGCGAGGGCGAGTACATCGCCGCCCCGCCGACCCGGGTGGGCGCGCACGGCTCGGTGCAGTGGGCCCGCCGCCCGACCTCCGCCAACCGCTGGCTGCCGGACGCGGAGGAGCTGATCAGCCCGCTCGCCTACGCCTGCGCACGGGACGCGGTCGCACTCCGGGGGCGCTGACCCCGGACCGGTCCGCTCCTCTTGTCCCCAGGCAGCCGAACTGCCCGGCCCCGTCCGGTACCCGCCCGTATCGTGGGATGCCGGACGGGGGCCGGGACCGGCCTCTGCGGGGACGTCGAAGGGCAGGACCGGTGGCGAACGAGCCGGAGCACATCGAGGAGCGGGGCGCCGCGGCGCCGCCGCGGCAGACCACGGCCGCTTCTCCGGACGGGCCGGCCGCGGCCCCCCGGGGCGGGGAGGCCGGTCCGCCCGCCGTACGAGTCCAGGGGCTGTGGAAGAGGTTCGGCGAGCAGATCGCCGTCAACGGCATCGATCTGACGCTGCCCGCCGGCCGCTTCATCGGGCTCGTCGGCCCCAACGGCGCGGGCAAGACCACCACGCTCTCCATGGTGACCGGCCTGCTGCGGCCGGACGCCGGGCTGGTCGAGATCCGCGGGCACGACGTCTGGCAGGACCCGGTGTCCGTCAAGTCCCGGATCGGGGTGCTGCCCGAGGGGCTGCGGCTGTTCGAGCGGCTGTCGGGTCGCGAACTCCTCGGCTACATAGGGCGGTTGCGCGGCCTGCCGGGCGACGAGGTCGACAAGCGGGCCGCTCAGCTGCTGGACGTGCTCGACCTGGCCGGCTCGCAGCACAAGCTGGTGGTGGACTACTCGACCGGTATGCGCAAGAAGATCGGGCTGGCGGCCGCGCTGCTGCACAACCCCGAGGTCCTCTTCCTGGACGAGCCCTTCGAGGGTGTCGATCCGGTGTCGGCGCAGACCATCCGCGGCGTACTGGAGCGCTACACCGCCTCCGGCGCGACGGTGATCTTCTCCAGCCATGTGATGGAACTGGTCGAGTCGCTCTGTGACTGGGTCGCGGTGATCGCCGCCGGGAGCATCCGGGCCGACGGCCCGCTCGCGGAGGTGCGCGGTACGGCGCCCTCGCTCCAGGACGCGTTCCTCGAACTCGTCGGCGCCAGTGACCGGGGCGCGGGCGCGAACCTGGACTGGCTGGGCGGCGGCGCCCGATGAGCACCGAATCCGCCGCGGTGGCCGCGCCGCCGGCCGCCGCACCGTCCCTGACCGGCGTCTTCGTACGGCTGAAACTGTCGCTGCTGCGCAACGGGCTGCGCCGGTCGACCGGGCGCACGCTGGCGTACGTCGGCTCCGTCCTCGTGGGCCTGCTGTTCGCCGCGGGCGTCGTGGTGGGGCTGGTCGCACTGCGCGGCAACCCCCACGTCGGCGCGCTGGTCGTGCTGCTCACCGGAATCCTCACCCTGGGCTGGGCGGCGATGCCGCTGTTCTTCCCGGCGAGCGACGAGACGCTCGATCCGACCCGGCTGGTCATGCTGCCGCTGCGGCCGCGACCGCTGATCGTCTCGCTGCTGGTGGCCTCGCTCGTCGGCATCGGCCCGGTGGTCACCCTCGCGCTGGTGACCGGGTCGGTGATCGCGGTCGCCGACGGGGCGGCCGCCGCGGCCGTCGGCGTGGTGGCCGTGGTCCTGGTGGTGCTGGTGTGCGTGGCGCTGGCACGGGCGATCGCCACCGCCACGGTGCGGCTGCTGACCAGCCGGCGGGGCCGCGATCTCGCCGTGCTGGGCGGCCTGTTCATCGCCATCGGCGCCCAGGGCGTCAATCTCGCCGCCCAGAAGCTGGGGCAGCCGGACGGCCTGTCCGTACTGGAGCCGCTGGGCGACGTCCTGCGCTGGGTGCCGCCGGTCTCGGCGATCGGCGCCGTCGACGACATCGGGCACGGGGCCTACGGGCGGGCGCTGGCCGGCCTGGGGCTGACGGTGCTGGCGCTGGTCCTGCTGCTGTGGTGGTGGCAGCGCACCCTGACCACCCTGATGACGTCCCCGGACTCCTCCACCCTCCAGGCGGTCGAGAAGGACAGCGCGCGCCGGGGCGACGGCGAACGGGGCCTCGCGCGGCTGCTGTCGGGCGGGCGCACCGGCACGGTCGTGCTCCGCTCGCTGCGCTACGCCTGGCGTGACCCCAAGTCGAAGATGTCGTGGGCGACCGCCCTCGCCGCCGGTCTGCTGGTGCCGGTCATCTCGGCCGTCCAGGGCAACGGCAGCATCTACACCGCGTTCTCGGCGGCCACGCTGCTCGGCCTGCAGATGTACAACCAGTTCGGGCAGGACACCTCGGCGTTCTGGATGGTCGCCTCGACGATCGCGACCCCGCGGGACGCCTATCAGGAACTGCGGGCCCGCGCGCTGGCGCTGTCACTGGTGGCGCTCCCGTACGTGACGCTGGTCGTCGTCGGCAGCGCGGCGCTCATGGGGCCGTGGTCGGCCTTCGCGGAGGTGTACGGGCTCTCGCTGGCGGTGCTGGGCGCGCTGCTGGCCACCGGGGCCCTGTCGTCGGCGCTGTTCCCGTACTCGATCCCCTCCGAGGGGAACAAGAACGTCGCACCGGGCCAGGGCGCGATCGCCTGGTTCAGTCTCTTCGGCGGGATCGTGGCGGGGGCCGTGCTGTGCGCGCCGCTGCTGGGGCTGATGGTCTGGCTGCATGTCGCGGGGCTGACCCACCTGTTGTGGGTGCTGCTGCCGGCCGGTGCGGTCTACGGCGTGGGCATCGCGGAGCTGGGGATGCGACTGGCGGCGCCGCGGGTCGCGGGGCGGCTGCCGGAGATCCTGGCAGCCGTCAGCAAGGGCTGAGCGAGGCTCCGGGGCCGGGCCGCGGCGGCCCGGCCCCGGAGTTGTCCACAGGCCGCTGCGGCCCGCACCGCACCGCCGGATTCAAAGATTCCGCTTGTCAATTCGGGTCACATATCAATCGCATGGAATTCGCCCGCAATTGGACAAACAATCAGGCGAACGCACCAGCTTTTTCGGGAATTTCGAACGAATCGCTCGGCGCCCCCAGATGGCACCCACCGCAATGCTTCGACAAATCCAAAAGTCCCCTCCTATGCTCCGCTCACACAGCCGTTCGCAACACATGGGAACTGTGTGGCGCGACGGGGGAAAACGACTGCTGGAGAATGTTGTGCTGTACAAGAAGACCGCTCTGCTGCGCGCCGCCGCACCCGTCGCCGTACTGGCGCTGGCACTGACCGCCTGCGGCGGCAACAAGAAGAGCAACACCTCCACCACCGACAACGCGCCCAAGACCGAAAAGAGTTCGTCGGCGCCGGAGGGTGGCGGGGAACTGAAGCCCGGTCAGGGCGGTACGGGGAAGTTCAAGGAAGAGGACGGGACGATCACCTATGCGGTCGCCGCGCAGAAGGTGAAGGTGAGCACCGAAGCCGAGACCGCGAAACTGGTCTCGGACCCGAAGCGGGCCAAGGGCCTGGTGGCGGCCACCGCCTGGGTGAAGTACACGAACAAGGGCGGCGGTGTCGTCAAGGAATCGCCCGACGTCGCCGACGAGTCCGAGATCTACGCGGACGGCCGGCGCGGCGGTCTGCTGATCGGTGCCGCCGAGGACGGTCCGGGCTGCGAGGACACGATCGACATCGAGAACTGGAAGACGGGCCAGAGCCACACCATCTGCCAGACCTACATGATCCCCAAGGGCGCGAAGTCCGTGGAGGTCCACTGGACGGCCGAGGGCCAGAGCGGCTCCCCGCTGATCTGGAAGTTCGACAACGCCGGCTGATCCGGCGGCACACCGCCTGCCATGCGCCGGAGCCCCGGGGCCGTGGCGCACGGCAGCGGCCCCTCAGGCCGGCATCGTGGCCGCCTGGAGAAACGGTTCGATGGCGGCGCACCATGCGTCGGGCTGCTCCCACGGGAGTAGATGTCCGGCGTCGGGGATCTCGGCGTAGGCGCCGCGGGGCAGGACCCGGACCATCTCCTGGGCCTCGGCGCGGCCGAGTTCGGCGTCGAGGCCGCGGACCACGAGGGCCGGGCAGGGCACCTGGGCGAGCTCTTCCCAATGGGCGTCGTACACCCAGGTCTCCCGGGCGCTGAGCATCTGCCGGCGGGAGAAGACGGGCCGCCAGCCGTCGGCACGCTCGGCCATCACCTCGGCGAAGAACTCCCCGCGGGCGGGCCGGGGCCGCTCCAGGGTGGGGTCGTCCTCGCCGAACCACTTGCGGACGTCCGCGAGGGTGGCGAACGGCACCGGCCAGGACCGGAACCACTCGGTCCATTCGTGCTGCGAGGCCGCGCCGAGCGCCGACGCCCGCATGTCGCAGATGACCAGCGCGCTGACCAGATCCGGTCTCCGGGCCGCTAACTGCCAGGCCGTCAGGGCGCCCATCGCATGCCCGACGAGGGCGACCGGGCCGAGACCGAGCTGCTCGATGGCGGCGATGGCGTCATCGACATACGCCTCGCGGCCATACGGCCCCTCGGCGGGTTTGTCGCTGCGTCCGTGACCCCGCTGGTCCAGCGCGACCGGACGGTGACGGGCACTCAGACGGCGGGCGGTCCCCGCCCAGTGCGAGGCGCGGCCCATCAGGCCGTGGAGCAGCAGCACACCCGGCCGCTGCTCGCCCTGCTCCAGCCCGCCGCCGATCTTGGGCGGGTCGGTGAATTCCCAGGCGGCGAGCCGCACGTCGCCGGCCCCTGCTACATCGATGCGCCGCACCATGTGCCCTGGCACCCCCAATCGTCCCTTGAGCAGCTTCACACTATCGAACCTCTATTCGAACGCGCCGTTCCGACGCGGAACACCCCTCGTTCGAGTGACCTCGCTCAAGGATTGGCCGCGCGCGCCACGGGGAGACATCTGCCGGGAGGCGGGCCCTACCGGGAAGGGGGCCCGTGGGGACAGACCCTGAGAGCTCGGGGCTCCGGGTCTGGGGTGGGGGACATGGGGAGGCAGGGCCCCGGCTGCTCGCAGCGCCGGGGCCCTGACCGTCTCCCGCACGAGTGGATGCATCCGAGCCCCCTCCCTGGCCAGGACAGGCCGATGCATGGCCATGCGTCAGGGTGACACGACACCGGCCGTATCGCACGGATTCGCACAAGTCCGTTCAGCGAGCAAGAAGTTGCCGAGCCCGCCGGCCGCGCGTCAGCGCAGCTCAGCGGGCTCGGGAGCGAGGATGGGCGGGCGTGCGAAAAGGAAAGCGGCTGAAACCCGTTTCAGCGCTTGGCGACGAAGACGTGCGAGGCGATCTCGGAGTCCAGCTCGGCGGCCTCGCCGCTGCTGCCGACCAGCACCCCGGCCGGTGACTCCGTCACACTCACCACCGCGCCCGGCTGCACACCGGCCCGCCGCAGGGTGTACATCAGCTGGGCGTCCGCCTGGATCGGCTCGCCGATCCGGCGCACCACGGCGGTCTTCCCGTCGGCCCCGGCGTCCAGGTCCATCAGGCTCACCATGCCGGCGTCCAGGAACGGGTCGCCGCCGGAGGTCTCGCCCAGCTCCTCCAGCCCCGGGATGGGGTTGCCGTACGGGGACTCGGTCGGATGCCGCAGGAGTTCCAGGACGCGGCGCTCGACCGCCTCGCTCATCACGTGCTCCCAGCGGCACGCCTCGGCGTGCACCTGCTCCCATTCGAGCCCGATGACGTCGACGAGCAGGCACTCGGCGAGGCGGTGCTTGCGCATCACCCGCGTCGCCAGCCGCCGGCCCTCCTCCGTCAGCTCCAGATGCCGGTCGCCCGCGACCTGCAGCAGGCCGTCTCGCTCCATGCGCGCCACGGTCTGGCTCACCGTCGGGCCGCTCTGTTCGAGCCGCTCCGCGATGCGGGCGCGCATGGGCACCACACCCTCCTCTTCCAGTTCGAGGATGGTGCGGAGATACATCTCCGTGGTGTCGATCAGTCCGGACATGCGTGCCCCTAGATGTGTGGTGCGGTGGCCCTGGACTCAATTCTGACGCATCCCGCCGACAACGGTGCCGCCTCGTCCACCCGCCAGCCCTTCCGGTCGTATTGACAGGGCACTGGTCCAGACCGCAACGTGATCCGCGCCACTGATCACATCCGCCGAGATCCGACGAGAGGGGCCCGCGGCATGGCTGAGAGCGACCGGAGCGACCGGCTGGCCGGGAAGTACTTCGACGCCGCGATCGACCTGCTGCGACAGGTCCGCGACGCGGAGGGCGACCGGATCGGCGCGGCCGGGGCGCTGATCGCGGACACCGTCGCGGCGGGCGGCCGGGTCTTCTCCTTCGGCGCCGGGCACTCCTCGCTCCCCGCGCAGGACACGGTCTACCGGGCGGGCGGCCTGGCCGTCATGAATCTGCTGTCCGTACCGGGCGTGGTCGGCGTGGACGTACGGCCCGCGACCCTCGGCAGCGCGCTGGAGCGGGTCGACGGGCTGGCCGGGGCCGTCCTGGACACCAGCCCGCTGCAGGCGGGCGACGTGCTGGTGATCATCTCGCTGTCCGGGCGCAACGCACTGCCGGTCGAGATGGCGCGGCACGCCCGTGCCCTCGGTATCAGGGTCATCGGTGTGACGTCGGTGGCGTACGCGGAGGCGACCACGTCCCGGCACGCCTCCGGGGACTTCCTCAAGGACCACTGCGACCTCGTCCTGGACAGCCGGGTCCCGGTCGGCGACGCGGAGCTGACGCTGCCGGGCATCGACGCGCCGTTCGCACCCGCCTCCACGGTCGTCACCAGCGCGATCATGCAGGCCGTGGTGGCGACGGCCGCGGGCACGCTGGCCGAGCGGGGCATCGACCCGCCGCTGCTGCGCTCCGGCAACGTCGACGGCGGGCACGACTGGAACGCCGGGGTGATGAGCGCCTACGCGGACCGGATCTTCTACCGGCAGTGAGCGGCCGGTAGGGCTCAGCGCGCGGCCGCGCCCGCCAGGTCCAGGGCCGCCGCGATCCGGGCCGCGACCTCCTCCGCGTAGTCCGCGTCGGCGCGGTCGAACGGGCGGCGCGCGGGCGCCCGCAGAAAGGTCAGGACGCCGAGCCGGCGCCCGCGGCTGCACAGCGCCACACACAGCCCGTGCACGGTGCCGTCCGGCCAGTGACGCGCGGCCGCCCAGCCCCCGGGCGAGGCCGGTCCGGCGCTGGTACGCACCGGGCCGCGCCGCTCGTACGCCTGGAGCGCCGGATGCCCCGGCACATACGGCACCGGGATGCCGGCCGCCGCCAGCGTCTCGGTCGGGCCGGGCGCACCGGCCGGGGACGCCAGCGTCCGCATCAGGCGGGGCGCGCCCGCCCGCACACGACGCCCGGCCTCCGCACCGGAGGCGGCGCCCCCCGCACCGGACGGCGCCCCGTCCCCACCCGCGTCCACGCCGTCCGTACCGTCCACGCCCTGAGCGCCCTCGCCGGTGTCTTCCGCGCCCGCCGCGTCGAGCCCCGTCCCCTCCGGGAGCTTGCCGAACGGTGCCGGTGCGGGCGGCGTGACGAGGTCGACCAGGCCGTGGTCGGCGAAGCCCGCCAGGGCGAAGTCCAGATGGAGCGCGGCGGCCTCGGACGGGTCCGGGCACTCCGCGGCGGCCCGGCCGGCCCGGTGGAGCTGCTGGGCGCGGAAGCGCAGCAGGGAGTTCTCCTGCTCGGTCCGCTTGGTGTCCGTGACGTCCTGGAAGAGCCAGGCCACACCGAGCGGCACCGGCTCCTCCGCCATCGGGGAGGACAGCCGGACGAAGCCGCTGCGCCAGCACCGCCGCGGCACCCCGGCCTCCTCGGAGCGCAGCGTCACCCACAGCTCCGCGACGGCCGGCGGCGCGCCCTCGGCGAGGACGTGCTGCAGGGCGCACTCCAGCTCCTCGACGCCCTGCGCCAGCAGCTCGCCCAGGGGGCGGCCCAGCAGCGCCGTGCGCCCCACGCCCAGGGCGCGGGCGGCGTGCGCGTTGACGACCGCGGGCCGCAGATCGGCGTCGATCAGCACCACGCCCCACGAGGCGTCCTCGAACAGCGCCTCGCTCAGCGCGATGGACCGCTCCAGGTCCAGCTGGGTGTGCACCTCGCTGAAGGCGCAGTACACGCCGACGACCCGGCCGCCGGGGGCGCGGACCGCGGAGGACTGGGTGCGGACGAGGACGCGGTGGCCGTCCTTGGCCAGCAGGGCGAACTCATGGACCTGGCGGCCCGGGGCGCGCATGGCGGCCGCCAGTGCCGCCTCGATCCCGTCGGCGTCCTCCTTGCGGACCGCCCAGCCGGCCAGGCCCGTACGGCCGACGGCCTCCGCGGTGGTCCAGCCCAGGATGCGCTCGGCCTCGTGGTTCCAGTGGGTGACCGTGCCGTCCGCGGCGAAGGCCACCAGCGCGGCGTCCATGCCGTCCAGGAGCGCGGCGAGCAGACCCGAGTCATCGGTCTCGTCGCCGGCGCAGCGCGCCGAGGCCGACGAGGCCGAGGAAGCTGACGAAGCAGTCACTGGCACCCCTTACGAACGCGGCCACACATGCTCCACCTGGGAACATTCAACTGGAACGTGACACAGCGCACACGGGATTCGCAGAAATCGTTGCCAACGGGAAATTCCCTTGTGTGCGGGCGGACGGCTTCCTAATGTGTGGAGCACACGAGAAGGGAGGTGGTTCGGCAGATGATTTCGCACCGGACGCGTGAGGTGGCTGCGGGCTAGCGGCCCGTCGCTTCACCGAAGTGCAGCGCCGGACCGCGCATACTGCAGATGCGCAAGCCGGCCCAATCCCAGTAGTCACCCGACCCGCGGGCTGCCGGTTCGTCCGACCGGCTCTTCGCGCCACTGAGCGCGGAGGAAGCAGCCCGCGGGTCGTCTGCGTTGGCACAAGCACCGCACACGGCCCGCGCACGGCCCGGCCGACGGCGGCACCCGCCGCGGCGCCACCCGTACGGACCGCCCGGCGCCTCAGGGCGCCAGCCGCTCCACGGCCCAGGCGCCGCCCTCCCGCACGTACCGCAGCCGGTCGTGCAGCCGGTTGAGCCGGCCCTGCCAGAACTCGACCGTCTCGGCGGTGATGCGGTAGCCGCCCCAGTGCGGCGGCGCCGGCACCTGCTCGCCCTCCGGGTAGCGGGCCGCCAAATCCTCGTAGGCACGCTCCAGTTCCTCGCGCGAGCCGACCCGTGCCGACTGGTCGCTGGCCCAGGCGCCCAGCTGGGAGCCGTGCGGGCGGGTGCGGAAGTAGGCGGCGGTCTCGTCCCGGCCGATGCGCTCCGCGGTGCCGGTCACCACCACCTGGCGGGCGAGGGGATGCCAGGGGAACAACAGCGAGACGGCCGGATTTCCGGCCAGTTCACGGCCCTTCCGGCTGTTGTAGTTCGTGAAGAACACGAAGCCGCGGTCGTCGAACGCCTTCAGCAGCACGGTCCGTGAGCTCGGCCGGCCCGCCGGGTCCGCCGTCGAGACGACCATCGCGTTCGGCTCGTGCAGACCGGCCACGGTGGCGTCCTTGAACCAGCGCGCGAACTGGTCGTACGGGCTCGCGGCGAGGTCGGACTCGACGAGTCCCTCGGCGCGGTAGTGGGCCCGCATGGAGGAGGGGTCGGGGGTCTCGGCATGAGGCGCGTCGGCTGGGTGCACGGCCTCATCTTGCAACACCCGGTCCGGCGCGGTCAGCCGGGAGGGGCGGAAGTCTGCCCCTCGCCGACCGGTCGTAACCCTCCCGACGGCAGATCGTCCGGTCTGCGGGTCGCACGCCTCCCCGCAGGTGAGGGACCCGCCACAATCAGGGGCAGGCCCCCTGTGGCCCCCGGGCCCGGAGAGCTATCGTGTCCGTCCGGCCTGACGGGGCGACCACACCGCACCACCCGCGGACCGACCCACCGCGGACAAGACCGTCGCGTGGCCCGCGCCCTGGCGGGGCATCACCGGGGTGCCCGGTACGGACCGCGAGCTGCCGGCGCAGCCGCGGAGCCGCACCGGCGCCGCACACCAGAGACTCGACCGCACGGCAGCCGGTCACGGACCGTTTGCCGTCCCCATCTTGAGGAGCTGCCTGATGTCGGACTTCGTACCCGGGCTCGAAGGAGTCATCGCGTTCGAGACGGAGATCGCCGAGCCGGACAAGGAAGGCGGTTCGCTCCGCTACCGCGGTGTCGACATCGAGGATCTCGTCGGGACGGTGTCCTTCGGAAACGTCTGGGGACTGCTGGTCGACGGGGCCTTCGACCCCGGACTGCCGCCCGCCGAGCCCTTCCCGATCCCGGTGCACTCCGGTGACATCCGGGTCGACGTGCAGTCGGCGCTCGCCATGCTCGCGCCCGTATGGGGCCTGAAGCCGCTGCTGGACATCGACGCGGAGACGGCCCGGGACGACCTCGCCCGCGCCGCCGTGACGGCGCTGTCGTACGTGGCCCAGTCGGCCCGCGGACCGGGCCTGCCGATGGTGCCGCAGAAGGAGATCGACAAGGCGGAGACCATCGTCGAGCGCTTCATGCGGCGCTGGCGCGGTGAGCCCGACCCCCAGCACGTCAAGGCCGTCGACGCCTACTGGACCTCGGCCGCCGAGCACGGCATGAACCCCTCCACCTTCACCGCCCGCGCCATCGCCTCCACCGGCGCCGACGTGGCGGCCGCGCTGTCCGGCGCGGTCGGCGCGATGTCCGGCCCGCTGCACGGCGGTGCGCCCTCCCGCGTCCTCGGCATGATCGAGGACATCGAGCGGACCGGCGACGCCTCCGCCTACGTCCGTCAGCGGCTGGACCGCGGCGACCGGCTGATGGGCTTCGGCCACCGCGTCTACCGCGCCGAGGACCCCCGCGCCCGGGTGCTGCGCCGCACCGCCCAGGAGCTGGGCGCCCCGCGCTTCGAGGTCGCCGAGGCGCTGGAGAAGGCCGCCCTGGAGGAGCTGCGCAGCCGCCGCCCCGACCGCGTGCTGGCCACCAACGTCGAGTTCTGGGCGGCCATCGTCCTGGACTTCGCCGAGGTCCCCGCGCACATGTTCACCTCGATGTTCACCTGCGCCCGTACGGCGGGCTGGAGCGCGCACATTCTCGAACAGAAGCGGACGGGCCGACTGGTGCGGCCGTCGGCCCGGTATGTCGGGCCCGGGGCCCGTAGCCCGCGGGAGATCCCCGGCTTCGAGGGCATCGCCCCCCGGTAGGGTCTCGGCTCTCGGGCCGCGCTTCGGCTGTCCCGCCGTGGCGCCTGGCGGCGGGCGGGTCCGCTGCGCGGGGCTGTCGGGTGCGGTGACGGGCCTCCGCGGGTGGGGGTGTCCGGACTGCTTCGCTTTACGTCCGGACACCCCCACCCGCTCCGGCCCGTCCCCTCCCGTTGGGGGATGGGAAAAACGGTGGGTGGGGGCGTAGGTGGCTGGTCCGGTGCGCGTGGTGAAGAGCAGTGATTCGGCGCCCGCCCCCACTCACCTGTAGTCACTCGTCACCGCACCCACAACCCACCCGCCCGCCGCAGGCGCAACGGCGAGAAGCCCCACGGCGGGAAAGCCAAAAACGTGGGGCAACGGCAAAGCGCAGCGGAACGTTCGCCGGGTAGAAAGATCCCTTTGGCTCGTTCCACGCACGGTGCGCCGAGAACAGCCGTATGCGTGTCGTCCTCGTCACCGAGTCCTTTCCGCCCGATGTCAACGGCGTCTCCCACTGCGCCCTGCAAACCGCCCGGCATCTCGTCCGGCGCGGTCACGAACCGCTGGTGATCGCGCCGCTCGGGGGTGCTTCGGCGGATGCCGGTGCGGACGAGAGTCCCTGCCCCGTCGTCCGGGTGCCCTCCATGCCGCTGCCCGGCTATCCGCAGGTGCGGATCGCGCTCCCGGGGCGCCGGCTGTCCGCGGCGCTCGACGGGCACCGTCCCGACCTGGTGCACCTCGCCAGTCCCTTCGTCCTGGGAGCCCGCGGGATGGCGGCCGCGGCCCGTCGCAGGGTGCCAGCGATCGCCGTCTACCAGACCGATCTGGGCCGCTACGCCCGTACCTACCTCGGCGGTGGCGGGGCCACGGCCTGGCGGCGTATCCGGGCGGTGCACGCCGCCGCCGACCGCACCCTGGCGCCCTCCAGCGCGGCCCTGCTGGATCTGACCGAGCACGGTGTGCCGCGGGTCCACCTGTGGCCGCGGGGTGTCGACTCCGAGCGGTTCCACCCCGGGCGGCGCGACGCGGTGCTGCGCAGCTCGCTGACCGCGGGGCGGGAGCTGCTGGTGGGGTACGTGGGGCGGCTCGCGCCGGAGAAGGACGTCCGGCTGCTGGCCGAGACCTCGCGGCTGCCGGGCGTCCGCACCGTCGTCATCGGCGACGGCCCCAGCGCCGCCGGGCTGCGTACCGCGCTCCCGGAGGTCCGCTTCCTGGGCCGCCGTACCGGGGATGAACTCGCGCGCCTTTACGCGTCGTTGGATGTCTTCGTCCATACCGGGCCGTACGAGACGTTCTGCCAGACCGTGCAGGAGGCGATGGCGTCCGGGGTGCCGGTGGTGGCGCCGCGGGCGGGCGGTCCGGTGGACCTGGTGGACCACGGCCGTACGGGGCTGCTGGTGACGCCGGGCGACGGCGGGGCGTTCCGGGACGCGGTGCGGCTGCTCGCGGACAGCGCCGGGCTGCGGGACCGATACGGCGCAGCGGCCCGCCGGGCGGTCGCGGACCGTACCTGGGAGGCGGTCGGTGACCAGCTGCTGGGGCACTACGAGGCCGTGCTCGACGACCGGACGGCGGTGGCGGCATGACCGCGCGACGCGGCGGCGGGGCGGGGCTGCGGATCGTCCGGATCGCCAACTTCGTCACCCCGGCCTCCGGCGGGCTGCGCACCGCGCTGCGCGAACTCGGCGCGGGCTACCGGGCCGCCGGGCACGAACCGGTGCTCCTGGTCCCCGGGCCCCCGGGGAAGGACGGTACGGCCGGCCTGCGTGACGAACTCACCGGTCAGGGGCGGGTGATCACCGTGCCGGGGCCGGAGCTGCCGGGCAGCGGCGGCTACCGCATGCTGACCGACCGCCGCCGGCTGGCGCGGCTGCTGGACTCGCTGGCCCCCGACCGGCTGGAGGTCTCCGACCGGACGACGCTGCGCTGGACCGGGGAGTGGGCGCGCCGGGCCCGGGTGCCCGCGGTGATGGTCTCCCACGAGAGCGTGGACGGGGTGCTGCGTACCTGGGGCGTGCCGCAGCCGCTCGCCCGCGCCGCGGCGGACCGGCTCAACCGCCGTACGGCGCACGCCTACAGCCGGGTGGTGTGCACCACCGAGTGGGCGGCGGCGGAGTTCGTGCGGGCCGGTGCGCGCAATGTGGTGCGTGCGCCGCTCGGGGTGGATCTCGCCGCCTGGCACCCGGACTGCCGCAGCGCCGAGCTGCGGCGGCACTGCGCCGGGCGGGCGGAGTTCCTGCTGCTGCTCTGCTCCCGGCTGTCGCAGGAGAAGCGGCCGGGCCGGGCCCTGGACGCGCTGGCCGAGCTGCGGCGGCGCGGGGTCGACGCGGCGCTGGTGGTGGCCGGTGACGGGCCGCTGCGGGCGCGCCTGGAGGCCCGGGCGCGGGCCGAGCGGCTGCCCGTGGCGTTCCTCGGGCACCTCGTCGACCGCTCCCGGCTCGCCGCGCTGCAGGCCGGTGCCGATCTCGCGCTGGCGCCCGGCCCGGCCGAGACCTTCGGGCTGGCCGCGCTGGAGGCGCTGGCCTGCGGCACACCGGTGGTGGCCAGCGCGGCGTCGGCGCTGGCGGGTCTGGTCGGCGGGGGCGGGGACACGGCGCTCGACGACGGGCCGTCCTTCGCCGACGCGGTCCAGAGGGTCCTGGCCCGGCCGGAGCCCGCCCGGCGCGCCGCAGCGCGCCGGCGGGCCGAGAACTACGGCTGGCAGCCCGCCATCGACGCCTTCCTGGCGGCGCACGACGCGCCCGCACCGGTCGGCAGGCCGGTCCCCGCCGCGGTTGTGCCCCATCAGGCCGGTCCGTTGGGCGGGTGGTGACGGTGGGGTCCCAGGAGGTGGGGGCGCCGGAGCGGACGCGGGGCGGTGGGGCTCCGGTGCCGGGCTGCTTCGCCGCGCTCGGCGATTCGCTGACCGAGGGGCTCGGCGACCCGGCACCGGGCGGCGGCTGGCGCGGCTGGGCCGCGCTGCTGGCCGAGGCGCTGGGCGAGCGGCCCGGCGGCGTCCCGCTGGTCAACCTGGCGCGGAGCGGCGCGCTCGCCGCCGATGTCGCCGAGCGGCAGCTGCCCGCCGCGCGGGAGCTCCGGCCGCGCTTCGCCTCGCTGCTGGTCGGGGCGAACGACACCCTGCGCGCCGCCTTCGCCATCGAGCGGGTGGCGGCCGCGCTGGACCGGGCGCACGGCGCGCTGAGCGCCGACGGGGCGGTGGTGCTGACGGCGTGTCTGCCCGATCCGGGCCGGATGCTGGGGCTGCCCGCGCCGCTGGCCCGCCCGTTGGGGCGCCGGATGCGCGCCGTCAACACCGTCGTCCACGCGGTGTCCGCCCGCTACGAAGGCGTGCATCTGCACCTCGCCGAGCACCCCTGGGTCGCCGAACGCGCCTCCTGGAGCGTGGACCGGCTGCACCCCAGCGAGCGCGGCCACCGGCTGCTGGCCCGCGGTTTCCACGCGGCGCTCGCCGCCGGCCGCCCCGTCGGACCGCCGCCCGCGCTCACTCTCGACGGGCCGCAGCCCACCCGCACCGGCTCCGCGCTGTGGATGGCGACCCGCGGGACCCGCTGGGTCGCCGACCGGTGCACGGACCTGCTGCCCGGTCTGCTGGGGCTGGCGTTCCAGGAGTGCCGGCACGGCCTGACCGGGTCCGGGCGCCTGCTCGACGCCGTGGCCGACACCGCCACCCGCTCCGCGCTTGCCGCGCTGAGCGGTCCGTACGGCACGGCCACCGGCAAAGACAGCGGGACGGCGAAGGGCGCTGCGACAATGGCGGGGTGACCGGACGCTGGGAGTTCTGGATCGACCGGGGTGGCACGTTCACGGACGTCGTCGGCAGACGGCCGGACGGGCGGCTGGTCACCGCCAAGCTGCTCTCGCACCGTCCGGAGCGCTACCGGGACGCCGCGGTGGCCGGCATCCGGATGATGCTGGGGCTCGGCCCGGACGAACCGGTGCCCGCCGAGCGGGTGTCCGTGGTCAGGATGGGCACCACCGTCGCCACCAACGCCCTGCTGGAGCGCACGGGCGAGCCGACGGTGCTGCTGATCACCGAGGGCTTCCGGGACGCGCTGCGGATCGCCTACCAGAACCGGCCGCGGATCTTCGACCGCCGGATCGTGCTGCCCGAGGCGCTCTACGACCGGGTGATCGAGGTACCGGAGCGGATCGGCGCCCAGGGCGCGCTGATCCGGCCGCTGGACGCGGACGCGGTCCGCCACGCGCTGATCCGGGCCCGCGCGGACGGTCTGCGCAGCGCCGCCGTCGTCCTGCTGCACGGCTACCGCCACGCCGCGCACGAGCAGGCCGTCGCCGAGCTGGCCAGCCGCGCCGGCTTCGCCCAGGTCAGCTGCTCGCACGAGGTCAGCCCGCTGATGAAGCTGGTGCCGCGCGGCGACACCACCGTCGTCGACGCCTATCTCTCCCCGATCCTGGGCCGCTATGTCGACGAGATCGCCGCCCAGCTCCCCGGCATCCGGCTGATGTTCATGCAGTCCAACGGCGGGCTGCGGGAGGCCGCGCACTTCCGCGGCAAGGACGCGGTGCTGTCCGGGCCGGCGGGCGGCGTGGTCGGCATGGTTCGTACGGCCGCGGAGGCCGGCGAAGGCTACGACCGGGTGATCGGCTTCGACATGGGCGGTACCTCCACCGATGTGTCGCACTACGCCGGTGAGTTCGAGCGGGTCTTCGGCAACGAGGTCGCGGGCGTACGGATGCGCGCGCCGATGATGAACATCCACACCGTCGCGGCCGGCGGCGGTTCCGTGCTGCACTTCGACGGCCGCCGCTACCGGGTCGGCCCCGACTCGGCCGGCGCGGACCCGGGGCCGGCCTGCTACCGGCGCGGCGGCCCGCTCACCGTCACCGACGCCAATGTGATGCTGGGCCGCATCCAGCCCGCCCACTTCCCGGCGGTGTTCGGGCCGGACGGTGACCGGCCGCTGGACGCCGAGACGGTCCGTACCCGTTTCGCCGAGCTGGCTGCGCGGGCCGCCGCCGAGACCGGGGACGACCGCGGACCCGAGGAGGTCGCGGCCGGCTTCCTCGACATCGCGGTGCTCAACATGGCCAACGCAGTCAAGAAGATCTCCGTTCAGCGCGGCCGGGACATCACCCGCTACGCCCTCACCAGCTTCGGCGGGGCCGGCGGCCAGCACGCCTGCGCGGTCGCCGACGCGCTGGGCATCGACACGGTGCTCGTCCCGCCGCTGGCCGGGGTGCTCTCCGCGTACGGCATCGGCGTCGCCGACGCCACCGCGATGCGCGAGCAGGCCGTCGAGGCGGAGTTCACCGACCCCGGGGCCGTCGGCCGGGTCCAGGAGGTGTGCGACGCCCTCGCCGCGCAGACCCGGCGCGAACTCCTCGACGACGGGGTGCCGGACGCCTCCGTCACCACCCGCGCCCGGGTGCTGATCCGCTACGCCGGGACCGACTCCACCCTCGGCGTCCCGCTGGCCGACGCCGACACCATGGCCGCGGACTTCGCCCGGGCGCACCGCGAGCGCTACGCCTTCACCATGGACAAGCCCCTGGTGGCCGAGGCGGTGTCGGTCGAGGCGGTGGGCGCGGCCGGCGGCGCCGGTGACCACGAGACCCGGCCCGGCGACCGGGAGGGGGAGTTGACGCGGGCCGCGACGATCCGGATGTACACCGGCGGCCGCTGGCAGGACACCGCCCTCTACCGGCGTGGCGACCTGTGCCCCGGGGACACCCTCACCGGCCCGGCGGTCATCGCCGAGGAGGACGCGACCACGGTCCTCGACCCGGACTGGCAGGCGGCCGTGGGCGGGCGCGGGCACCTCACGCTGACCCGGGCCCGGCCGCGCTCCGGCCGGGTGGCGGTCGGCACGGAGGCCGACCCGGTGATGCTGGAGGTCTTCAACAGCCTCTTCATGGCCATCGCCGAGCAGATGGGCGTCCGTCTGGAGCACACCGCGCACTCCGTCAACATCAAGGAACGCCTCGACTTCTCCTGCGCGCTCTTCGACGCCGACGGCAATCTGATCGCCAACGCCCCGCACATCCCCGTGCACCTGGGCTCGATGGGGGAGTCCATCCAGGAGGTGCTCCGGCGCCGCGGCGACGACATGCGGCCCGGCGATGTGTACGCGATCAACGATCCGTACCACGGCGGCACTCACCTCCCCGATGTCACCGTCGTCACCCCGGTCTTCGACACCGACGACGACACCCTGCTGTTCCTGGTCGCCTCCCGCGGCCACCACGCCGAGATCGGCGGCATCACCCCGGGCTCGATGCCGGCCTTCAGCCGCACCGTCCAGGAGGAGGGCGTCCTCTTCGACAACTGGCTGCTGGTGCGCGACGGCGTACTGCGCGAGGAGGCGACCCGCGAGCTGCTCACCGCCGGTCCGTACCCCTCCCGCGCACCGGACGCCAACCTCGCCGACCTGCGGGCCCAGATCGCGGCCAACGAGAAGGGCATCCAGGAACTCCGCCGGATGACCGAGCAGTTCGGGCTGGACGTCGTCCGGGCCTATATGGGGCACGTCCAGGACAACGCCGAGGAGTCGGTCCGGCGGATCATCGCCGGGCTGTCGGACGGCAGCTGCCGCTACGAGACCGACAGCGGGGCCGAGATCCATGTGGCGCTGACCGTCGACCGCGCCGCCCGCGGCGCCGTACTCGACTTCGCCGGCACCTCACCCCAGCAGCCCGGCAACGCGAACGCGCCCAGCTCGGTGGTGATGGCGGCCGTCCTCTACGTCTTCCGCACCCTGGTCGCCGAGGACATCCCGCTCAACAGCGGCTGCCTCAAGCCCGTGGAGGTCCGCATCCCGGAGGGCTCGATGCTCGCCCCCGTGTATCCGGCCGCCACCGTCGCGGGCAACGTGGAGACCTCCCAGGCGGTCACCGGCGCGCTCTACGCCGCGCTCGGTGTGCAGGCCGAGGGCTCGGGCACGATGAACAACCTCACCTTCGGCAACGACCGGGTGCAGTACTACGAGACCGTCGCCAGCGGCTCGGGCGCGGGCGACGGCTTCGACGGCGCGGACGCCGTACAGACCCATATGACCAACTCCCGGCTGACCGACCCCGAAGTGCTGGAGTGGCGCTACCCCGTCCGCGTCGACAGCTTCGCCATCCGCTCCGGCAGCGGCGGCGGCGGCCGCTGGCACGGCGGCTGCGGCGTCGAGCGCCGGCTGCGCTTCCTGGAGCCGATGACGCTCGCCCTGCTGACCAACCACCGCCGGGTCGCGCCGTACGGCATGGCCGGCGGGTCCCCGGGAGCCCTGGGCGCCAACTCCGTCGAGCGGGCGGACGGTACGCACGAGGACCTGGCGGGCTGTGACGTCGCGGACGTCGGCGCCGACGACGTGCTGGTCCTGCGCACGCCGGGCGGCGGGGGGTACGGGGTGCCGGACTGCGGCTGACCGCGCGGCGGTGGCGCTAGCCGATGCGGACGAAGCGGACCGGCGTGCCCGGTACGGCCTGGGCGGCGGGGGCCAGACAGCGTTCGGGGACGACGCCGACGACCGGGTAGCCGCCGGTCGTGGGGTGGTCGTGGAGGAAGAGCACCGGCAGGCCGTCGGGCGGGACCTGGAGGGCGCCCAACGGCATGCCCTCGCTGGGGAGTTCGCCGGTGCGGGTGCGCTCCAGGGGTGGCCCCTCGGTGCGCAGCCCGATGCGGTTGCTGGCGGGGGAGACCCGGAAGCGGCCGGTGGTGAGGGTGCGCAGCCCGGCCTCGGTGAACCAGGCGTCGCGCGGGCCGGGCAGGAACGGCAGCAGGAGTTCCGCCGCCGGGCCGGGGTGCGGGACGGCGTCGGCGCCGGCCGGAGCGCCGTGCGGGGCGCCCAGGGGGAGGACCGCGCCGTCGGTGAGCGGGTCCGGGCCCAGGCCGGAGAGCAGATCGGTGGCGCGGCTGCCGAGGACCGGTTCGGCGTCGACGCCGCCCGCGAACGCGAGGTAGGAGCGCAGGCCGTGGGTGGCGGGCCCGGCGTCCAGGACGGCGCCCGCCGGCACCCGGACCGGGGCGCCCCAGGGGGCGGGGCGGCCGTCGACGGTCACCGGGCAGGGGGCACCCGTGACGGCGACGGTGGTGGCGGTCCGTACCCGCAGGGCGCAGCCGGTGAGCGTGGTCTCCAGGGTGGCGGCGGAAACGGGGTTGCCCACCAGGCGGTTGGCGAGCCGGTGCGCGCGCGCGTCGAGGGCGCCGGCCCGCGGCACACCCAGGTGCGCATGGCCGGGCCGGCCGAGGTCCTGGACGGTGGTGAGCGCACCGGCCCGGACGACCGAGAAGGCGCGGTCGGTCATCGGCCGGTCTCCTGTGGGACGAAGCGGACGCGGGTGCCGGGGGCGAGCAGTGCGGCCGGTTCGCGGCGCGGGTCCCACAGCACGGTGTCGGTGGTGCCGATCAGCTGCCAGCCGCCGGGGGAGGAGCGCGGATAGACGCCGGTGTACGGGCCGGCCAGGGCGACCGAGCCGACCGGCACCTTGGTGCGGGGGGTGTCCCGGCGCGGTACGTGCAGCGGCTCGGGCAGACCGGTCAGATAGCCGAAGCCCGGCGCGAAGCCGCAGAAGGCGACATGGAACTCCGTGCCGGAGTGCCGCCGTACGACCTCGTCCGGGGTGACGCCCCAGAGGGCGGCGACATCGGCGAGGTCGGGGCCGTCGTAGCGGACCGGGATCTCCACCGTGGGCCGGTCGCCGGCGGTGAGCGGCGGAATGTCCCAGGTGGCCAGTTCGGAGAGGAGCCCGCGGGGGTCGGCGAGGCCGTCGAGCAGCACCGTGCGGGCGGCGGGCACGATCTCGTGCAGCGGCGGCAGGGCGCCGTCGGCGGCCCGGCGCAGCAGTTCGGCGTGCAGCGCCTCGACCTCCTCGGCGCTGTCCAGCTCGATGAGCAGCCCGTGTTCACCGACCGGCAGCGGCCTCATACGAAGCTCCGCACCGGGACGCCGGCCGCGGTCAGCTCGGACCGCACGCGCCGGGCGAGGTCCGCGGCTCCGGGGGTGTCGCCGTGCAGGCACAGGGAACGGGCCGTGAGGCTCACGCGCCGGCCGTCGCGGGCGGTGACGGCGTGGTCCCGGGCCATGCCGAGGGCCCGCTTGACGACCTCGTCGGGGTCATGGATCACCGCGCCCGGCTCGCGGCGCGGCACCAGTGTGCCCTCCGGGGTGTAGGCCCGGTCGGCGAACGCCTCGCCGACGACCGGGAGTCCGGCCTCCGCTGCGGCCGCGTGGAGCCGGGAGCCGGGCAGTCCCAGGACCGGCAGCGCGCCGCCCGCGGCGCGGATGCCGGCCACGACGGCGCGGGCCTGCTCCCCGTCGTGGACACAGCGGTTGTAGAGCGCGCCATGGGGCTTGACGTATCCGACGCGGGCACCGGCGGCGCGCGCGAAGACGTCCAGGGCACCGATCTGGTAGGTGATCTCGGCGGCCAGCTCGTCCGGCGGGACGTCCATCGCGCGGCGGCCGAAGCCGGCCAGGTCGCGGTAGGAGACCTGGGCGCCGATCACCACCCCGCGCTCGGCGGCCAGTTCGCACACCCGGCGCATCGTGGCCGGGTCGCCGGCGTGGAAGCCGCAGGCGACGTTGGCGCTGGTGACGACGGAGAGCAGGGCCTCGTCGTCGGTGAGCTGCCAGCGGCCGAAGCCTTCGCCGAGGTCGGCGTTGAGGTCGATGACGGGAGGGGGCACCGTGCTGCGCTCACTCATGTGTGTCCGTTCCAGAGGGCTCGGGGCCGGCCGGTGCGCGGTGGTGCGGCGTGCGGGGCCCGTGTGCGGGCAGGGGCGGGCGGGACGTTCCGGCCGGCCCGTATCCGTAGTGGCTCTCCCCTGAGGGCGACTTGAGCCGACCGGCGTCGAGGACAACGTAGAGGATTGTTCAACGATCCGACAAGAGGTGGGTGCGGACCGTTCACGGGTGCGTTGTTTCGTCCTCTCATCTGGGATTGACTTCCGCTCAACGACACCGGGACGGCCGGAACGCGCCGCCCGGTACGCACGAGAGCGGGGAGCGGAATGGCGGGCGGCGTGGCGAAGAACGATCAGGGGCGGCTCACCGAGGTCGCGGGCCTGGAGCGGGACCGCCCCCTGCTGGGCCGCTCCAGCACGGCCGAGCGGGTCGCCGACATCCTCCGCGACCGGATCACCGAGGGCTACTTCCCGCCCGGCGCCCGCCTCTCCGAGGAGAGCATCGGCGGCGCGCTCGGCGTCTCGCGCAACACCCTGCGGGAGGCCTTCCGGCTGCTGACCCATGAGCGGCTGCTGGTGCACGAACTCAACCGCGGCGT
Source organism: Streptomyces sp. NPDC048612 (assembly GCF_043199295.1). NCBI lineage: Bacteria > Bacillati > Actinomycetota > Actinomycetes > Kitasatosporales > Streptomycetaceae > Streptomyces > Streptomyces sp. NPDC048612. The sequence continues at coordinate 343,065 of NZ_JBICVV010000004.1, forward strand.
GTTCGTCCGGGTGGTGACCGTCGAGGACCTGGAGGACATCTACCGGGTGCGCCTCCTCGTGGAGTGCGCGGCGGTACGGGGGCTCGGCCAGGGGCCCTATGAGGCCGGTGTGAACGACGCCGTCGCGGCGATCGAGGCCGCCGTACGGGCCGGCGAGACGGCCTCGGAGGAACGGGAGTGGCAGGCGCTCTCGACGGCCAACATCCGCTTCCACCAGGGCGTCGTGGCCCTGGCGGGCAGTCCGCGCACCGATGAGCTGATGCGCGGGGTGCTCGCCGAGCTCCGGCTGGTCTTCCACGTCATGGCCGACCCCCGGCGCTTCCATGCGCCCTATTTGACCCGGAATCGCCAGATTGTCGAGGCGCTCCAGGCGGGCGATGCCCCGGAGGCCGAGCGGCTGCTGCGGTCCTACCTGGAGGACTCGCGCAGCCAGCTGTCGGGGGCGTACGCGCAGCGCATCGCGGAGGGGTGAGGGGCCGGGGAGCGTCGCGCGGCCCGCCCCGAGGGCGTGGCCGATCCGTTGTGACAGACCCCTTGTCGGATCGTTGAACAATCGCCTAGCCTCCGCTGCAATCTCTTGTCCCCTCACGGACCCGTGGGGTCCCCGTACGCGGAAGGCGCATCCATGATCGTGCTCCTCGGCGTGCTCGTGGTCGTGATCGGTTTCGCCACGAAACGCAACCCCCTGCTGGTCGTAGGCGTGGCCGGCATCGCGACCGGCCTCCTCGGAGGGCTGTCGCCGGGCAGGGTGCTCGCCGCGTTCGGCGAGGGCTTCGCCGGCAGCCGGGCGGTGACGATCTTCGCGATCACCCTCCCGGTCATCGGCCTCCTGGAGCGCTACGGCCTCCAGGAGCAGGCCCGCAACCTCATCGCCCGGTTCTCCAAACTCACCACGGGCCGCTTCCTGGCGCTCTACCTCGGCCTGCGGCAGATCGGTGCGGCGGTCGGACTGACCCAGGTCTTCGGGCACGCCCAGACCGTCCGCCCGCTCGCCGTCCCGATGGCCGAGGGCGCGGCCGAGCGCAAGTACGGCGGACTCCCGGACCGGACGCGGGAGAAGGTCCGGTCGTTCTCCGCCAGCGCGGACAACGTCGGCCTATTCTTCGGGGAGGACGTCTTCCTCGCCGTCGGTTCGATCCTGCTGATTACCGGCTTCGTCAACACCACTTACGGCACCCACCTCGAACCGCTGCAGCTCGCGCTGTGGGCCATCCCCACCGCCGTGTGCGCCTTCGTGGTCCACGGCTGGCGGCTGCTGCGCCTGGACCGCCAACTGGAACGCGAACTGCTCACCGCCCACGTCGACGACACCGCAGCAGTGGAGGCCGCCAAGTGATCAAGGCAGAGTGGTTCTACTGGCTGGTGGGGATCAGCTTCCTGGTGATGGCCTTCCAGATGGCCACCGACCGCAGCAACCCCAAGCGCCTGGGCACCGGTACCTTCTGGGGCCTGATCGGCGCCGGCTTCATCTACAGCAGCTGGGTCGTCACCAAGCAGGCACCCGCCGAGCCCCTGGGCGTCGCGGTGCTGCTCATGGCCTGCCTGGCCGGCTTCGGGTTCACCGGACGCGGCACCCCGCGCACCACCACCACGGAGGAGCGCACCGCCAGCGCCGCCAGGCTCGGCAACCGGCTGTTCGTCCCGGCGCTCACCATCCCGGTCGTCGCCATGGCCTGCGCCATCGGCGTCAAGCACCTGTCCTTCGGGGGCGAACCGGTCCTGGAGGAGGGCAGCGAGACCATCCTCGGCCTCGGTATCGGAGCCGTCGTCGCCCTCGTCGTCGGCATGCTCATCCTCCGGGAGAAGCGGATCTCCGTACCCGTGCAGTCCGGCCGTTCCATGCTGGAGGCGATGGGCTGGGCGATGCTGCTGCCGCAGATGCTGGCCACCCTGGGCGCGATCTTCCAGGTCTCCGGCGTCGGCGACCAGGTCGGCAAGCTGACCACCTCCATCCTGCCGGACGACTCGCTCTACATCGCGATCGTCGTCTACTGCGTGGGCATGTTCGCCTTCACCATGATCATGGGCAACGCGTTCGCCGCGTTCCCCGTGATGACCGCGGCCGTCGGCTGGCCCGTCCTGGTCGGGCACTTCGACGGCAACGCCCCCGCCGTGCTGGCCATCGGCATGCTCGCCGGGTTCTGCGGCACCCTCGTGACCCCCATGGCCGCCAACTTCAACATCGTCCCGGCGGCGCTGCTGGAACTGAAGGACCAGTACGGGCCCATCAAGGCACAGCTGCCCACCGCGGGTGTGCTGCTCGGCTGCAACATCGTGATCATGGCGCTGTTCGCCTTCTGAACCGGTCCCCGGGCGCCGCCCCTCCGCGGCCGGCGCCCGGGGACCGGCCCGTTCCGTCCTCCGCTCCAGCCGTCGCACCAAGGATGACCGTATGACCCGGGTACTACTGACCGGATTCGCCCCTTTCGACGGTGAATCCACCAATCCCTCCTGGCAGGCGGTCCGCGCCGCAGCGGCCGAACCGCCGGACGGCACCGAGCTGTTCGCCGCCGAACTGCCCTGCGTCTACGGAGCGTCGGTAGCGGTGCTGCGCGCCGCGATCGAGGAGACCCGCCCCGAGATCGTGGTGTGCGTCGGCCAGGCGGGCGGCCGGCCCGACCTCACCGTCGAACGCCTCGCCGTCAACGTCGACGACGCCCGCATCCCCGACGCCTCGGGCGCCGAACCCGTCGACGAGGCGATCGTGCCGGGCGGCCCCGCCGCGTACTTCTCCACCCTGCCGGTCAAGGCCTGCGTGGCGGCCGTCCGCGCCGCCGGACTGCCCGCCTCCGTCTCCAACACCGCGGGCACCTACGTCTGCAACCACGTCTTCTACGGCCTCGCCCACCTCATCGCCACCGAACTGCCCGGGATGCGCGGCGGATTCGTCCACGTGCCCTACGCGCCGGAACAGGTCCTCGACCGCGCCCTGCCCTCGCTCCCCACGGACGCCGTCGCCCGGGCGCTGCGCGAGATCGCCCGCACCGCCGCGCACACCCGCACCGACCTCCGCGTCGCCGGAGGCGCCACCCACTGAGACCGGCGCCGGCGCACACCGGACCTGGCGGGCCGCCGCGGCACGCCACCCCGTAGACTGTCGCGCCGGTCCGCGAGCGGCCCGTGAGCGGTCCGTCAACGGACTCACCTGCGGTTCCACCCAGGAACGCATCCGCGCCGTTTCGTCCGTTGTCAGTGCGAGCGCCTACTCTGTGCGACGTGACTTTTCCCGCCCCGGGGGCCGCTGCGCCCCAGCTCAACGGCCCTCACCGGCCTGCGCCGGGCCCGGCCGCCGACGAGGGCCTGGCCCGTCGGCTGCGTGCCCTCGCGTGCACCGCGCCGCTGCACGACCTCGATGCGCGCAAGGCCAACCTCACGGGCGAGTACGGCGTCTACGCCATGGCGGAGGTGGCGCTCGCCGTCATCGACCTCGTCACCCTCAACATGGACTTCGACACCGGCGCCGACCACGAGGAGATAGTGGCGAAGGTGCTCCCCCGGGTCGCCGCCCAGGCTCCCCGCCGCGCCGCGATCGAGCACGAGCGGGTGGCCCGCTGGGTGCTGGAGAACCTCATCAACGTCGGCAGCGTGGACCGCGGCTTCCGCGCCGTCTACGGCACCTTCACCACCGAGGGCGAGTACGTCCGCCGCGACTACGACTTCAAGCTCATCGAGGAGGTGCCCGGCGCCGGCGGCAGCGTCTACCTCCGGGCCACCGACGAAGCGGTCAACGTCCTGGTCGGCGCGCTCGACACGGACGTCACCAGCGCCCAGATCGCCGCCGAGGTCAAGCTGGAGGTGCTGATCAACCGCGGCCGCCTGGCCGACGCCCAGCTCGCCGCCGAACAGGCCCGCTACCGCACCGTGCAGTACGCCGAGACGCTCCGCAGGACCCTGGACGCCACCCGCCGCAACGTCCGCGCCGTCGACTGGCTGCAGACCGTCCCCGACATGATCACCGAGGCGCTGGACCACGTCGCGGACCGCTACCGCCACGAGAACGCCATCCTGACGAACATCCGCAAGGCCCGCGACGAGACCGAGGAGCCCGAGCACAAGCGGCGGGCCGCCGAGCTCGTCGACATTGTCAAGGACTGCATCCGCCGCCACACCCAGCTCCAGTCCCGGCTGCTGGAGGCCGGGCCGCTGTTCCGCGCCGAGCAGGACCGGCAGGCCTTCGCCACTCCCACGGCCCGCTCCGGGCTCGACCTCTACGGCCAGCTGGTCGCCCCGGTGCTGCCGCTCCCCGCCGAGCAGGCCATCCGTGTCACCGACGCCTTCTTCGCCCAGGGCACCGGGCTGCGCACGCCCTCGGCCGCGCGGATAGGGGACCTCGTCGAGATGCTGCTCACCCCGCCCATGGAGCGGGAGCACCTCGGCGCCGAGATGCCCGAGCCCGACCTGGTCGCGACCCCCGACGACAGCCGCTTCAGCGAGGCCCAGCTGGACGCCGCGATGGCGCTGCTCGCCCTGCCCGCCGACGCGCCCCGCCGGCTCTCCGGCCTGCTCGCCGAGGCGCGCCGCAGCGACCCCGAACTCCCCTACCTCGTCGCCCTGCTGGCGGTGCACGCCGCCAGCCCGCCGGTCGGCACGGCCTACCGCCAGGGCGAACAGCAGCTGCTGTTCGCCGTCGACGACGGCACGGAGCTGGCCGACCCCGAGTTCGGCGGCGCCGACCTCATCGTCGGCACGGCGCTGCTGGACGCCGCCGGCATGGCCGCGGACCGCTCGGAGGTGGCCTGATGCCGCGTGCCCAGGGTGAGCCGCCGGTGCACGGCGGGGTGCGACCGGTCCGGCGGGCCCACGGCGCGCCGGCCGGCCGTCCGCCGTCCCACCGGCCCGAGATGTCCCCGACCGTCCCCTGCAAGGAGCTTGTTCCGTGACCCAGTACGACGAGGCGCCGCAGCCGGACCTGGCGTCCGGGACCGGTGAGCCTGGCTGGGGCGCGCCCGCCGCCGACGCCGGGCCCGCCGCGGCGAGCCCCCCGCCCCTCACCCCCGCCGACGCCGCCGACGCCGCGCGGCTGGTCTCCTTCGGCCTCCAGCCCAAGCTGCTGCCCGCCCGCGACGCCGAATACAGCGAACTGCTCCGCCGCTACCGCGACGACCCCGCCTTCGCCCGGCTCGCCGACGCCGTCGCCACCGGCCTCGGCCTGGTCGTCCTGGAGGTCTCCACCCGCGCCGGGATGGCCGTCACCGCCGACGAGGACTCCGTCTTCGCCGTCCGCATGGGCGACTACGCCCGCCGCGCCTCCGCCGACTCCGCCGACCGCTTCCTGCACGGCCTGGCCCACCTCGCCGTCGCCGCGCTGGCCTTCCCGCGCCCCGAGGACCTCGCCGACGACGGCTACATCGGCCGGATCACGGTCAACGGGGTCGACGCCTTCGTCCGGCAGGCCTGCCGCCGCCTGGAGGAGCGCGCCGAGCAGGAGGGCGAGAACACCGACCCGGCCACCGACGCCCCCGGTCTGGAGTCCGCCTGGCGCATCTACGCCCGGCGCAGCGCGACCGGCGCGACCAAGGACGCCCGCCGGCTGGCCGGTTCGACCACCGGCATCATCGCCAAGGCCGTCACCTTCCTCGTCGACTCCGGCTTCCTCCAGCGCACCGGCGACGACGCCGGCGGCGCCTACCGCACCACCGCCCGCTATCAGCTCCAGGTCCGCGACATGGCCGGCAGCGCCGCCATGGCCGAACTCCTGGAGCTGGGCATCGTCCCCGTCGCCGACGGCAGCGCCGCCCTCATGCCGGGCGAGGAGACCGACGACCTCGACCTGGTCGCGGACGCCGGACTGCCCTTCCACTCGGGCTGACGGAGCCCCTCGACCGCCGACCATCCGGTGGCCGCCCGCCGCCACCCCTCCCCGACACGACAACGAGAGTCCGCCATGTACGAGCTGTCCCGGGTCCGCCTCTACTCCATCGGGCCCGCCGGTGCGCGCTACGCCGACACCGTGCTGGACCTGCGCGGAGTCGGTGCGCCCGTACCCCAACCGGCCCCGGCCCAGGCGGACTTCTTCGAGGACGAACCGGTCGGCCCGCCGCGCCGCCCGGCACCCGCCGGGGTGCTCTTCCTGGAGAACGGCGGCGGCAAGTCCGTCCTGCTCAAGCTGATCTTCTCGGTGATGCTGCCCGGTCACCGCAACACCCTCGGCGGCGCCAGCTCCGGCGTGCTGCGCAAGTTCCTGCTCGCCGACGACTGCGGCCATGTCGCCCTGGAGTGGCAGCACGTGGTGACCGGCGAGAGCGTGGTCGTCGGCAAGGCCAGCGAATGGCGCGGCCGGCAGGTCTCCAACGACCCCCGGAAGTTCGCCGAGGCCTGGTACAGCTTCCGTCCCGGCCCGGGGATGAGCCTGGACTCGCTCCCCGTCGCCGAGGCCACCGTCGTCCGCCCCCGCCAGGAGGGCGGCGAGGGCAGCTCCGGTGCCCAGGGCCGCCGCCGCACGATGAAGGGCTTCCGCGACGTCCTCACCGAGGCGGGGAAGAACTACCCCAACCTGGACGTCGTCTGGGAGGAGATCCACGAGCGCTGGAACGAGCACCTCGGCGAGCTGGGCCTGGACCCGGAACTCTTCCGCTACCAGCGGGAGATGAACGCCGACGAGGGCGAGGCAGCCGGCCTGTTCGCGGTCAAGAACGACTCGGACTTCACCGACCTGCTGCTGCGCGCCGTCACCGACACCCGGGACACCGACGGCCTCGCCGACCTGGTGCACGGCTTCGCCCACAAGCTCGGCCGGCGCGCCGAACTCACCGCCGAACGGGACTTCACGGCCGGCTCCCTCGACCTGCTCTCCCGCATCGCCGACGCCGCCGAACACCGTGAACGGGCCCGCGAGGTGCACGCCGGAGCCGAGCGCCGCACCCGTGGCCTCGCCCAGCGGCTGCACGCCCGCGGCACCGAGGAGCGCGGCCGCGCCGCCGCCCTCGCCGAGCAGGTCGACGCCGCCGCGCACCGCGTCACCGACGCCGAGCAGGTCCGCGAGCGCCGCTCCCTGGTCTCCGCCGAACTCGCCTACCGGCATGCCTCGCTGGCGCTGGCCGCCGCGGAGAAGGGCGCCGCCGCCCAGCGCCGGGAACTCAACGACGCCCGTACGCTGCACAGCGCCTGGCAGGCCGCCGAGATCGCGCTGCGGCACCGCGCCGCGGCCGACCGCTCCGCCCGGGTCGCCGCCGCCATCCGCGAGGCCGAGCGGGACGCCGCGCCCGCGCTCGCCGCCCGTGCCTCCGCCGCCGCCGATCTCGTCCGCGCCCTGCACGCGGCGGCGGAGGCCGGTGAACGGGTCGCCAACGAGGAGGAGGAGCGGTCCGCCGCCCTCCAGGAGGCCGGTGAGTCGGCGCACCGCGACGCCACCACCGCCGCCACCCACGCCCAGCGCGCCCGCAGCGAGGCCGAGCACCTCAAGCAGCGGCTCGCGGAGGTCGCCGAGGAGACCGCGGAGGCCGTCCGGGCGGGCTGGCTGGACGACAGCGCCCCCGACGCCGACCCGGCCCGCGCCGCGCTGGCCGCCTCGGACGCCGAGAAGACCGCCGTGGAGGCCTGGGACTCGGCCCGTGAAGCGGCCCGGCAGTCCACCGACCGGGCCCGCGAGGCCACCGCCCGGCACTCCGCCGCCGAACTGGCGGCGGCCCGCGCCGAGGACGCCGCCGAGGCCGCCGAGCGCGCCTACGAGGCCGAGCGCCGGGCCGCCGAGTCCATCGGCGCCGAACAGCGCCTCACCGACCTCCTCGGACTCCCGCAGTCCGAGGCCAAGGCCCTCGGCGTACCCGGCCCCCGTACGGCCACCGGCACGGACCCGGGCGCCGCGCGCCGTCCCGCCGCCGGCCCGCTCACCGCCGAGGAGCTGGACCGCAACGCCGACGGGCTGCGCGAGTTGCTGGAGGCGGGCGTCGCCGGCGCCGAGCGGCAGCTGTTCGACCTGCGCACGGCCGCCGCCGACGACGCGCGGATTCTCGGCGCGCTGGGCGACGGCGGTCTGCTGCCCCCGGGGCCCGATGTGCTGGCCGCCGTCGAGTACCTCGGCGAGCACGGTGTCCCCGCGCTGCCGGGCTGGCGCTATCTGGCCCAGTCCGTCGACCCGGCCGACCACACCCGGGTGCTCGCCGCCCGCCCCGAGCTGGTCGACGGCGTGATCATCACGGACCCGGACACCCATGCGCGGGCCCGCGAGGTGCTCGCCCAGGCCGCGCTGCTGCCGCGCTCGGCCGTCGCGGTCGGCACCGCCGCCGCGCTGCTCGCGCCCACGCCCGCCCCCGACGAGCGGGAGTCCGGCGTCTTCCTCGTCCCGCCGAACCCGGCGATGCACGACGAGTCCGCCGCGGACGAGGAGCGCCAGGCGCTGCGGGCGCGCGCCATAGAGCGCGACGACGAGATCCGGGCGCTGGCCGCCCGGCTCGCCGGGGACCGTGCGCTGGCCGCCCGGCTCGGCTCCTGGCGTACCGGCTGCCCGGCCGGCCGCCTGGAGGAGCTGGCCGCCGCCGCGACGGAGACCCGGACGGCCGCCGAGGAGGCCGCCGCCGAGCTGGCCGAGGCCCGCGCGGCGCGCACCGAGACCGAGGAGGTCGCGGCCGAGGCCACCCGGGTGCGTGACGAGCGCCAGGAGACCGCCCAGCGCGCCCGCCGCGCCGCCGACCTGCTGGCCGGGCTCGCCCACCGGCTGCGCGAGCGCGCCTCCTGGCAGTCCCGGATGCGGGAACTCGCCGACGAGGCGGCCGAATCCGAGGACCGCGCCGAGGAGTGCGTGGACCGCGCGCGGGCCGCCGACGAGGACCGCAGGGCCGCCCAGCGGGCCGCCGACGACGCCCGCCGCACCGCCCGTGCGCTGCGCGCCGAGCGCGCCGAGATCGCCGGTGTGCCGGACGACCTGGGGGAGGCCCCCGAGGCCGCGAGCGTCTCGCTGCCCGCACTCCGCGAGGCCTACCGCGCCGCCTCCCAGCTGTACGAGAAGGTCGGCGTCGGTGCCGACCTGCGCGCCGAACAGGCCCGTGCCGAGGGCGAGGAGAGCGCCGCGCTGGCCGAGCTGAACCGCCTCACCAACAAGGTCCGCACCCGCGCGGAGGCGCTCCTGGAGAGCCCGGACGCCGCCGACGGCCCGTCCCGGCAGGCCGCCGCCGCCCGCGCCGAATCGCTGGTGCACATGCTGGAGACCCGCGCCTCGGCCGCCAGCGAACAGCTCGGCCGGCTGCGCGGCGAGGCCGAGCGGCTCGCCCCCACGGACGGCGAGGCGCACACCGAGCTGCCCGAGGAGCTGGTGCCCGCGGACGCCGACCGTGCCAAGGAGCTGCTGCGCACCGCGGCGGGCGAACTGGCCACCACCACCGAGGCGTTGACGACCGCCCGGGACCGGCACGAGGAGCTGCTGCGCGGCCACCGCGCCGCCGAGGACGCGGCCGGCGGCTTCGACGAGACCGCCGCCCTGCTGCGCGATCTGCTCCGTGACCACCAGGACACCGAGGAGGCGGCGGACGGGCCGGTCGAGCCGTACCCCGGCCGGCTGGCGGACGCCCGGCAGGCCGCCGCCGAGTCCCGCCGCTCGCTGCGCGGCTGCGCCGCCGATCTGTCCACCGCCGATTCCGCGGTCCGCGAGGCGAGCGACATCCTCGTACGGCACGCCAACTCCACCCGCTACGAACAGGTCCGCACCCCCGCCCGGCAGCAGATCCGCGAGCTGCCCGCGGCGGCCCTCCCGGACCACGCCGCCAAGTGGGCGGAGGCCTTCGCACCCAGGCTGCGGGTGCTCACCGACGAGCTGGAGCAGCTGGAGCGCAACCGCGACTCCATCGTCGACCGGCTCCGCGGGCTGGTGGAGTCCTCGCTGACGACGCTGCGCTCCGCCCAGCGGCTGTCGCGGCTGCCCGAGGGGCTGGGGGAGTGGTCCGGGCAGGAGTTCCTGCGTATCCGGTTCGAGGACCCCGACCAGGCCACGCTCACCGAGCGGCTCGGCGAGGTCATCGACGAGGCGACCCGCGCGGCCGTGAAGAAGAACAGCGATCTGCGGCGGGACGGGATGTCCCTGCTGCTGCGCGGCGTCAGCGCGGCGCTCCAGCCGCGCGGGGTGGCCGTGGAGATCCTCAAGCCGGACGCGGTGCTGCGCGCCGAGCGGGTGCCGGTCGGGCAGATGGGCGATGTCTTCTCCGGCGGCCAGCTGCTGACCGCCGCCATCGCCCTGTACTGCACGATGGCGGCGCTGCGCAGCAACGACCGGGGCCGCGACAAGCAGCGGCACGCCGGCACGCTGTTCCTGGACAACCCCATCGGCCGCGCCAACGCCACCTATCTGCTGGAGCTGCAGCGCGCCGTCGCCGATGCGCTGGGCGTCCAGCTGCTCTACACCACCGGCCTGTTCGACACCACCGCGCTCGCAGAGTTCCCGCTGGTCATCCGGCTGCGCAATGACGCGGATCTGCGGGCCGGGCTGAAGTACATCAGCGTCGAGGAGCATCTGCGGCCGGGCCTGCCGCAGCCGGACCCGTCCGGCGAGGCGGTGCACGGGCAGATCACGGCGACGCGGATGTACCGGCGGCCGGAGGACCCGGCCCCGGAGGAACCGGCGGACCCGGCCGGCGGCTGACCCGCGGCGCGGGGGTCCTGCGGGCGGTCAGACCACGACCACCGACCGCAGGACCTCCCCGCGCTGCATCTTGGCGAAGGCCGGTTCGATGTCGTCGAGCGCGATGGTCTCGCTGATGAACCGCTCCAGGTCGAGCTTGCCGCTCAGGAACAGATCGATCAGTACGGGGAAGTCGCGGCTGGGCAGGCAGTCGCCGTACCAGGACGATTTCAGGGCGCCGCCGCGCGCGAAGAGATCGAGGAGCGGCAGCTCGATGCGCATGTCCGGTTCGGGGACGCCCACCTGGACCAGGGTGCCGGCCAGGTCGCGCATGGAGAACGCCTGGCGGTAGGTCTCGGGGCGGCCCACCGCGTCGATCACCACGTCGGCACCGTGCCCGCCGGTGAGCGCCCGGACCGCCTCGACGGGGTCTGTACCACGGGAGTTGACGGTGTCGGTGGCACCGAAGCGCTCGGCGGCGTCCAGCTTGCCGTCGTCGAGGTCGACGGCGATGACGCGGCGCGCCCCGGCCCGGGAGGCGCCCGCGATGGCGGCGTTGCCGACCCCGCCGCAGCCGATGACGGCGACGGTGTCCCCGCTGCCGACCCCGCCGGTGTGCACGGCGGCGCCGTACCCGGCCATCACCCCGCAGCCGATCAGCCCCGCGGCTTCCGGGCGCGCCGACGGGTCGACCTTCACCGCCTGCCCGGCGGCTACCAGGGTCTTCTCGGCGAAGGCCCCGATGCCCAGGGCCGCCGTCAGCGCCGTGCCGTCCTGGAGGGTCATCGGCTGGCCGGCGTTGAGGGAGTCGAAGCAGTACCAGGGACGGCCGCGGCGGCAGGACCGGCACCGTCCGCACGGCGCCCGCCAGGCGAGCACCACGTAGTCACCGGGCGCCAGTTCCGTGACACCGGGGCCGACCTCCTCGATCACCCCGGCCGCCTCATGGCCGAGCAGATAGGGGAAGTCCTCGCCGATCGCGCCGTCCCGGTAGTGCAGATCGGTGTGGCACACCCCGCAGGCCTGGACGGTCACGAGCACCTCGCCCGGACCGGGATCGGGCACGAGGATCGGCAGCACCTCGACGGGGGCGCCCTTCTTGAGGGCGACGACGGCGCGGGCTTCGTGCGGCATGTCTCACTCCTAAAACGGCGCCTGCGGCGGCGGCAGGGCGGGTGCACGCGTGAGGTGGCACGGAGGCCTGTGAGGGGTGGGAGCGGTGCGCTGTGCTGGGAGCGGGGACAGGGGCGGAGGGCGGTCCACCGCTGTCGCCGTGTTGCCTATAGTGCGCTTGGTTGCGCTATAGGAGACATGCTGGAAGTCCGTCAGGGATACGTCAAGGGGCGATTTCCCGCTACCCCGTTCACCCCGCGTACCCCATCCGGCGGGAGAGGTCGGCGGCCGCCTTCGCCGCCCGTTCGGCGAGTTCCGGCAGCAGCTGACGCTCCATCCGGTAGGCCGGACCGGAGAGGCCGATCGCGCCGATCACCGCGCCGTCGTGGGCCCGTACCGGTGCCGCCACCGCGTTCAGCCCGATCTCCAACTCCTCGCTGGTGCAGGCGAATCCGTCCTCCAGCGCGGCCGCCAGCTGCTCGCGCAGACCGGCCGCCGTGGTCAGGGTGTGCTCGGTGAACCGCGGCAGCTTGCGGGCCACCAGGGTGTCCCGGCGCGGGGCCGGCAGGTGGGCCAGCAGGACCTTGCCGCTGGCGGTGGCGTGCAGCGGGGTACGGCGGCCCAGCCAGTTGTACGCGGTGACCGCGGCGGAGCCCCTGGCCTGCATGATGTTGACCGCCGCATCGCCGTCCAGCACCGCGATGTTGGCGGTCTCCCCGGTGTCGGCGGCGAGCGCCCGGCACACCGGCTGGCCCTCCTGGGAGATGTCCAGCCGGATCGCGGCGGCACCCGCCAGCCGCAGCACCCCGGCGCCCAGGTAGTACTTCCCGCGCTCCCGCTCCTGCTCCACCAGCCCGCGGTTCTCCAGCACCCCGAGAATCCGGAACGCGGTCGACTTGTGGACCCCCAGCTCCTCGGCGATCTCGGTCACCCCGGCCTCGCCCAGTTTCGCCAGGATCTCCAGCACGCTCACCGCGCGGTCCACGGACTGGACGGAACCCGCCCCGCCGCGCCGCTCCTCGGGCCGGTCGTCCGCCGTCTCGCTCGTGTTCGACATGGGTCTTCGTCTCACCACCGGTGGCCCCCGCGGGGCACGTCTGAGGGCATCTGCCGGGAAGCCCTTGACGGCCCGCTTCCCGGCTTGGATTCTGTTGCGCATCGCGCTCTGCGATGCGTTATTCAGAACACATGATACCGATCAGCGCGAGGGGGCCAGATGATTCCCGTCTGCCGCATCGAGGACCTGCCCAAGGGCGAGTCCGTCCGGATCGAGACCGACGACGCCACACCGGCCATCGCGGTCTTCCACGCCGAGGACGGCGGCTACTACGCCGTCGACGACCTGTGCAGCCACCAGGACGCCTCGCTCTCCGAGGGCTTCGTCGAGGGGTGTTTCGTGGAATGCCCGCTGCACGCGGCCCTGTTCGACCTGCGCACCGGAGCACCGGCCTGTCTGCCCGCCCGCCGGCCGGTGCGCACGCACCAGGTCGACGTCCTGGACGGCATCCTTCATGTCCGGCCCGCCGTACGGGAAGAGGCGGTGGCCTAGGGCCTGTCGTCAAACTCCCGCCTGCCCCGCGACGCTCCCCCAGCTACCGCTGGGAGGTGCCCCCAGGCACGCACGCTCGCCGCGTTGTCG